>NZ_CP009692.1:3977636-4297194 GCF_000832605.1 Bacillus mycoides
GATTTTTTCTAATGTAGCAGCTACTTGCTCTTCTGTTAATTCGTGTTGCACGATATAACGATTACGTGGGTGTACACGACATTCATGAGAACATGCACGTAAATGTTTTGCTTCACTTTCTTCAGAACATAAAATTTTCTTGTTACATTCAGGGTTTGCACAGTTTACATAGCGCTCACAAGGTTCACCTGTAAAGTGATCTTTACCAACGATAACATGTTCTTTTTGGTTTACTGGTACAGCGATACGCTCATCAAATACGTAACATTGACCATCCCAAAGTTCACCTTGTACTTCTGGATCTTTTCCGTACGTTACAATTCCGCCATGAAGCTGGCTTACATCTTCATAACCTTCACGAACTAACCAACCTGAGAATTTCTCACAACGAATTCCACCTGTACAGTACGTTAAAATCTTTTTACCCTCAAGTGTTTCTTTATTTTCTCTAATCCAATCTGGTAATTCACGGAATGATTCAATATCTGGTTTAATCGCACCTTTGAAGTGTCCTAAATCAAATTCATAATCATTTCGTGCATCAATGATAACTGTATCTTCTTGTTTCATTGCCTCATAAAAATCTTTTGGTTCTAAATACTTCCCAGTAATTTCTTTCGGGTTAATGTCGTCTTCTAGACGAAGTGTAACTAACTCTGAACGAGGACGTACGTGCATTTTCTTGAATGCATGTTCATCTGCCTCATCAATTTTAAATACGATTCCAGCAAAACGTGGATCATTATTCATCGCTTCCACGTATTTTTCTGTTTGCTCAACAGTTCCAGAACAAGTTCCGTTAATTCCTTCTGTCGCTACAAGAATTCTTCCTTTTAACTCAAGTGATTTACAAAATTCTAAATGCTGTTCAGCAAATTCTTCTGGGTTTTCAATTGTTGTGTACATGTAATACAGTAATACTCTATATGGTTTTGTAGTTGCCAATGTATTTCTACCACCTATCTAAATTTTAAAATCATGTATAAGTTAACGTTCATATCAAAACATATATAATAAGAAAATACATACTAAATTGTACTTAGCCTATTTTCTTCTATTTACAATTTTTTCTATAAGTTAACAAAAATAAAAAACAAGATTACAGAACAAAACACTACGGTTAGGTTGTAATCCCAATATATTATATATCATACAATTTCATTTCCATCAATTAATATGCTGTAATATAGGCTGTATGTTCACATAAATTTCAAAAACAACCCTATAATTTATTATCTTCTCCCTTATTCAACAACCATAAACTCCCAAAATATTTTTGCATCGTCACACCATTCATTGCACACAGTCATATAATTTGCATTAAGGAAACTTTTATGTTCAAATGAAATTGCCACATCATATATCTAAATGTATTGAAATAATGAGTAAAAATAAAGTGAAACTTTAATCAAGTTAAGATTTCAAAGGGGAATACTACTATGAATAAAGATATAACAAAAGATGAACAAGTCCCTTCTCAAAGTACAACAGTTCAATCAGCCCATTTAGCGTTAAGTGGACAAACAAAAGGCTTTAAAAGACTGTTACCATTCTTAGGACCTGCTTTTATCGCATCAGTTGCTTATATTGATCCTGGGAACTTCGCTACAAATATCGCAGCTGGATCACAATATGGGTATTTATTGCTTTGGGTAATACTCGCTTCTAATTTAATGGCTGTATTAATTCAAACTTTATCAGCTAAATTAGGAATCGCTACTGGGAGAAATCTTCCTGAAGTAGCTCGCGAAAACTTCCCCAAACCAGTTTCCATCGGTTTATGGATACAAGGGGAACTCGTTATTATGGCTACAGATTTAGCTGAATTTATTGGGGCAGCACTTGGCTTATACTTACTATTTGGAATTCCGATGTTACCAGCTGCTTTAATTACAGCAGTTGGATCATTTATTATTCTTGAATTTCAACGCAGAGGCTTTCGTCCATTAGAAGCTATCATAACAGGTATGATTTTTATCGTTGTTATCGCTTTTGGTATCCAAGTCTTTTACGCAAAACCGGAATTAAGCCCTCTACTCTCAGGACTTTTCACTCCAAAATTCCAAGGTGTAGATAGCATCCTTTTAGCAGCTGGAATTTTAGGTGCGACAGTAATGCCGCACGCGATATATTTACATTCGGCCTTAACGCAGCGCCGTGTAGTCGGAACAAATGATGAACAAAAGAAAAAGATTTTCCGCTTCGAATTCATCGATATTATTATTGCAATGGTTATCGCTGGAGCAATTAATGCAAGTATGTTAATTGTAGCAGCTGCACTATTCTTTAAAAACGGCTTGCACGTTGAAGACCTTGATGTTGCTTTTAACCAGTTCAGTAATTTAGTCGGTCCTGTATCGGCTGCATTATTTGGGATTGGACTTTTATCAGCAGGTTTATCTAGTTCTTCTGTTGGTACGATGTCTGGTGATATTATTATGCAAGGATTCATTCGAATGCATATTCCGTTATACTTACGCCGATTTATAACAATGATTCCGCCTCTCGTTATTATCGCTTTAGGTGTAAATCCAACTTACGCTCTCGTTATGAGTCAAGTTGTCTTATCTTTCGGTATTGCCTTTGCATTAGTACCACTTATTATGTTTACAAGTAATAAGAAGATTATGGGTGCACTCGTCAACCATCGCATTACAACATTTATCGCGTGGTTAATCGCTGCACTTATTATCGTTTTAAATATTTTCTTACTGTATCAAACATTTGTAGGTTAATAAAAAAGGGTATTCCAAATTTGATTTGGAATACCCTTTTTGTATGAAATGATTTCCTTCTACTTACCACTTATGTATGTCCCTCTTTCCGGCATTATCGCACCTTTTTCAGTTCGAAAATAAAGTGGTAAGCCTTCCGTGAAAAACATACTCACCTTGGATGGATCCTGCCTTTGATGATGGATATGTAAATGTGGTTCACTTGAACTTCCTGAGTT
Source organism: Bacillus mycoides (assembly GCF_000832605.1). GTDB lineage: Bacteria > Bacillota > Bacilli > Bacillales > Bacillaceae_G > Bacillus_A > Bacillus_A mycoides. The sequence goes on from NZ_CP009692.1 coordinate 3,980,590, forward strand.
ACCGACTTGTGTAAGAAACAAAAATACCCCCGATTCATCTAGTCGTAAATAAATATGATTAACAGCCATAGATTCAAAATCATCCTTACCCCTTGAATAATCTTTATTTTCAGATTAGATTATATAATAACAACACATTCTAGTTTCAGAAGAAATGGAGTGAAAGCATGTTTCCTATATTAAAAACCAACCGACTCATTTTACGAGAACTTACCGACGAAGATGCACCGAGTATATTACAGTGCTTTTCTAATACCGATGTCCTGCGCCATTATGGCCAAAAACCATTGCAAAATTTGGATCAAGTAAAACAAATCCTTACTAATTTTAAATTGGGGTACAACGCAAGAAGCGGCATTAAATGGGGAATCGAATTAAAAGACAAGAAAGGGCTCATCGGAACAATTGGTTTTCATGATTGGTCTTCCGAACATAAACGAGCAAATATAAGTTATGCCTTTTTGCCTGAACACTGGGGAAATGGATATGCTACTGAGGCAGTTTCTGAAATTATATCTTATGGCTTCCATACGCTTCATTTAAAACGTATCGGGGCAATTGTATTTCTTGAAAACGAAGCTTCAAATAAAGTGCTATTAAAATTAGGATTTGAAAAAGAAGGGATTCTAAAAAACTATATGTATCAAGATGATATCCCATATGATACGAATTTTTATTCTTTATTAAAATCCGTTTAATAGATATAATTCCCAAAAAAGAAACCTCACTTTTAAAAGTAAGGTTTCTTTTTTGATTAATAGTTTTACTTATTATCGATATAAGCATTCTTATAAGTATAAACGCCACCAAATTGATGCTTTTCAATTCCTTTTACATAATCCTTTTGTACATAAGCGGAACCAATATGATAAAGCGGTGCTACCGCAGCGTCCTCTAATATGACCTGCTCAGCTTCTCGCAACGCTTTCCATCTTTTCTTTTGATCTAGTATAAGATCATTTTTAGCTTTTTTTATTAGCTCATCGTAATGAGGATTAGAATAATTCATTTTATTATTTGGATTACTTGTCGTAAATAGCTCTAAATAACTAATTGGATCTTTATAATCTGGTCCCCAATTTACCATAGATATATCGTAATCACCTGTTTGTTCTAATTGTAATTTTTGCTTAAATGGCTGTTGTTTAATTTGTATCGTTAATCCATGCAAATTCTTCTCTAAGTCACCTTTTATATATTCCGCCATACGTTTTGCGTTATCTTGTTCAAACGTTAAAAACTCGAGTTTTATTTGTTCTACTCCAACTTCTTTTTTCGCTTCTTCCCAAATCTTTTTCGCATTTTGCAAATCATATGGAGAAAGATCTCCATTTTCTTTTCTAAAATCTTTACCAGTCTCTTCATTTACGTGACCAACTGGTACAAGTCCACTTGCAGGTTTTGCCCCGTTATTAATAAAGTGAGCAACAAAATCCTTCTTATTTAACGCTAATGAAATAGATTGACGTACTTTCTTATTTGCTAACGCATTATTTTTTTCATTAAAACGTAGCATAGCAATTCCAGGATCGCTCGACATATGCAATTGCTTATTCCCTTTATACTTGTCTACAAATTGAGAATTAATTGGTACTCGATCCAAATCGCCAGCTTCATATAAATTTACTGCTGTCACTGTATCCTTCACAATTTGAAAGTTTATTTCTTCTAATTTCACTTTCTTTTTATCCCAATATATATCATTTTTCTTTAATTGAAATTCTTGTTCATGCTTCCACTTCTCTAATACAAATGGACCGTTATATATGAGATTACTAGGTTCCAATGCATAATTCTCTCCTTGTTCTTTTAAAAATGATTCGTGCTGTGGTAAGTATATAGGTAACGCTAACAACTGTAAAAAATACGGAATTGGCTGTTCTAGTTCCACTTCTAACTTATAATCATTTATAACTTTAACCCCAAGTTCATCAAGAGGCATTGTTCCCTTATTTATCTCTTTCGCATTTTTCACGTAAAAGAGCATATACGCATATTGAGACGCTGTTTCATGACTTACCGCCCGTCTCCACGCAAACATAAAATCATTGGCTGTTACACTGTCTCCATTTGACCATTTTGCATCTTTACGCAAATCAAATGTATATTTTTTACCATCTTCACTTCTTTCAAACGATTTTGCTACTGCTGGAATAGGCTGATCTTGATCATCTAATACATATAACCCTTCAAATATGTTTTGCATAACGTGCGCTGATGTACCATCCATCGTTTTTGTAGTATCAAGAGAAGGAATTTCTTCTGATACCGTTACATTTAATACTTGTTTTTTTGCCTCTGTGTCACTTTTATTCGCTTTATTATTACAAGCTGCTAATAATAAAGTTGTAACAAGTGCCATTACTATTAAATGGCTCTTTTTTCGCTTCATGAGTTGTTCTCCTTAAGTATAAAATATTATAAAGCGTTATATATTATAGCAGAAATACTAACAGAAAGATGCGACATTCTTTTGAATATTTATTCGTTCAAGAAAAAAGCTATCCTTTTAAAAAAGGATAGCTTTTTCAACTGATATATAATTACCTATCTTTGTAAACCTCGTTTATAACGACTTGCTTCAAATATAATACGCTCTTCATCTAATGTTTTACATTCACCATTCCAAACGACACGTTTACCATTAATAATTACATCGCTTATATCTTTTCCACTAGCTGCATACACAAGATGTGATAACACTTCATCTGCCGGTTGTAAATGCGGCTTATTAGATGGGTCAATCGTAATAAAATCAGCACACTTTCCAACCTCAAGTGAGCCCGTTTGTTTCATCCCGATTACTTCAGCAGCTCCTTTAGTCGCAAGTGTAAGAGCTGTTTCAACTGGTAACGCTGTTGCATCTTGATGAATACCTTTTTGTAATAATGTTGCAATGCGCATTTCTTCAAACATATCTAAATTGTTGTTAGACGCCACACTATCTGTTGCAATTCCTACTTTTATTCCTGCTTCTAGCATCGCTTTTACATTCGCTATACCAGAACCTAGTTTTAAATTACTATTTGGGTTATGAGCTACTCGAACATCATGTTCTGCTAAAAATGCACGCTCATTTTCATTTAATACTACACCGTGTGCAATAACTGTTGGGCGTTTAAACAATCCGCAACTTGCTGCATATTCTACTGGACGCTTCCCATACTGTGCTTCAATATCACGTACTTCACGCTCTGTTTCAGAAAGATGAATATGAACCATCGTTTGATTTTCTACTGCAATACGAGCACACTCTTCTAACAGTTCTGTGGAACATGTATATGGACTATGTGGTGCAACCATCGTAGTTAACATACCACTTTCGTTATAGTAACGCTTCACATATTTCTCAGCTTCTTCAATTGCTTTCTTTTCATCGTCTTTCGTTCCGAAGCTAAATAAAGTTCTTGAAACAGCAGCACGCATTCCACTCCTTGATACCGTTTCCATAATTGCATCTTGGTCTACTCCAATAGGATTAAACATATCAGAGAATGATGTTGTACCACTTTTCACCATTTCAAGTAATCCTAATTCCGTGCTAGCGACCGCAAGCTCTGGCGTAAACTGACTTTCAAGTGGCCAAATTCTCGTCTCAAGCCATGGCTGCAATAACATATCATCTCCGATACCTCTCAAAAGGCTCATAACAACATGTGTATGTGTATTGACAAGCCCTGGTAAAACCCACTTTCCTTTCATGTCAATTACTTCATCTACTTCAAAATCGTTAGCGAATTCTCCGCTATTTATATCTATAATTTGATCATTTTCTACAATGATATATCCATTTTCTATCACTTCATTTTGTTCATTCATCGTTGCAATTGTAGCGTTTACATAAGTTGTTTTCAAAAGTATTTCCCCTTTCAACTCTATGAAGTTCCCTTTAATTAGTTACCACCATTATAGTAACTTATTGAAGATTAAGAGTCAAAAGATAATTTTAATTCTTTCGTTGTCTTTTCCTTCAAAATGCTATATTGTTTTTCATTTGTATCTGCAAATGCTTCTTCACGGCTCGACTTCATGTCCATATAGTTTAATGTTTCATGAAATTGGGTCCTAGTAAAATCATACCTTTTCCCATCTACTTTATTGTAGAAATGCCATACTTCACCTATCTTCGTCTTTATTATCTCTCCCCCGCACAATTCTTGGACAATAAGGGCCGTTACACCACATTGTCCCTTTGCTGGGCTTTCGCTCGTCCACTTAGAACTCGTTTCTATTGACCAAGATTTTCTTAATGCTTCATATAGTTGTTTAATCTTTATGCTATCCATATTCAGCATCTCCTGACATTAGCAATTTCACACATCATATTATAAAAGCGGTAAAAGGCAATTTTTAAAAATCATTACTATTTGTAACACCGTTCAATATATTGAACGGTGTTACAAATGATTTAATTCACCTTTGCTCCATAACATCTCGCAACTACAACCGCCTGCGCTATATCTAATTTCACGTTTTTTAAATCAAAAGCTTTAAAATCAACTCTATCAACTACAGCTCCTCTTAAATCCGCCCCACTAAGTTTCACCTTACCTAATTGTGCGCCCGTTAAATCCGCTTCACGCAAATCTGCTTTTTCTAAATTACATTCATATAGGTCAGCTTCAATTAAACGAATACCCTTTAACATTTGTTTACTTAAGTTCGCAAACCTTAAATTCGTATATGACCAATCGCCTGATATAATTGTTATTCCGTCTAAATTCGCCTCTTCGAAATCCGAACCAGTCATTTTACATTCTTCAAACTTAGATACAAATAAATTCGCACCAAAAAACCTACAATTAGCAAACGTAGTTCCTTGATGGATAGAAGCATTAAAAAGAGTACCAGTAAAATCACATTCTATGAAATTACAATTTTTAGTAAAAACTTCTGATGCATCTATCCCTCTAAAACGGCATTTTATGAAGGTACAATTTTTCAATTCCTCGTCTTTTATCCAGATATCTTGAAAATCTATTTCTACATATTCTTTATTTACAAATTCACTCATAATCAATCCTCCAATTTTTCAAAAAACCTCACTTCAGCATGAAGTGAGGTTTCTTCTTATACAATATGCTCATCTAACCATGAAATCAAATCTTGAAATACATCTTCTCTATTCACTTCATGGAACATTTCATGTCTACCATTTTCATATAAACGAAGTGTTACATCTTTCACACCACATTTTTTATAGTTTTCGTATACTTCTTTTACACCTTTCCCCATATCCCCAACAGGATCACGATCACCAGAGAATATATGTATTGGAAGATTTTTTGGTGTCTTCTTGTATTCTTCTATTTTATTTACTTCTAGAACTCCATGAAACAATTCTCGGTAAAAACTAGTCGTGCAAATGAATCCACATAACGGATCCGCAATATACTTATCAACTTGATGAATATCTGAAGATAACCAATCAAATTTCGTACGATTTGGCTTAAAGTGTGAGTTGAAGTTTCCGAAAGATAAGAAGTTCAGCATCGGACTTTTCGTTTTCTTTCCGCGAAGTTTCATCTCAATTGTCGCTACTTTATGACCGATACTTCCTAAAAGCCCTGGATTTCCACCAGTTCCTGAAATAAGGAATCCATCATATAATTCACCTTTAAATTGTACAGCACGTCTTGATAAAAAAGAACCCATACTATGTCCAAGTAAAAATAACGGGCATGTCTGCTCTTCTTTTATCATTTCCGAAACAAAGATAACATCAGACACAGCCTGATTCCAACCTACATTTGGTTCAAAATGACCATAGTCTTCTTCTCTTTTTACTGTTTTTCCATGCCCCTTATGATCATGAGCATAAACACCATATCCTGCTTCTAATAAGGCATCAATAAATTCTGTATAAACACCTGCATGTTCTGTCATACCATGTGCAATTTGAACAATTCCCCGCGGATTTCCTTCTAGTAACCATTTACGCAAGTAAATTTCCGATTTATCCAATGCCGTAACGAAATTTTCCTGTATGCTCATTCCGACAGCCTCCAAATCTATTATGTATATCTTTTTTTATAATGAATAAACATTCATTATTCTTATTATGTATTATATGCAATTGCTTTCATTATGACAAATGATCTATTTTTCCGATTACATATTAAACTATTATCTTGACGAATTTAAAATAAAATTATATAGTTACTTACATAAAGTAATTAATATATTTTTAGGAGGTTTTAATCATGATGCCCTCACTATTTTTAGCACATGGATCACCTATGCTTGCTATTCAAGATACAGACTATACACGCTTTTTAAAGACACTTGGAGCAACATATAAACCGAAAGCTATTGTTATTTTTACCGCTCACTGGGAAAGTGAAGTATTAACGATCTCCTCTTCAGATGAAGTATATGAAACAATTTATGACTTTGGAGGTTTTCCTCCTGAGTTATACGAAATCAAATATCATGCGAAAGGCTCTTCTAGCATTGCGTCTATGCTAGAAACAAAATTTAAAAACAAAGGCATTCCAGTCCATCATAATATGACGAGAGGTTTAGATCATGGCTCATGGACACTCCTGCATCGTATGTACCCAGAAGCCAATATTCCTGTCGTACAAATATCAGTAAATCCATTCCTTCCTGCAAAAGAACAATTTGAAATTGGAGAAGCACTAAAAGGACTTGGACAAGAAGATATTTTAGTAATCGGCAGCGGAGTTACTGTTCATAATTTACGAGCATTAAAATGGAATGAAACAACTCCGGAACAATGGGCGATTGAATTTGATGATTGGATTATAAATCATATGCATACTAGCGATAAAGATGCATTGTTTAACTGGGAAAGAAATGCTCCTCATGCACAATTAGCTGTACCAAGAGCGGAACATTTTGTTCCTCTATTTATCGCGATGGGTAGTGGTGAGAACGACGGTACGGTCATTCACCGTGGCTACGAGCTTGGTACATTAAGTTATCTTTGCCTTCAATTTTAATGAAAAAGGATGAAGCAATATTGCTTCATCCTTTTTCTGTTTTTCATTCACATAGTTAACTAACTTCCAAATGTCGTTTCTCTGATACCTCTTCGTTCTTACTATGAAAATAAACCCAAATGCACGCAATAAATAATAGTGATGATGTAGAGAAGAAAACATATTGGAAGCCTGCATGAGCTGCAATTTGTCCACCAAGTACTGGCCCAATCATATTTCCTAAAAACTGAAACGATTGATTATATCCAAATATTCGTCCCGTTACATGGGTTGGCGTATGTTGTTTTAGTAGAGTTTGTACGGAAGGTAATAGTCCTGCTTGTGCAATACCTAATAAAAAGCGAAGAATTAATAGTTGCCAAGCTGAGGTTACAAATGCTTGTGGAATAAAAATAATTCCTGCAGCAAACAACGCTACAACTAACGTTTTTTGAGGTCCAATATGATCTGATAATCTTCCTAGCTTAGGAGCTGCTAAAATAACTGCTAATCCTGTCGCAGACATGACTGCACCTGCAAGCATTTCAATATGATCTGTTCCTGGTCCTGCCAAATGCTTTACGTACAACGTAATAATAGGTTGAATCGACATATTTGCAAGCTGAATAATAAACGTTGCTACAAATAAACTTATTATTAAATGTTTTGCAGGGACCATCGTCCATACTTTTTTCGGCTGTGCCTTTTTTTCTTTAGCAGAATGTTTCTCCTCATGTAAGAAGAAAAAGACGATAAGAAAGGACAGGAATAAGAAAGCTCCTGTAACTAGAAAAACATGGCGCATTCCGATTAACTCTGACAAATAACCTCCGAGTATCGGCCCAAGTAATGAACCGCTCACGCCTCCAGTTGAGATTGTAGAAATTGCCCAACCTGAATGTTCTTGCGGAGTTTCTGCAGCAATAAGTGTCATCGCTGTAGAAAGGAAACCTGATACCGATCCCATTAAAAACCGAAGTGCGACTAATTGATACACATCTGTCACAAACCCCATAAGCGTCATAATTATCGCCATACCAAGGCTCGCACGTATAAGCATCAATTTCCGACCATGTATATCACCAAGCTTGCCCCATATTGGTGATACGATCGCACCCATTAAAAATGTCACACCAAATGCAAGTCCCGACCACTGTGCAATACTAGAAGTGCCGGTCACCCCTAATTCCTCAATATAAAAAGATAAAAAAGGAATTACTAAACTCATACCGGCTGCAGTGGTAAAACAACCTAGCCAACAAATCATTAAATTTCGTTTCCAGCTGGCCATTTTTACACCTTCTTTCATTCGATACCCATTCTACACCGTTTTCTAGAAAAAGTTTAGTAATTTGCTTTATACATAATAAAACTCTATCCCTTTGCATTCTTTGCAAAGGGATAGAGTTAATTATCTCCTATGGGTATTAAACGTGCATTACAGCATCGCTCGTAAAACTCAATCGGACCTGCTTGTCCTATAATTGCATACTCATATCCGCTTTTCTTCATGTTATATAAACAATGATTCAATAACGTCTTCCCAACACCGTTCACACGATTATGTTTCGCTGTACCCATCGGGCCAAACAACCCTTTCTTTCCTCTCACAACATCGTAACAAGCGAAACCAATGATTTCTCCTCCTTGTTCAGCAATAAAAATAGGTAACTCTTCTTTATATGTCCGAAATCCATAATCTAAAGATTTTAACCAACGCTCACCAAATTCATCCTTAACAAAACGTGCCAACTTTTCAAAATCAGAAGAGATCGCTTTTCTAATATTACAGCTTAAACTATTACAAATAGGATCAAATATTGTTAATGCAACCGTCAAGTCTCTTGGTTCAGATGTAATTTGCAATAGATCTTTTTTCATCTTTTCACTTATAACCTTATCAATAACTGTATCCCCTTGAAAAATTGCATATAAAACATGCCCTTCATTTATTACTATTTGCTGAAAACGTTCCATCCGTTTCTTCGCTACTTTTAAAACTTCTATCGTCTTATTTGAAACTTTAAACTCCCCAACATTTATGTATTCTATTTCATTTGCATAATATTGTTGGAGTAACGATATCTTTGCTAAAAAATCCATACCCACCGTGTGAAATAAATACATATGTAACTCCGCGCAAACTCCAGTACCTTCCTTACAAGCTCCTATAAATAGATGAACTGGATGGATAATACCTTTACTACACTCAGCCTCTTCTGCTGCAATCTCCAATATTTTATATGCACGTTTTGTAAATTGGAATTCCATCATCTATATCCCTTCCCCTAATGACTTATTATCAAACCATAACCGTATATAATAGAAACAATTACTCCAACCATTAATATGCCTGGAAGTAAATTTGCCACTTTAATTTTAATAAATCCAAGTAAGTTTAATCCGATTGCGAATATCATAATACCGCCAGTAGCCGTCATTTCCACTATAAATTGATTCATTAATTCTTTTGGAACAAAACTATTAATTTGTGTTGCAAAAACTGCAATACCTCCCTCATATAAAATCACTGGAATCGCTGAAAATACTACGCCAATTCCTAGAGTTGTCGTTAATATAATAGAAATGAATCCATCGATAATCGCCTTTGTAAATAAAATATCATGATTTCCGCGAATCCCACTGTCCAATGCACCAAGTATCCCCATCGCTCCGATTGCAAAAATAAGCGTGGCTGTTACAAAGCCTTCTGATATGCTCCCTTTCCCTTTCGATCCAACTTTATTTTCTAGCCAATCCCCTAACAGTTTTAACCTTTCTTCTAATTGTAGCCATTCTCCGATTACCGTACCAATAACTAAACTTAGTATGACAACAAGAAAATTTTCACTTTTTAATGCCATTTGAAGTCCAAGTACAGTAACCGCTAAACCAATTGCATGCATAATTGTTCCCTTCATACTTTCTGGAATCGCACTAAATAATTTACCAAGTAAAGTACCAAATATAATACAAATCCCATTTACAACTGCTCCTAATATAACCATTTCTCATTCTTCACCCTTCGAATTCTTTATTTCTATATTTTGGTTTATACATTGATTTACAGGTTACCTATATGTTAACGTAATATTGTGAATATTAACAAACGTTTTTCACTACATAACCCGCTATTTTTTTGTAACTATACAAAGACCGATTGCCTTTAGTAGATTCATTGTTAATCTAATTGCGGGATAAACTCAAAAGGGAAGGTATTTATGAAAACTTTACTAAAACGATTTCTGTTAATAGCCTTTTTCATTACACCAATTGTTTTATTAATCAACTACTCTTTTATTTCAAAAGCGAAAGACAAACCTGATATGCAAAACAAATCTAGTAAAACAGCTTCAAAAAGCGAAAAGAAAACCGAAGACCCTGAAATCACACTCACCTTCTCTGGTGATACAATGTTCGATTGGCAATTACGTCCCGTAATCGAAAAAAATGGGGCTGATTATCCATTCCAACACGTAAAAGAAGAAATAACGAAAGCTGATATTTCTTTTGTTAATTTAGAGTCAGCATTTACAACGAGAGAAAAAAAAGTACCTGGGCAACAATTTTGGATTAAAAGTGATCCATCCACACTACAAGCCATTAAAAACACCGGATATGACATCGTGAACATTGGCAATAACCATACGCTTGATTATGGGCAAGATGGACTACTAGACACCATTTCTCACGTCGAAAAATTAAAACTACCTTACACTGGAGCCGGAAAAAATGCTGAAGATGCTTATACTGCTCGTGAACTAACTGTAAAAGGAAAAAAGTTTAAATTTCTTTCCTTTGTACGCTTTATGCCCAACTTTAATTGGGTAGCTGGTGACAATAAACCCGGCGTTGCAAACGGATATGACCTAGATCTTGTAACAAAAACGATTCAAGAGCAAAAGAAAGATGCTGATTATGTAATCGTCTATATGCATTGGGGCGTCGAAAAATCTAATCGCCCAATAGAATACCAGAAACAATATGTTCCGAAAATGGTAGAGGCGGGTGCTGATGCAATCGTTGGAAGTCACCCGCATTGGTTACAAGGATTTGAGTATTACAATAAAGTTCCTATCGCATACTCGTTAGGAAACTTTTTATTCCCGAATTATGTAAATGGAAAGAGTGCCGAAACAGGCGTATTAACTTTAACCTTTAAAGGTAAGGATGTCCAAATGTCATTCAATCCTTACATCATTCGCAACAACCAAGTTTCTCCTGTAAATGAAGAAGAAAAGAAAAAAGCACTGCAATATTTACAAACGGTTTCAACTGATGTAGAAATTGATGACACTGGGAAAATAATAAACAAACGCAACTAAACAGCACGAGATTCATTTCTCTGTAACATACATTACGGGATAGGTGATGAATATGCTGAAAAACTTATTAGAAAATATAAGTCTGTTAGAAAACGTGTATAAAATATCTATAGCGATCCTGCTTTTATGTTCATTTTTTCTGTTAGACTTCTAAGAAAAATAAAGCGAGAGAGAAAACTTACTCCCTTTGAATTTACAATGTATGTAATCATTCGTATTGCAATACTTTTTTGGTTAACTAGCTTTATCCTTCTTGAATATGGAGCGTATTTCGTTTAACTTTCAAAGAATAAAAAAGATAGAACAAGCAGGATTTCCCTTCGCTTGTATCTACCTTTTTTATTTCAAGTAGAATTGTATGTTAACTCTTTTCTTTTATTAAATAAGTAAATCAAACAGCACAGGATTTTTATTAAGCTCCACGAATTGAATGTTATTTTCTTGAAAACGAGTAATTAAAGCTTCATAGTCTTCCTTATGCTTTAATTCTACCCCCACTAAAGCTGGACCATTTTCTTTATTATGTTTCTTAATATACTCAAAGCGAGTAATATCATCTTCCGGTCCTAATCCTTTATCAAGAAACTCTCGTAGTGCTCCTGAACGTTGCGGAAATTCAATGATGAAATAGTGCTTTAATCCTTCATGAATAAGGGATCGTTCTTTCATTTCTTGCATTCTATCAATATCATTATTTCCACCACTTAACGTGCATACAACTGTTTTTCCCTTTATTTCATCTCTGTATAGATCAAGTGCCGCAATAGAAAGCGCACCAGCTGGCTCTGCTACAATCGCATTTTTCTTATACAGTTCTAAAATCGTTGTACAAACCTTTCCCTCCGGTACTAAAACAATATCATCAATTACATCTTTACATGTTTCAAAAGTTAACTTTCCTACCTTCTTAACAGCTGCTCCATCAACAAAACTATCAATCTTTTCTAATGCAACATTTTCATTTTGAAGAAAAGCTTCTTTCATAGATGCAGCTCCCATCGGTTCTACACCGATTACCTTTGTAGTAGGACTAACCCCCTTTACATATGTACCAATACCAGATGCTAATCCACCACCGCCAATTGCTGTAAATATATAATCAACTGGTTTCTCCATATCATGCATAATTTCAACAGCGACTGTTCCTTGACCAGCAACGACATACGGATCATCAAACGGATGTACAAATGTCATCCTATTTTCTACACAATAGCGCTGCGCCTCTTGGAAAGAACTATCAAATGTATCACCAACTAATACAATGTCTGCGAAATCACCACCGAAAAATTCAACTTGTGATACTTTTTGCTTAGGTGTCGTTGTCGGCATGAAAATTTTTGACGGAATCTTCAATAAATTACACGTATAAGCAACTCCTTGTGCATGATTACCAGCACTTGCACAAACAACACCATTTTGTAACTTTTCTTTCGGTAAACTTTGAATTAAATTATACGCACCACGAATTTTGAAAGAACGAATAACTTGTAAATCTTCTCGCTTAACATATACGTCACATTCATATTTCTCAGATAAAACTGAATCTCGTTGTAACGGTGTTTTAATAACGATATCTTTCATGCAATTATGAGCCATTAAGATATCTTCAATTTTCACTCTCTCCTTTACATTTTGCACCATTTTATATCATCCTTATCTCTTTTTATATTGGCTCAATCAAAATTCGGGATTTTCAGAACTGCACCTGTATTCGCCGATGTTACCATTTGTGCATAACGTCCAAGCCACCCAGTTTTCACTTTTGGTTCTGGTCGTTTCCACCCTTTTTTACGCTTCTCTAATTCCTCATCACTAACTCTCACTTCTAACAAGCGTTCCTCAACATCAATACATACAATATCTCCTTGTTCAAGAAGTGCAATCGTTCCGCCAGCTGCTGCTTCTGGTGAAATATGCCCTACCGAAATACCACGTGAAGCACCAGAGAAGCGACCATCAGTTAAAAGTGCAACATCTGCTCCTAATCCCATACCAGCAATTGCTGATGTTGGTGCTAACATTTCCGGCATACCAGGTCCGCCTCTTGGTCCTTCATAGCGAATAACAACTACATCTCCTTTCTTAACTTTCCCAAGCATAATGCCGGCAAGCGCCTCATCTTGTGAATTAAAAATAACGCAAGGTCCTTCAAATCGTTTTACTTCTGTTGCTCCGCTTTTAATAACCGCTCCGTCTTTCGCAAGGTTTCCTTTTAATATACGTAATCCTCCTTCTTCACTATGAGGATTTTCTAGAGAATGAATAACTTCCTTATCTTGAATCTCTGCATGAGCAATGTTTTCTCTTAATGTTTGCCCAGTAGCAGTTATACGATCAAGGTGAAGTACCCCTTCTTTTCGGCTCATCTCTTTCAAAATTGCACTAATCCCGCCTGCGCGATCGATATCTTCCATATGCCAATTAGAAGCTGGACTTACTTTACATAAATGCGGTACACGTCTTGAAACTGCATCAATGCGGTTCATATCGTAATCTAACCCCGCCTCTTGTGCGAGTGCTAACGTGTGTAATACTGTATTCGTTGATCCACCCATCGCCATATCAAGTGCAAACGCATCATCAATTGCTTCTTCTGTTACAATGTCGCGTGGTTTAATATCTCTTTCAATTAAAATTTTTAATTTTTCTGCTGCTTGTTTAATTAACTCCTCACGTCTTGGATCAATCGCTAAAATACTCCCGTTACCAGGAAGAGCTAAACCTAACACTTCACATAAACAGTTCATAGAGTTCGCTGTAAACATACCGGAACAAGAACCACAAGATGGACAGCCATGATCTTCAATATCCTTTAATTCTTCTTCTGAAATTTTCCCAGATTGATAGGCTCCTACCCCTTCAAAAACAGAACTTAAATCGACAACTTCCCCTTTAGATGTTTTCCCCGCTGCCATCGGACCACCTGAAACGAAAACAGTTGGAATGTTTATTCGAAGTGCAGCCATCATCATACCTGGTGTAATTTTGTCACAGTTTGGAATACAAATCATTCCGTCAAACCAGTGTGCATTTACAACCGTTTCTACTGAATCTGCAATGATTTCACGACTCGGAAGCGAATAACGCATACCGATATGACCCATCGCAATACCGTCATCTACTCCAATTGTATTAAATTCAAATGGAACCATGCCTGCTGCACGTACTGCTTCTTTAACAAGTTTCCCAAACTCATTTAAGTGCTTATGACCTGGAATAATTTCAATAAAAGAATTACAAATTGCTATGAATGGTTTATCAAAATCTTCATCTTTTAAACCAGTTGCTTTTAATAAACTACGATGCGGAGCTTTATCAAAACCTTTTTTAATCATGTCACTTCTCATCTTGTCAAATCCCCTCTTACATATTTTTCACTTATACTCTATTAATCTATTTCTTTACTAATTCTTTCGGTGCATGAATCCAGCTCATCATTTCACGAAGCTCTGCTCCTACTTTTTCTAGCTGATGATTTTGTTCTGCTTTTTTCATCGCACTATACGTTGGACGCCCTGCTTGATTTTCTAAAATCCATTTCTTCGCAAATTCACCTTGCTGAATTTCTGTAAGAACACGTTTCATTTCCTTCTTCGTTTCATCTGTAACAATTCTCGATCCTGTTACATAATCTCCAAACTCTGCCGTATCTGAAATAGAATGACGCATACTCGTTAATCCGCCTTCGTACATTAAATCAACAATTAACTTTAATTCATGCAAACATTCAAAGTATGCAATTTCAGGACGATATCCACCTTCCGTTAACGTTTCAAAACCAGCTTTCACAAGTGCTGTTACTCCTCCGCAAAGTACTGCTTGCTCACCGAATAAGTCTGTCTCTGTTTCTTCTTGGAATGTCGTTTCAATTACACCTGCACGTGTACAACCTACACCTTTTGCATACGCTAGTGCTACACTTAATGCTGTTCCCGTTGCATCTTGATGCACTGCGACTAATGCTGGGACACCATTTCCTTCTTGGAATACACGGCGAACGAGATGACCTGGACTTTTCGGCGCGACCATCGCTACATCTACGTAACTTGGCGGATTAATTTGTCCGAAGTGAATATTAAAACCATGTGAGAAAAGTAACATTTGTCCTTCACGAAGATTCTCTTCTACTTCTGTTTTATATACATACGCTTGTTGTTCATCCGGCAATAACATTTGTACAACTTGTGCGGTTCGAACCGCTTCTGAAACAGACATTACTTCAAATCCATCAGCTTTTGCTACTTCATATGACTTACCAGGGCGAACACCAACTACAACTTCCACACCAGAATCTCGTAAATTTTGTGCTTGTGCATGACCTTGAGATCCATATCCGACTACCGCAACTGTTTTCCCTTTTAATAGCTCTAAATTTGCATCTTTCTCATAATAAGTTTTCATATTCCATACACTCCTTATAATTTATTTACTTGCAGTACATTGATTAATTTTTTCAACTGACTGACAAGTAACGTTGCTTCATTTTCAGTACAAACTGCTGTTAGTTTCACTTCAGAAACACCACTTGTATCTCTTTCGTTTAAGCTTAAAGAAGAAATATAATAACCACGCCGAGCAAAAATTCCGCTTATACGTAATAAGACGCTCGGATCATTATGAATAACTAATGAAAAAGTATGACTCATTCTTCCCACCTCTTCATAATCATTTCGTTATTCCCTTTGTTTGGCGGAACCATCGGAAAAACGTTCTCACCTTCTTCTACACAAAAGTCAACTACGACAGGACCTTCATGAGAAAATGCTTCTAGCATTACCTTTTTCGCCTCAAACGAATTTGTTGCTCTTAGCCCTTTTACACCATAAGCTTCTGCTACTTTCACAAAATCTGGTGACCCAATTCTCGATTCCGACAAACGGTTTTCATAAAACATTTCTTGCCATTGCCTTACCATTCCTAAAAATTTGTTGTTTATGATGAATACTTTGACAGGAATATTATTTTCAGCAATTGTTTGCAGCTCTTGAATGTTCATTTGGAAAGAAGCATCACCAGCAATACAGATGACAAGTTCTTCTTCTTTTGCAAGCTGAGCACCAATTGCTGCTGGAAAACCAAATCCCATCGTCCCTAATCCCCCTGATGTTAGGAAAGTCCGTGGTTTTCTCGCTTTATAAAAGTGAGCAGCCCACATTTGATGCTGTCCTACCTCTGTCGTGACAATCGCTTCACCATTCGTTAATTCACTTACTAAGTTGATAACATGCTGTGGTTTTAACTCAAATTCTTTTTGCTTATATGAAAGTGGATATTCTTCTTGCCATTTCTTCACTTTCTGAAGCCATTCATCTGTTTGTGAATAAATAGACATATGTAATAGCATATGTAGCGCCTTTTTCACATCACCAACAATCGGATGCTCTACAGTTACATTTTTATGGAACTCAGAAGGATCAATATCAATATGTACTTTTTTCGAATGCGGAGAAAAAAGTTCTAATTTTCCTGTTACACGATCATCGAAACGAACACCTAACGCCAGTAATAAGTCACATTCTGTTACTGCCATATTTGCAGTGTACGTTCCATGCATACCGAGCATTCCTAAAAACAACGGATCTCCCGGCGGATATGCACCCAGTCCCATTAAAGTTGAAACGACTGGAATACGATTCTCCCTCGCAAACTTGATGAGTTCTTCAGATCCGCCTGAATGAATGACGCCTCCCCCGATATAAAGGAGTGGGCGTTTTGCTTTTGAAATTGATTTTGCTACCTCCCTCAGTTTCAAACTGTCTGACAAAGGTTCTGGTTTATATCCTGGAATCTCCACTTCTTCATTAAAGAAACATATTACATTTGCATTTTGAACATCTTTTGGAATATCGATTAATACCGGTCCCGGTCGCCCGCTTTCGGCGATGTAAAAAGCTTCTTGCACAGTTCGTGATAAATGATTTACATCACGAACTTGGTAATTATGCTTCGTAACAGGTACTGTAATTCCGACAACATCCGCTTCTTGAAATCCGTCTTTACCAATTAAAGGCGTTGCAACTTGCCCTGTAATGACAACTAAAGGAATCGAATCCATATAAGCATCTGCTAAACCCGTAACTAAATTCGTCGCCCCTGGGCCAGAGGTAGCAAAGACTACCCCAACCTTTCCAGAAGCTCTCGCATATCCTTCCGCTGCATGAATTGCAGCTTGTTCATGACGAGTTAACACGTGCTTTAAACCACTTTCGTATAACGCATCGTATATTGGTAAAATCGCTCCGCCTGGATAACCGAAAACGGTCGTTACACCTAATTTCTTCAAACATTGAATAACGTGTCCAGCACCTGTAGCTTCTTCACTCTGCAGTTCATCACATGCTGTATACTGTTCCTCCATTTTAATTAACTCCTCTCCCTATTTACGCTAAACTTGCCGCCAATCCTGGAACACGTACTCCTCTTTCTCTCGTTAATTTTTTAAATTCTTCGGTTAATCTTTTTGTTACATCTCCTGGTTTTCCATCTCCAATTTCTCTTGAATCTACTTTCACTACAGGAATTAGTTCCGCTGCAGTTCCTGTTAAAAACACTTCATCTGCTACATATACGTCATGGCGAGTAAATGGCCTTTCCTCACATGGAATACTTAGACGCTCACATAACTCAATCACACTATTTCTCGTAATACCTTCTAGCGCCCCTAAGTACGAAGGAGGTGTTAACACTTTTCCATCTTTCACAATGAAAACATTATCTCCAGACCCTTCACAAACATATCCTTGTTGATTTAACATAAGAGCCTCTAGCACTCCCGCTTGTGCCGCTTCAATTTTTACAAGCACGTTATTTAAATAGTTCATTGACTTAATGCGTGGGTCTAATGCGTCTGGCGTATTACGTCTTGATGCAACAGACACAACGCTTAGTCCATTATCATAAAATTCCTGAGGGAATAACTTTAATTGTTCTGCAATGATAATTACGCTCGGTTTCACACAGCTTCTCGGATCGAGCCCTAAGTCACCTTTTCCTCTTGAAACAATTAATCGAATGTAGGCATCCGTGTATTCATTTTTTTGCAATGTTTGTACAACTGCTTCTTCCATTTCATCTACCGTCATTGGAATTGTAAGTAAAATAGATTTCGCCGATTCATATAATCGTTTCACATGTTCTTTTAAACAAAATACATTTCCTCCGTAACTACGAATCCCTTCAAATACACCGTCTCCGTATAAAAAACCGTGATCATATACTGAAACAACTGCCTTTTCTTTCTCTACAAATTCCCCATTCATATAGATGGACTGGTTTCCCATCTCACATCGCTCCTCTGTTTTATCTCTGTTTTTGCAATCTATTTCTATATCGATTGCTGAGATGAGTATTTTTAACAGAATATTCAGTATACTAACTTTAAAAATATACTCGTCTCAACAATCGATTACTTACACACTTGTAGCAATCCATTGCTGAGACGAGAGACTCGTGGTACCACTCAGCTTCCTTACACTTCTCACGAAATATAAGCTCTGCAAGTCCAATTAGACTTTTGTTTTTCTATCGGAAACAACTCCGCTACTTTTTACTAACTTCAAAAGCAGTGCTCCGAGGTGATTTTCAATGATTCAATTGTTACCACCCTCACAGCCTTTGGGCGGCTCTCTGAAACAATCTTTATCATTTACTCTCCTCTTCCTCGCATTCTTTTATTCTATTTTTTAAAATAAAAACTCTCGCCTCAGCAATCAACTACTACAAATTAGTAGCTTTGATTGCTGAGGCGAGAGTTTCGCGTTACCACTCAGCTTCCTTATACTTCTCACGAAATATAAGCTTCATAGGTCCAATCAGACCTCCGTCCTTTTACCGGAGACGATGCCGCCGCCCTCTACTCAGTTTCCCTTTCGCAAGCGATGCTCCGAGGTGATCTTCAATGATTCGATTGCTACTACTCTCTCAGCCTAGGAGTAGCTCTCTGAAACGACCATAATCATCTACTTTCCTCTTCTTTGCATATACAACATATAAAGTTAGAAAATTCTTAATTCACTTTTATTTGTTACACGTATTATAGGACGCGGTTCTTTTCATTGTCAACATGTTTTTAGAAAAAAATTAAAATTCATTCTATTCACTAGAAATCTATTTATTTTTTCTCAAAACAAAATCGGAATGAACTTCTTACACATACTCATATATTACTTAAGTATGTTCGCATTACTACATAAAGAAAAACAACTTAAAAACATATAAAATTTATGAGGAGATGAGAAAACTATGTTAAAAGGAAAAATAGCATTAGTTACAGGAGCAAGCCGAGGAATTGGGCGTGCTATCGCAAAACGGTTAGCAAACGACGGTGCATTAGTTGCTGTTCATTATGGAAATCGAAAAGAAGATGCTGAAGAAACTGTTCATGAAATTCAATCAAATGGCGGATTAGCTTTTTCTATCGGTGCAAATCTTGAATCTTTACACGGTGTAGACAACCTGTATATTTCTTTAGATAACGAATTACAAAAAAGAACTGGTGGAACACAATTTGATATTTTAATAAACAACGCTGGAATCGGTCCTGGTGCTTTTATTGAAGAAACGACTGAACAATTTTTTGATAGAATGGTTTCAGTAAATGCAAAAGCACCATTCTTTATCATTCAACAAGCACTACCACGTTTACGTGATAATAGCCGAATTATTAATATTTCATCAGCTGCCACCCGCATTTCTTTGCCTGATTTCGTTGCATATAGTATGACGAAAGGTGCAATTAACACGATGACTTTCACGCTTGCAAAACAACTCGGAGCACGAGGAATAACAGTAAATGCAATACTTCCAGGCTTTATTAAAACAGATATGAACGCAGAACTATTGAGCGACCCAATGATGAAACAGTACGCTACTACTATTTCCGCCTTCAATCGCTTAGGTGAAGTAGAAGATATTGCCGATACTGCTGCTTTTCTTGCTTCTCCAGACAGCCGCTGGGTTACTGGACAATTAATTGATGTTAGCGGAGGATCTTGTTTATAAAAAACATATATTTTCAAATCTTTTTTATTGCGCAATAAAACAATTTATATAATACTATATAAAACATATACATTTAGGAGGATTACAGCAATGTCTGAAAAAACATACGAACTCGCAACCTTCGCAGGCGGTTGTTTTTGGTGCATGGTAAAACCATTTGATGAGCTTCCCGGTATTCAAAAAGTACTTTCCGGCTATGCAGGTGGTCATGTAGAAAACCCAACATACGAACAAGTAAAGACTGGAACATCTGGACATTTAGAAGTTGTACAAATTACATTCGATCCTTCTATTTTTCCTTATCAAAAATTACTAGATTTATATTGGCCGCAAATCGATCCAACTGATGATGGCGGACAATTCTTTGACCGTGGTCCCTCTTACCGCACAGCAATTTTTTATCATAATGAAACACAAAAAGAGCTTGCAGAAAAATCGAAGCAAACTCTAGCAGAAAGCGGTATGTTTAAAGATCCTATTGTGACTGAAATTCTTCCTGCTGCACCTTTTTATGAAGCAGAAGAGTACCACCAACATTTCTATAAAAAGAATCCAGAGAAATATGCTAACGAGCAAAAAGAATCTGGCCGTGAAGACTTTATAAAAGAAAATTGGCAAAAAAAATAATAAAAACGCATCGTGCTTTCTTTTTAAAGTGCGATGCGTTTTTATCTTTGAAAAAGGATTCTTATTCAGCAAATTCACGTTTGATCATTTCCTACATATCTTACGCCATAATTACTCCTAGAATAGAATAATAGTACTAACGATTTATTGAGATTTTAATATTTTTATTCCTCATCAACAAATATTAAAACTAATAAAATGGTTGAATCATCCAGTCGTTAAAACTAATTAACCGGCAGTCGAATACCGTTCCAGTTACCTACATCACATTGGCCAAATTCATTATTACCTACCGCGACCACCGTGCCGTCTGATTTAAGTCCGACCGTATGCGCACAACCAGCCGCTATCGCTACAATATCGCGCCAATCACTTACATTACATTGACCATACTCATTCCAGCCCACTGCCACCACGGTACCGTCTAATTTAAGTCCGATTGTATGATTACTCCCTGCCGCTATTGCCACAATATTGCGCCACTCTCTTACATCACATTGACCCTGTTTATTATTACCCACAGCCGTCACCATACCGTCAGATGTAATACCAACTGTATGAAGATATCCCGCCGCTATCGCCACAATATCATGCCAGCTACTTACATTGCATTGGTCATACCGATTATTACCCACAGTCGTCACCGTTCCGTCCAATTTAAGACCGACTGTATGCCAGTCACCCACCGCTATCGCCACAATATCACGCCAGCTACTTATATTGCATTCTCCTTCTTTATTTCGTCCCACCGCTATCACCGTGCCATCCGGTTTCAGGCCAAAGGTACGACGCCAGCCCGCCGCAACCGATACAATATTATGCCAGTCGTTTACATCACATTGATCATGCTTATTCCACCCCACTGCAACCGCAGTATTATCACATTTAAGAGCGATTGTATGAGCATTACCCGTGTTCGTCGCCATATGAACATTGCCCGCTGCGACTGCTTCAATATTACACCAGCCGCTTACATGGCATTCACCTTCTTTATTTCGTCCCATTGCTACCACCGTGCCATCTGATTTAAGAGCAACGGTATGACCACGACCCGCCGCTATCGTATCTTTAGGCCACCGTTTCACTTTTAACACCTCTTCTTTCGGTGAAATGTAATTCATGTTTTACCTCCTTGCATATAAGCAACTGTATCCAAATAGATATTTTCATCAAATTTCATTATAAATGAACTAACTTTTTTATAAATCTACATCTCCAAAGGAACCTATTACTTCTTCTTCAAAAATAAAAACCTCCAGTTTAAATACTAGAGGTCTTCTATTTTATTTCTTTAGTCTCTCAATAAAATCCTGTAACTTATCAAGCGATTTCATATTATGATTACAAGCTACACCATCTTTGCAAATATAGTTTCCCTTTCTAACGAAAGTTCCTGGTACATCACCTTTAATTTCAACTAAAAACATTCCTACTTCTTCATGCCCATGACATAATGAACAAATGCTTTTTTTATTTAAACTTTGAAATGTTCCTTGCAGACCAACAAACTTATTTTTATCATTTTTCGCTATAATAAATTTCCTGCTTGACCCTTTATCAATCCAGCTTAAATAAGATAATTCTTTCATGTCCAGTTCTTCCATATCAGGAAGTTTTAATTTTTTCGCTTTAGGAAATAATTTTTTTAATGTTTGTGCTGTAACTTCCTGAAACGGAATGACATACGGATTTATTTTCATTAAAAACGATTCTGCATCTTCTCTATTTTGAACTGTTAATACCGTATCAATTAACTCTTTCTGTTCATCCGTTAAATTCTCAAATACATGTATTATCTTTTCAATCGCAAGTGATTTTAACGCTTGAATTACACCTCTATCATTTGCCGTTGCATGCCCATTTGCTAAAATATAAGCTTGTGACTTTATAAAATTGTATTGATCACTTCTAATAAAAGCTTCCATCTTTATCACTCCATACAAATTGTTGATCTAGTCTTATTGTATACAATGATTCAGCTTTTTGATATGTAAAAGATAACTTAGAAATGAACATTACATACTCTGACTATGTTCTACCGAGGCATTTCCTGACAAAAAAAACCATCATCTGTTTTCCATTCTGCATATAATACATCTTCAAATTTAGTAATCCCTTTTTGCTTTATTTGTTTATAAAGCCATCCTTCATCAAAACCTGCTTCCCTCAAATTATCTTTCACTACTTTTCCATCACTAATTAATGAAATCGGTAAGTATACAGGTTTATGTTTTAAACTTAAATCATTTATAGTAGGAGATTCATATTTGCTTTTCTTCAGAACACTTATGTTTCCATTAGGTTCCAAAATCATATATTCAACTTCTCGGATTGAAAATATATCTTTTTGTTGTCTTAGCATTTGTTGTAGTTGATTAATGTCCAAATGATTTGAACTTAGTTGTTCCCGGTCAATATATCCATTACGGATAATGATTGACGGAGAGCCTTCAAAAAAACTTCTCGTCCCTCTAAATTTTTGCGTTATCACTTCTATTGTATAAATTAACACTACCCATACAAGTACTGCATATAAAATAGACCATACTTTTATTTCCGGATCATATATAGTATTTCCTACTAATTCTCCGAGAACTATGGCAGAAATAAAATCAAATGGCGTTAACTGAGATATTTGTGTCTTCCCTAATATTTTAGTAGCAATCAATAGCACAAAAAAACCAAAAAATAGTTCTATCGTTATTTGTCCTAGATGATTCATATATGCTCACCTTTCTGCTTTTCACTCAAATGCTCTATATTCTATTTAGTAAAAAGCCGGCACATTTTTTCTATTATCTTGCCCATTCATATCCAATAGATACAAAACAAAAAGAGTCTAGTTCAATTTAATAATTGAACTAGACTCTTTTATTTTCATTTAGAATACACAATCTTTTTAATCGTTTCTCCGGAAAGAAAATGCTCCTCCGCAAGTTGATGAATGGAAATTCCACTTTTAAACGCTTCTTTAATAGCTTTGTTTCTTTCATCTAGTTGTTTTCTTCCTCCAGATTGTGTACCCCATTTATAATGTTTTGTTTCTTGTTTTGGAATGTAAATTGTTTCACCTTGTATATACTTTTGAATTTCAGCAATTAAACTTTCTGGTAAAACCGTCGCAGCTTTAACATATTTCATTTCTGCTCGCCCCTTATTTTTTATGGTTCATTTCAATAAGGTGCAAAGCCAAATATAAAAAATGATACGAGCTCATTTAGGCGATTGTATATTACTTGTCTACCCCACGCAAAGTATCGCCATTTCCATACTTGGCTTTGCATGAGACGCTGCAGTGTCTGGCAATTGAATTGTAATCGCCATATCAATACCTCCTAATATACCTTTTGCATTTTATTATATGATAAATTTCTTCCCCTTGCATCCACATCCTTTTTAAAGCACGAAGTTACTTAGTTTGATATAATACTTTTTAGTCCAATCCAAAAGTATAGTGAGGTTGCGTTATGAAAAAGAATATAACCATTACAATCGTTACATTATTCATTATTACTGTAGCATTATTCGGAACATACAAATTGATGAACGCAAGAAGTTTTCAATTGTTTGGAGGTTTAACAAACCGAGTAGAAACAAATGAAAAAGTGATTGCTTTAACTTTTGATGATGGTCCTACTAACAATGTTAAACAAATATTACCGCTACTAGATCGATACAATGCAAAAGCTACTTTCTTTTTAATCGGAAATGAATTAGAGAAAAACCTATCGTTAGGAGAAGCTATCGTACACTCTGGACACCAACTTGGAAATCATACATATTCTCATAACAGAATGGTTTTTAAAACACCTTCTTTTATTAAAGAAGAAATAGAAAAAACGAATTCATTAATCCGCCAAACAGGATTTACAGGCGAAATTGATTTTAGACCACCTAACGGTAAAAAGCTAATTGGTCTGCCCTATTATTTAAATAAAAATAATATCGAAACAATCACATGGGACCTTGAACCTGATACTTTTTATACATCTACAGCTGATAAAATTGAATATGTTAGTAAAAATGTAAAACCAGGTTCTATCATTTTATTGCACCCTATGTACGATGAATCTAATGAAAATCTGCAAACTATTGAAGGTATTTTAGACTCTTTATCTAAAAAGGGCTATCAATTCGTGACAGTAAACGAATTGCAAAAAAAAGCAAAATAAAAAGGTAGCGTATCATATCTCGATACGCTACCTTTCTTTTATATAATTCCAAGCACATTTAGGAATACGATAATAATCGCAATTGGTGCAATATAGCGAAGTAAGAATAACCATAATACGAATAGTTTATAGCCTTTATTTTTACTTACACCAAGCTCTTTCATTAATACATCTTTCTTCATTTTTAAAGGGACAAAGATGGAAACTAATAAAACACCAAGTGGCATTAGTATGTTACTAACCGCATAGTCTGCTAAATCAAAAATTGTTTTCCCAAATGGTTTCACATCACTTAACAAACCAAACGATAAGGCTGATGGAACCCCTACAACAAAGATTAACAAGCCAACAATTAATGCCATTTTTTCACGTTTCCCTTTACTTTTACCTTTAGTTGTTAAAGACGCAACACTAATTTCTAACATCGAAATTGCTGATGTAATAGTAGCAAAGAAGAATAGTAATAAGAAAACAATGAAGAATAATTTTCCGAACGCCATTTTACTGAAAATAGCTGGTAATACGATAAATAATAGTCCCGGTCCTTGAGATGGTTCCATTCCAAATGCGAATACAACTGGGAAAATTGCTAGTCCTGCAAGTAATGTAATCACAAGCGTTAAAGCTACGATAGAAAATGCTGAACGCGGTAAACTTTCTTCTTTCGGTAAGTACGAGCTATACGTTACCATAACGGCTACACCAACAGATAGTGAGAAGAACGATTGCCCCATTGCATATAAAATGATTTCTGACGTTACGTTTGAGAAATCAGGTTGTAAGAAGAATCGAACTCCTTCTCCAGCACCGTCTAAAGTAAGTGCACGAACAATTAGTACAAAGAATAATACGAATAATGCTGGCATGAAATATTTATTTACTTTTTCAACACCATTTTGTACACCTTTACTTACGATAAAAATAGTAATAAGGATGAATAATAGCTGTGATCCAACTGCTAAATATGGATTGGAAATGATTTCACCAAACGTAGCTTCGTATGCCCCATTTCCTTCCCATAGTCTACCTGTAATTGCATTCCATAAATATAGTAAAATCCATCCCCCTACAACACTGTAGAAAGAAAGTAGTATGAAACAAGTTACAATCCCTAATTTACCTAACCAAGGCCATAGTGTTTTTGGTGCGATTTCGCTATACGCATCAACAGCCTCTTTTTGTGTACTTCTTCCGATAACGAATTCAGCTAATAATAGCGGTAAACCAATTAATAATGTGAAACCGATGAAAATAAGGAAGAACGCGCCGCCCCCTCCAATTCCGGCCATATACGGGAACTTCCAAATCGCCCCTAGACCAATTGCTGAACCTGCTGCAGCTAATACGAAACCTAATTTCGATGTCCATTGCTGTGAATTCATTTGTTAATCTCCTCTCTTTATCTTTTTCTGTTTTACAATCCGGTATTTATATTGTCCTATCCATACTCTTTTCTAATACGTTCACTTCCTCCCTAATAAAAAACGTCCCTACGTAAATACGTAGGGACGACAAAAATATCGCGGTACCACCCTAGTTGTGAAGATACACCAAAGTTAGGACCTAAATAAAAAACGTCCCTACGCAAATACGTAGGGACGATAAAATATCGCGGTACCACCCTAGTTATGAAGCCACACCAAAATTAGGACCTAAATAAAAAACGTCCCTACGTAAATACGTAGGGACGATAAATATCGCGGTACCACCCTAGTTGTGAAACAATCTTCACCACTTTATTTGATAACGGTATAAACTACCGTCTTTCATTTCCTCATAATGTGAGATTTATGAAAGATGCTCCAGGACGAACTTCATGAATAATCTATATACTGATTCACACCAACCATCAGCTCTCTGAAATAGGGAGATATTCACTACTATACCCTTTCATTGCCCAAATATTATTTTCCGAATTGATTACTATCATTTTTATCATATATTAAAAATAGTGTCAACTTATATTTTGAATTTTTATGCATTACATTCTATTTAAAGATTCAAAATATGACTTTTGTATGAATAGTATTAGAACATTTATGGTTTATACTGTATTAACTTCTCTAGCAGGTTTATAGTAGTATACGATAAATGCAAGACAGCACGAGTAGGAGGAAAGAATTTTGTCTACTTCAAAAGTTTTAAAAGGTACCGCTTTATTAAGTGGTGCAACAATGATTTCACGAATTTTAGGTTTTATATACTTTTTCCCCTTTCAATTATTAGTTGGAACGCAAGGGGTCGCTTTATATGGATACGCATACTCTTGGTACGGTATTTTATTAAGCTTTTCAACAGCTGGTATTCCTATTGCCGTCTCAAAATTTGTTGCAAAACATAATGCACTTGGTGATTATAGTACAAGTAAAAAATTGTATAACTCGAGCGTAAAATTAATGATGTTTATGGGCTTTTTAGGATTTTTAACTTTATTTATTGGAGCACCGTACATATCACAATTTATTATTCGCTCGAAAACACCAGATCCACAATTTATCGCAGACGTAACACTTACAATGCGAGCATTAAGCTTCGCGCTTATTATCGTACCAGCTATGAGTGTTACACGTGGTTATTTCCAAGGTTTTCAACATATGAAACCAAGTGCTGTTTCTCAAGTCGTAGAACAAATCGCACGTGTCGTTTTCATTTTAGTTGGTAGTTTTATCGTCTCAAAGCTATTAGGAGGTTCAGTAGCTTCTTCTGTTGCAGTTGCTACATTTGGTGCTGTTATCGGGGCACTTGCAAGCGTCTCTATTTTAATGATGTACTGGAAAAAATATAATGGATTAAAACCTCCTGAAGGTGAGCTGAAAACGAGATCATCAAACATTCCGTTAAAAAGTATTTATATGGAATTACTACGTTATGCAATTCCAATTGTATTTGTAGGCATTGCAATCCCGCTCTATACGTTAGTAGATCAATATACCGTAGCTGATGTCCTTAGAGCAATGGGAGAACCTTTAGAAACCGCGAATGCAGTTTTCGCTTATATAACGAACTATGCCCAAAAGTTAATTATGATTCCGGCTTCACTTGCAACTGGATTCTCATTAACAATTATTCCGGCTATAACGAAATCATTTACAAGCGGGAAGCTAGATGAATTACAAGGACAAATTTCAAAGATATTTCAAGTATTATTATTCTTCACTATCCCAGCCGCATTCGGTCTTGCTAGTATCGCTTACGATGCATTCCGTATGGTTTATGTAAATCCTGAAATTGCACTTGGTGGATCACAATATTTAATTTCATTTGCACCTTCTGCTGTATTAAGTGCAATTTTCACAGTTTCAGCTGCTATATTACAAGGAATTGATTATCAAAGAAAAACAATGATTGCATTCTCAGCCGGTATTCTCGTTAAAATTGTGGTGAACACACCGCTCTTACATTTATTCGGTGGACATGGTGCTGTACTTGGAACAATTCTCGGATATCTCGTTTCAAATATTATTATGTTGTACTGCATCGTTAAGTTTGCGAAATTTAAAATTGGCGAAACAGCAAAAACAGTATTTCTTATTACGATTTACTCCGCAGCAATGTCTGCTGTTGTGATCGTATTAAGAGCATTTATAAGCTGGATTATTCCTGGCCAATCTTATGTAGAATCACTGATTATTGTATTTATATGCGCATCAGCAGGAGGACTTGTTTATCTTTTATTCGTATTAACGAGTGGACTTGCTTCGCATATTCTCGGTGATAGGATTCGACGATTACCTGTATTAGGAAAGTTAGTAAAATAAAAAAACAAGAGATGTAACGCGTTGTTACATCTCTTGTTTTTTTACTTCGCATATTGAATGCGCTTTTGTTGTTCAGCAATATTTAATTCTGGAGCATATTGTTCTACTAAATGTAATACCTCTTCGATCAACACTTCTAACTCCTGTACACTATACTCTGGTTCCCCTATCAGCGTATCCGCCATACGCTCATATAGATTTTCAGGTTTAATATTCATACGCTCTACATTATAAGCCATCCATTTAAATGCAGGATGGTGCACGTACATTCTATTCAAACCGAATAAAACACCGAATAAATCCCTTTGTACTTCACAAATAACATCATAAAGCATAAGCCAGTCTTTTCGTTTTAAAAGCGCCTCTCGATTATGCCAACGATTGCTTAACCAAAGGTTTTCTGAAATCATCCTTTTCGCCAGTTCTTCTGGAAATGCTTCAACTCTTTCTTTTAGAGCATGTACTTTTACTTCTCCATACAAACTCACACCATCATGAACCGATGATACAATACATTGTTTCTCATAATTTATATCATACTGCTCTATAACTTCTGAAATAATTTTTTCTACTGTCAATGTTAAAAAGTTACTAATCTCTAGTTTAATTCCTTCTTTCGTCAAATACGTTTCCGACCATTCTTCGTCCTCGTAAGGATGATATGACAAAATCGTTCCACCAATATTATTAATTGGACCTAGACGCTCTTCATCCTCTGGTGGTTCTGACCATAAAATATGTAATTCAATATCTGAATGTTCATCTTCTAACTTTCTCGCTACAGATCCTGCTAAAATAATAGCTTCGACTTTCTGGTTTTGCCTATAAATCTCCGACACCTCTATCGCTTTCTCTTTTAATCCCATTGCATTTCCCCCTAAAACTGCAGTACTCCCCTTACTTTTTATTTATCTATTTCGATATTAAACATTATATTACCTTTTCAAATTTCCACTAAATCATATTTCTACCCAATAACGCTGAACAATTTCGCCAGAATTAGAAGAAACTACTTCATTTTCTAGCACACCGCCAACCTTTTGAATCGTTTTAGCCGAACCAATATTAGCTTTATCACAAGTTATTAGCACTTTCTTCAACCCAAATTTTTGCGCCTCAGCCAATGAAAGTTGCAGTTGCTCAGTTGCGTAACCTTGGCGACGTTTATTCGGATGAACACTATAACCGATATGACCGCTTTCCCACAATAACTCTGGATTTAACCGGTGTCGAATATTCACAAAACCTATTATTTTTCCATTCTCAACACTAAAAAACTGACTAGATGGCACTCGATTAGATGGTAAATTCCCCCCTTCTTGTGTACTTACTTTTTCAAACCATTCACCAATAGAATCGAAATTTTGTAAAGAACAACTACCGTGCGGTTCTTCTCCTGAATGTAAAAACGCCTGCCTATACTCCATAATTTGTTCGCTATATTCGTATGTTGGTTTCAATAGCTTCATTGTCATTCTCCCCACTCACCCATTATCTATTTTTCTAAAAGAAACACCTTAATAGCGGATTTTCATCCTTACTATTAAGGTGCTTCTATCACTTTTATTCAAATAGCCCCATACTCAAATAACGCTCACCTGTATCAGGTGCAATACATAAAACTTTTTTACCAGCGCCTAAGCGTTTTGCAATCATAATTGCAGCGTACACAGAAGCTCCTGAAGATGGTCCTACTAATAAGCCTTCTTGTCTTGCTAAGTTTCTCATTGTAGTTAATGCTTCTTCATCCGCAATTTGAATAATTTCGTTATACACTTCTGTATTTAAGTTTTTTGGAATAAAACCAGGACTTGTTCCTACTAGTTTATGAGGGCCTGGAACACCACCAGATAAAACTGGTGATCCTTTCGGTTCTACTACTGCAATATATAAGTTTGGTAGTTTCTCTTTTAATGTTTCACCGGTCCCTGTAATTGTTCCACCCGTTCCCGCCGTTGCTACAAATGCATCAAGATCTCCATCCATTTGTTCATAAATTTCAAGTGCAGTCGTATAACGATGTATATTCGGATTTGCTGGGTTTTCAAATTGCTGCGGAATAAAACTATTTGGAATTTCTTTTTGTAACGCTACCGCCTTCGCAATTGCTCCTGGCATTCTTTGTTCTGCTGGTGTTAAAACTACTTCTGCGCCGTATGCTTTCAATAAATTAATACGCTCTTTGGACATATTATCTGGCATAATTAAAATCGCTTTATATCCTTTAGCAGCTGCATTCATCGCTAAGCCAATTCCTGTATTTCCACTTGTCGGTTCAATAATTGTATCACCAGGTTTTATAAGTCCCTTTTCCTCAGCGGCATGAAGTAAATTATAGGCTGCACGATCTTTCACACTGCGTGACGGATTAAACATTTCCAGTTTTACATACACATCCGCTGCGTCCTCTGGAATAAATTTAGATAATCGGACGACAGGTGTATCTCCTATTAATTCTGTAACATTTTCACATAATTTCATAGCGCATCCCCTATTCTATCGTTTTCTTATCATTCGGCAGTAACAATGAAGTAAGTCCAATTAATGGTAAACCACTACATAATAGCATAATAAACTGAAGACTATACATATCAGCTAATTTTCCAAGGACTACAGCACCTAATGCTCCAAGACCAAACGCAAGGCCAACAATTAACCCTGATACCATCCCTACTTTTCCAGGAACAAGCTCTTGTGCATATACAACAATTACACTAAAACTACTAGAACTAATAAAACCAATACATAAAAATAATGGTACAACCCACACGAGCGAAACGTGAGGTAGTAAAAGTGCAAGCGGCGCTGAACCGAGCATTGAAAAGACAATTATCTTTTTCTTACCGAATTTATCTGCTAACGGACCACCAAAGAAAGTACCTAATACACCAGCAATCATAAAAGCGAAGACGAAATACTGTGCATTTTTTATAGATAAACCGTAATGCTCTATTAAATAAAATTGATAGAAATTCCCGATACCAGCACCGTACCAAGAACGTACAAATGTTAGAAAAACAAGAAGTATAATAACAAATTTAATGTGCGTACTTACAATCGCATTTTCCGCCTCAAGTGCAGCCCTCTTTTTCCTTCTTACAGCACCAGTGGCTAATTCATTTTTATACCAATTTGATACGAAAATTAGTAATACAATTCCTACTGCTGCAAAGGCTGTAAAACCTAAAGAACCAATTTGACCGAGCGGAACGAAAATTAATGCTGTAAAAATAGGTGCTAGAGAATTCCCTGTATTTCCCCCCACTTGATAAATCGCTTGTGCTAAACCTCGTTTTGCACCGGCTGCCATGTAAGCAACACGAGCGCCCTCCGGATGAAAGACCGCGGAACCTAATCCAATAAATAAAACAGAAATAATAACAACTATAAAATTCGGTGCAAATGCGAGTCCAATCATCCCAAGCATACTCGAAAACATACCGAGCGGTAATAAAAATGGTGACGGCTTCTTATCTGAATACATCCCAAAAACCGGCTGCATAATCGATGACGTCATATTTAACGCAAACGCAATCCACCCTACTTGCATATAGGATAAATTCATCGTTTTTTCCAAAATAGGAAACAACGCTGGCACAACTGCTTGCATCGAATCATTCAAAAAATGTCCGAAACTAATCGCAAATAATATTCGATATATTGTCGGTGTTTCTACTGTATTTTTTTGTGAAACTGCCTGCATATGTGTATTTCTCCTTCCTGTACAAAATATATATTTATTACAGTTAGTGTAATAAATTTAGACTTTAATCAGAATAAATTCTGAGTTTTGAAACATTTCTATTCTATACTGGTTTCATTTCTTTTTCCAGAAATTCAACTTCTAAAAAAATATATTTTTTCTATCTGCTTTGTCGGATTTATTCATATGAACTCTTTGTATTTTCTTTTATACTAAGGCAGGACGAAAGGAAGGCTTGCAATTATGAAGAAAAAGACGATCCTAAAACATATTAGGGTCGCCTTTTTTTATTAAATAGAAAAACGCTTATATTTCTCATAATCACTCGTCTTACATTCTAGTGCCATTTTCGTACCTTCGTTTTCATAACTCGTAGATAAAACGTGTGCATGATTGTTGAAATACGAAACTACCTGCCCTTGATCATACGGAATTAACATTTCACACTTCGTATACTCTTTATAAATGTGTGAACGAACTACTTCTACAAGCTCTTTAATTCCAACATGTTTCTTCGCAGATAGATAAACGCGATCTTCTTGCACTTTCGGAATTTCAACATCTACCAAATCTGATTTGTTATATGCATATATCGTCGGGATATTTTCCACGCCAATTTTCTTTAACGTTTCATTTGTAATATCAATTAATTGCTCATAATTGGGATTTGAGTAATCTACAACGTGAATAAGTAAATCTGCTTCCGCCACTTCCTCTAGCGTTGAACGGAATGCTTTCACAAGATGATGCGGTAACTTACTTACAAATCCAACAGTATCCGTTAATAAAAATGATTTATTATCCGGCAAATCAATATTTCGTACAGATGTCTCTAACGTCGCAAATAACATATCTTTTTCAAATACTTGTTTCTCTACAGTACCATTAAAAATTTCAAGCATTGTATTCATTATCGTTGATTTACCTGCATTCGTATATCCTACTAACGACACAACTGGAATTTCATTTTTCTTACGTTGTTTACGCTGCGTTTGGCGCTGTGCAACAAGTGCTTCTAATTCTTTATTTAGAGCCGCAATTTGTTCTTCAATTTTACGACGATCTAATTCCAACTTCTTCTCACCGACACCTTTATTTTTCGTGCCAACTCCCCCGCTTTGTCTTCCTAAAGATTCACGAAGACCGATTAAACGAGGCATCATGTACTGAAGATGGGCCACTTCTACTTGCAACTGCGCTTCTTTCGTTTTCGCACGTTGCGCAAAGATATCTAAAATTAAAATGGTACGATCAATTACTTTACAATCTAAATCCTCTTCTAAATTTCGAATTTGTGAAGGAGATAATTCGTCATTAAAGATGACCATATTTGCATCTGCTTCTTTCACATACGCTGCTACTTCTTCAATCTTCCCTTTTCCAATATAATGCGACGGATTTACTCGTTGTAAATTTTGCGTCACTTGACCGATTACTTCCACATCACAAGCTTCCGTAAGATTTGCTAACTCTTCCATCGAATATGCAAAATCAGCTTCCTTACCTAAATTCACTCCAACTAATATTGCTCTTTGTAATAATTCTTCCATATATTTATTCCTCCATTTCGATTACGCAAAATAAAAAACACAGGTCACTGCCTGTGTTTTCGTAAACGGATAAGGGTTCACCAAAGAAATAGAAGAAAGCAGTGCTTTCGTCCTATACATGGTCAAAAAGTCCCAAGATAGTATACGTATCCAACAAGTGTTCACCTATACTATCCCATTCTATTTATAAAGGCAAAACAAAAAGAGGGCGTATTCGTCCCTCCCTCTTTTTCACATATAAGCTTAATAAAGGGTTCCTTTAAAATAGGCAGACCAATCCCGTTCACTCTGTACACAGACAGAGCCTTTGAGCGCTATTCAATTATTGGCACAAAGTATTGAGACGTAATCTGATTAAGATCAAAGGAAGCCCCTCCGTTCATTTTAAGTTACATAAAGTGTAGCATAAGTAATTCGCTTTCACAAGATTAAACCACCTATAGAAACAGAAAGAAAATCTTTATATTTTTACTTTAATCGTCATTTTTTGCGAGTTCTTCTCACAATAAAAATAACAACAGCAATTAACAATAACACACCTATAGAAATGATAGTTACTTGCCACCAACTTAAACCGCTTACCATTTCATCTTTTAAATCCACTTTCTTCGTCGGAACAGACTCTTTTGCAATATGACTTAAAGCATTTTTCTCAATCTCTGCCTCATCTAATCTCTTCGTTCCACTGCAGATAGATGTCTCTAACTTTTCCTCTCCTCTATAAGAAGAAAAGACTAAGTACTCTCCTCCCTCTGCAAAACGAAATGCACAGCTACTTACACTTGTATATATAATAATTCGCGAAGAACTTGTCCCTTTCCAAATTTTCTTCACTTCAAATAATGTTTTAATTCCGCCTTCACCTTTCTCTTGAACTTCTAACACCTTACCTTCAAACACCACATCATTTTTTTGAAATGCATCTTCTGGTGATACATTAATACAGTCACAAGCATAAGATTTCTCTGGCAAAATAAAAAAAGTAAAGCTACAAATTAAAACAAGAGACAACAAATAAATGATTCTTTTCAAGAATCTCAGACCCCTTCAAAGTATCAATTTTAGAAGCTTTCCGTATATTATTTGGACATCACTCCTCAAATCCCTTTCTTTTTATTAAAATATATTAATTTTATTAAACAGAAAATCTTTATTGACATTTTTATAACCTGATATTAGTATCAGGTTATAAAAATAAGTTAGGAGATGTTCCTATGAATTCTAAATCTCGTATTACCGCAATTGGTACTTATGTTCCAGATCAAGTATTGTCTAATAACGATTTAGAAAAGATGGTCCATACGAATGATGAATGGATTGTACAAAGAACAGGCATGAAAGAAAGAAGAATTGCTAACGAAGACGAATACTCCTCACACTTAGCCATTAAAGCAATCGAAAATTTGTGTACAACATATAAGAAAAACTTAGAGGATATTGACTGTATCATCGTCGCTACAACTACTGCTGACTATGTTTTCCCTAGTGTTGCTTGCCAAATACAACAATACTTCAACATACCTCATACACTAGCTTTTGATTTAAATGCGACTTGCGCTGGTTTCACATACGGACTGCATGTCGGTAATAGCTTAATCACTTCTGGATCACATCAAAAAGTACTCGTCATAGCGACAGAGACATTATCTAAAGTTACTGATTACACCGATAGAACGTCCTGTATTTTGTTCGGTGATGGCGCTGGAGCTATTTTATTAGAAAGAGATGAAAACAAACCAAGCTTTATCGCTGCTCACATGGGAACAAACGGTGACGGTGGCATTCATCTATACAGAACAAACTTATCTACTACTATGAATGGCACACCACTACAAACAAGTGAAAAAATTGTTCAAAATGGAAGAGAAGTATATAAATGGGCTGTACGAACAGTACCATACGGCATAAAAGAACTATTACATACTGCAAATTTGCAAATAGATGATATAGACTGGTTCATACCACATAGTGCTAACTTAAGAATGATTGAATCTATTTGCGAAAAATCAAAAATATCTATTCAAAAAACATTAACGAGTGTGGAAGATATGGGGAATACATCTTCCGTCTCTATTCCACTCGCTTTAGATTTAGCTAGAAAAAAAGGAAGATTAAATAACGGAGACACACTTTTGCTATACGGATTTGGTGGTGGGCTTACGCATTTAGGGCTTATTGTGGCATGGGATTTAAGTTAAATACATTAAAAAGAAGTTCTAGGGAATAACTAGAACCTCTTTTTAATTTCATGAAATTTATTTACCTATCCGAGACCATATCACAACTGGAATAAGCAGTAGGGCTACAGCCCCTCCCGCTAATGATAATGCCGCATAACTGGAATTAGCTACTACCATTCCTGACATCGCTCCACCTGAAGCTCCGGCTAACGCAATAAAAACATCTATTTTCCCTTGTGTTTTAGCACGTGTAGAAGGAGTTGTGGAGTCAACGATTTGTGCTGTACCACAAATCAATCCGAGATTCCATCCTAATCCAAGTAAAGAAAGAGCAACAATTAATAATAATAAAGAATCACTCGGTGCTATCGCAGCTATGACACCCGCTGCAAGTAAAATCATCCCACCAGCTATACTCATCGTAGTACGGCCAATTTTATCAATTAACATTCCTGTAACAAGCGATGGAAGGTACATTGCACCTACATGAAAACCAATCACGAGACCTACTGCACTTAAACCATGACCGTGGTGTCCCATATGAACTGGCGTCATCGTCATAATCGCAACCATCACTATTTGAGTAAGTATCATAACGATTGCTCCAACGGTAACACCACGCTTATTCTCTATTATTTCTTCTGTTACTGGTTGCCCTTTATATGTATGTTCTTGTTTATATGTTTCTATTATGTTAGCAATAATTAATGGATCTGGACGAAGCATAACAAAAAGTACAAGACCCGCAAGTATAAATGCCGCTGCTGATAATATGAACGGACCAGCAAGGTTAGGAATTCCAATTGAATGGGCAAAATCCCCCATTACACCTACTAAATTCGGACCAGCCACCGCACCAAAAGTCGTCATAACCATCGTAATACTAATAGCAGTTGCTCGCTGCTTCTTATCTGCTAAATCGGTACCAGCATAACGAGCTTGTAGATTCGTCGCTGTACCTGCACCGTATATGAGTAAAGAAACTAGTAAAAGAATAATACTATTTGTTAACGCAGCCAATACAACTCCAATAGCCCCTAGTCCCCCTACTATAAACCCTGTTGCAAGTCCTATTCGGCGACCATATTTTTGCGATAACTTCCCAACAAAGAAAGCCGCTACCGCAGATCCCATTGTAAACATAGCAGCCGGTAATCCTGCATACGCATCCGTCCCAAGCATTTGCTGTGCAAGAAGTGCACCTACTGTAATTCCAGCAGCTAATCCCGCTCCGCCAAACATTTGTGAAATACTTACGATTATTAACGTTCGTTTATATAATTTTTGTTGCTCTTCTTCTGTATACATACGCTTACTTATTAAAGCATCTGCTGTATCTATCATTTCCTCACCCTCCCTATGAAACTAATATCTCTTGTTAATGTACTATAAAACAACAAAATCCCAAAATTTAAAGCGCTTAAATTTATCCATATTTCGTTACTCCTACACCTTAAATAATGCTAAGTTCCTTTCGTGAAGAAACTTAGCAAAAAAATTATTGTTTCCAAATAATGATTAAAGTGCGATTTATTATAAATACCATCCCAAGAATAATAGCTAAGGTTATTTGATCAACAACATATAGAGCAACTGAGGTAACTCCAAACAATATGATTTCCAACATAAACCTATATGGTTCTGGCAGCTTTAATGATGCTTTAGGTGCAATGAAAATCCCCCATATTGTCGCAAAAAGTAGTGGTGAGCCAATGCCAAAAATAAATTTCACATATACACTTTCCCAAAATTGAAAGC
The DNA here is from genome assembly GCF_000832605.1 of Bacillus mycoides. GTDB lineage: Bacteria > Bacillota > Bacilli > Bacillales > Bacillaceae_G > Bacillus_A > Bacillus_A mycoides. The sequence goes on from NZ_CP009692.1 coordinate 4,018,607, forward strand.
CCCAGTAACATAGTGATGCAAGAGCACATAATTCTAGAAAAAATCGAATCGCTAAATTTATAGGTTTTATAAACATTTAAAGAACACCCCTTTGAAAAATATATTTAAAATCCTATGAAAATAATATTATGCATCCGTTATTTGAACTTGATACGTGCCCATTCATGACATGTAAAAAACAATTATACAACTTATTAATATTATTCAGTTTACCTTTCTAAACTTCAAAAACTTGATCTTGACGGATAATGAATGAAAGCAAATACTTAATGACAGTGATACATATGCCTATAATCACAAAATAAAGAACTCCACGGTTTACGTTTCGCCCATTACCGAGGAGTTCCCAAAATAACTCTATAAATTTTTTTGACAGCTAACGTTCCATAATTAAAATGCGATTCATATTTAGCCTATTCCCCTACTACTCTTTCTTAAAGCTTCCCCTTCCTAAAACAACAAACTTACTACAGCACAAACTAAAATAATTGGTACACTCGCTTTATATAAATATGCAAAATACTTCCAACTAAAAAGCTGTCTTGTAATTTGGGTTTACCAAATTACAAGACAGCTTCCCTTCATATTTCCTATACAAACCTTTTTACTATTTGACTCCTGCATCTTGCACAGATTCAATTTTCTTTTTCTTTCCTTCTTTTATTTCATTATAATAAGAAGGTAATTCTATATTATGCTCTAAGAAATAATCCTCAATTAATGAAATAATTACTTTCAATGTTTTCAAACGGGCGTATAATTTATCATTACTCGCGATAATATGCCATTTTGCATTCGGCTTATTTGTATTTTCAAACATGTCTTCCGTTGCTTCGACATACTCATCCCATTTTTCCCGATTACGCCAGTCTTCATCTGTAATTTTCCATCTTTTAAGAGGGTTGTTCTCTCTTTCTTTAAATCTCTTTAACTGTTCTTCTTTACTAATATGATAGAAAAACTTTCCTATTATGTAATGATCATCTGTTAATAGTTTTTCGAAATCATTAATTTCAGCATACGCTCTCGTCCACTCTTCGTTTGTTGCAAAACCTTCTACACGTTCAACTAATACACGGCCGTACCATGAACGGTCGAATATAGTAATTTGCCCGTACTGAGGAAGTTTCCGCCAAAAACGTTGCAAATAATGATACCGTTTTTCATGAGGAGCAGGCGCTCCAATTGGATTTACTTGGAATCCGCGTGGATCAAGATGTTCAGTCACTCGCTTAATTGCTCCGCCTTTACCTGCCGCATCCCAACCTTCCATAACCATCATAACGGCTATTTTCTCTTCTTTTAATATTTGTTGTAGTGCCAATAAACGCATTTGATATTTTTCAAGTTTCTTATTGTACTTAGATTTTGATTCAATTTTTTTCGTTAAATCTACTTTAGCAAGATGCTCTTTTTCCATCAAACGAATCCCCCTTGTTATATGACAATGTTATTTTAACATATTTATTGGTAATTTTTTCATATTAATATCTCTTTTAACTAATACTCGTACCCCTCCACCTATATCTATCTTTTATAAGTTGGACGCTACTTTATATTAATAAATTAATCCCCCTGATATGCTTTTTCGTATCCTTTAGCAAGCATTTATTATTAATCAAAAAACAAAATAAGGAAACTATGCCGAAAAATCTCTACACAGTTTCCTTGTTTTTTTAAATGTGCGTGTGACATACTTGGGAAGATTAATAACGAAAAGATAGGAGCTCTATCGATTCACTTATACTACAAACGAATTACAGGCGGAATATCTCCTTCTCGTAAAAAGTAAGCAAACACTGTAAATCCAATAATTAATATTGAAAATAATGTTATTATAATTCCACCTGGTAGTGTTAGAAAAATAGTATTCAAGCTACTCTTCATAGAGAAAGCAATCGAGTATATTCCTAGCAGAAGACTGATTATAGCAATAGCCACATAAACCACTACCGCATACCATGGATTGAGTTCCAATAAAACAACAGAAATAAATATATACAAAAATAACAGTTGTAGAAACATGCTGCTTCCCATACTTACTAATTCTTTCAATATACCCTCCCCTAAACTACATGGTATATTATCTTAAAAAGAGAAGATAATAACAAATAAATCCTTTAAAGAATGGGAGCTCTCTAAAGATGAAACGAAAAATATTTTCTCTCTTTGCACTAATCTGCTTAGCACTACCAATACAAGCTAGTGCATACACATTTCAATCACTACCAGTTGCGTCAAAGTCTAAACAGTGGTATATCGAAATTGACAAATCTCATAACTCAAACAAGCAAGCCGTGCAGCCAAAACAAGGTGTATATGATACGTATAGTTTACTCTTAAAAAATATTGGTAATGATGTTGCAAATGTATCGGTGGAAATACTTGATAACACACCTACATCTAAAGCTACCTTTAATCCTACTTCATCTAATAACAACGTTTCAAAAAGTCATACAAGCTTTGACTACATGGTATTCCCATTAGACTTTAATAGCCATAATTTTAAAGTTGTCATTACTTGGGAAGAAAAGAATTTCTCTTACAACGGTCATCCAGTACATGAGAGTAAAAAAATGAAGCAAACATTTGTGTTTAATGAAGAGTAAGTCCTAATTTGATTAGGGCTTACTCTTTATTTACAAAACCCGATTGAATTGCTTCTGTCACTTCTTTTGCAATATGTATTTTTGTAGCGTCTACACAGATTTTTTTGTCCCAAACATGTACGGAAGGCTCTTCATTAGACAAATGCTTAATTAAGATGAATCGATTATATGTCATTTTATTTTCTATAGGAGTAGCAATATACACCGTGAAATTCCTTGCTTCAAATACCTTTTCTCCCAAAACGTATTTACATCCCAACTCATGTACTACTAAATCATGTAGATTTTCTATAGTCATATACCATCCCCCCTTTTTGCCTACATAATCAATCGAACCGCCGAATACTTGGTACAGACAATGCCATTCCAATTGTTATGAGTACTAAAATAGCTAGCATTATAATTGTTATCTTTCCACCTATTACAGTAGCTAACCAGCCTACCACCACATACCCTAATGGTAATAAAGCAAATGAGCCTAACATATCAAGACTTGCCACTCTTCCAAAAGCTTCTTCTGGTACAAGCTCTTGTAAACTTGTTTCCCAAATAAGCCCAAATATCATAATACCGAATCCTTCAATTGCCATTAATCCAATTAAGGCAGGTGCCCAAGAAACGAAAGGCATAATTAATAACGCCATTCCACTAATTAAAACACCACCATACGCAAGTAATCCTCTCTTATGCCACCGCTGCCTCCCACCAAAAATTAATGCTGCAATTACAGCTCCAGCACCAGAAGCAGCCATACCTAAGCCATACACGTAAGCTTCAAAATGATGATGAACATTAAACAACCATGGAATTAATACAACGATAACGCCTGCATAACAAATATTAACGAAAGAAAAGACTAGAATGGTAATCCACAACCACGGATGACTTTTTAAAACTAAAATACCTTCCATAAACTCTTGTTTGTAATCGATCTTACTCTTTTCAATGGGTTTTATTTTTTTAAACTTAATTTCTTTTAAAGATAATAAACATAAAAATGATAACAAATACGTTGCTGCATCTAGTCCGAAGCCTATCCCTGCAGATGTAACTGATACTATTAACCCACCAAGTGCTGGGCCAATTAATCGTATTCCTTGATTACTCATTTGCGTTAATGCATTAGCTGCATTTCGAATTTCCGGTACAAATACTTTTGCTCTTACAGCTGAATACGCCGGCTGAAATCCCCCTTCCATAAGTCCATATAATGCCACGAGTACATATAATAGCGTAATCGTTAACAAATCCATAAATATAAGTGTTGCAAGTAATAGCATTAATATGCAGCGGATTATATCTGTAAATAACATCAATTTCACCCGGTCAATACGATCCACGACTAATCCAGCAAACGGTAACGCTAGAATATTAGGAAGCATGTACATTGCCATAGTCATTCCCATTACAACTGTTGAACCAGTTAATGAATACACAACGACTGGCAGAATAACCATCGTTATCGAACTACCTAAAGTCGAAAGTAATTGCCCAATCCATAAAAACTTGAAGTGTGGTGACACTTTAACTGGCAATAATAATTTACCGACATAACCTAAATTTTTCTCTGTTGGTATTTCTCCTTGCATATCTCTCTCCTCTTTTCAAATTAAGTTAATACCTAAGATTAAACACAGAAAATCCAATCTTTATTACCTTTAATTATATATGAACTGTTAAATTATTGGTAAAAATATAAAAAAGAAAATCATAATGAATCTACAAATATTACGTGTTGAATATAAATAAAAAAGGTGTTTTCATATATGAAAACACCTTTCCACTTTATAATTTTAAGTTCTTCTTCAATGTCCAATATTTTTCTGGAGCATTTTCAAGTGAGAATTCTACCCAGCCATTTGGATCTTCACGATATACATTTACTTTTGTACCATTTTCTAATTTTCCAACTTCATTTTGTGTAACGTTTGGTACACTCTTAATTGGATTGTTAAACGGGAATGGAACTTGATAGTAAGATCCTACAGTTTGAACAGTAGCTTTCGCATCTTTTGCATAATCTTTATATGGAATTGTTTCGCCTAATGCCTCTACATTTAATGTATTAGGGTTTTTCGGTAATCGTTTTACATTTTGATAATCTTTGTTATTGAAAGGCTTAATACGCTCCATAATATTAGCAATTTTGCCAGCCCATTCTTTATCAGTTGAATACATTACATTCATCGCAGGTAATGTGTAACCTTTGAAATACTTAGCACCTTGTTCTAAGTAATTCTTTCTCACATAATCAGCATTGTATGAAATACTTAATCCATAAGATGGTAAATATTTTGCATGTGCGAATGGGTCCCAATCATACGCTCGTAGTCCAAATAAATTATGTTTGCGATATGCAATTTCTGATTTCCCGTATCCAGACTCTAAGATTGCATGTGCTGCTAAATATAAAGAGTTCACGCCATACTCGTTTTGCGCTTTAATAAAGTCTTGTCCAACTCCAACAAGCGGACTATCGGGATGATATCTTTTAATATAATTATCAATCTCTTGAGCTGTTACATTAGAAGGTAATGTTACATCTAAATCGATATATGATGCCATGGCATTAAATAAAAATTGTGCATATTCTTCACGTGTTAAAACACTAGTTGGATTAAATGCACCTGCTCCATTACCTGCAGCAACGCCGTTAGACTCTAATGCACTAATCGCATCATTTGCCCAATGATCTTTCGGAACATCATTAAATGTATGCTTAGCTTTTACTTTTAGTTTAAAGGCTTTCTGTAAAATTACAGCCATTTCAGCACGAGTTAAAGATTCTTTCGGTCTAAATGTTCCTTTACCATCACCTACGAAAATCCCCATATCTGTTAAAGTTAAAATTTCATTTTGGAACATTGTCGTTCCTTCGCTAATATCAGAGTATGGATTTTTATATTCGCTTTTCGCTTCTGGTTTTAATGCACGATATATTAATGCGGCTACTTGCTCACGATTTACAACATCCCCGAATCCAAACTTACCATTATCATATCCTGCAATAATTTCTTTTGATGTTAAATTAGTAATTGCTTTATACGACCAATGATCTTTCGGAACGTCTGGAAATTCCTTTTCAGCTGCAAATGAAGTTGCCGGAGCCATCACTACTTGAAGTGCGACTGTCACTGCTAACACATTAGAAATAACTTTTTTCATATTTTTTTAACACGTTATGTATATGCTTGTCCCGTGTTAACTTGCCTCCCTTTTCAATAAAATTTTCCCTATTAAACTAACAAACTCTTAATTAGTCAACAGTAAAAGTATACGTGATACAAATAAACTAATCTACCATTATTTTATTTATAATCAGCATAATACGATATATCTTTTTATTTTGATACAAAATTATATAAACTCATATAAAAAGTCCATCATCTCTATATAGATGATGGACTTAACAATTAATATTTTTTATTTAGCTAAACGATATTTTGAAACATCGAAACCTTTCCACTCATAATAATCTAAAATCCCAGCATAAACTGCCTCTGCAGCAATTTGTCTTCCTGATTCAGTAGCTAATTTGCCATTATCTATATTATTATCAATAAAGGCAAGCTCTGTTAAAACTGCTGGTACTGTATTTTTATTTACTACATAAAACGAATGATCATCTTTTATATCTCTATCTCTTGTATGTAGTGCCTCTACTACTCGCTTTTGAATTTTTTTCGCTAATACTTCGCTATCCTTTTCAATCTGTGTCTCTTCTCCACGCTTGGATTTTTTATAATAATATGTTTCCGTTCCATAACCATCATGATTTTGAGAAGAGTTTGCATGAATGCTTACAAATATATCTGCATTGTTCTCTTGACCAAATTTCACTCGATTCACAAGAGACTCATTCTTGTTACTTCCTGGATTTCCGTTCTCTTCACGTGTTAACAAAGCTTTTAAAGGTGTATTTTTTTCTAACAATTGCTGTAATCTTAAAGATATATCAAATACAATTTCACTTTCCTCTACACCTTGCCCTGGATTCCCTGGATCAAATCCTCCATGACCAGGATCAATAATAACTACCTTTTCTACTAAAGGGTTACCTATTTTAAGAGAATCTGCCTTTTTAATAAATTGAGCTGCCTCTGCTTTAGTTAGAATTTTTTCAGGCTCCCATTTATCACCAGTACCAACAGAAATCCCTAATTCAACTAGGATGTTAGCTTTTGCTTTCCCCCAGCTTTTTTCTAAATCACTGAATTTAGTTGCTGGAGTACCATTTACTTTAGAATCTAATTTGTAAGCTTCTACAATAAGAGAGGCCATTGAAACCCGGTCAATTTTCCCAGTTGGATCAAATACGCCTGGGCCTTTCCCTTTAACAACACCAGCTTTTTCTACAGCTGCGATGTATGGGGTATACCATCCGTTTTGAGAGTCACTGAAAGATGGTTTAGCATCTTTATCGAATGGTAAGTTTAAGATTTTAGCCATCATTGTAGCTGCTTCTGCACGAGTGATCTCTTTTCCAGGCTCGAACATTCCTTTCTCGTTACCTGTAACTGCGCCTTTTTCTGCTAAGTAGTTAATAGAATCTTCTGCCCAGTGCCCTGCTTGGACATCTGGAAACGTTTTTATTTGTGCGAAACTACTAGATGAATAAGATAATATACTAGCTGCGATTACTGCTGCTGCGATTATTCTATTTTTCATAGAATATATTCCCCTCTCAAGTACAATGTTTTTATATAACAGACTAATTATAATTCTGAAAATTAGTAATAGTCAATTGCATTTTGTATAATTTTGTCTTATTATTGTATTTTTTGGAACAAATAACTATAGTTAAACTATAAGAGACTCATTTCATCCCGCATTAACGGGCAGTAAGACCCCCACCTCAAAATTCAGCGAAAGCAAAGAAGTTAGGTGGGTGATCAACTGCCCGTAAAAGCCCGATTGGTGAGGGCTAATAATCAGTGGGAGATGAAGAACCCCCCACTGATTAAAGTTTCACTTTATAAGAGGAGAGATTCGTATGAGCACGAATTGGAAAAGCGTCGAACACCGCATTTATACAATGTGTATGATTCAACATAATAACGAAGTATTACTAATACAACGGCCGGATCATCTAGGCTTCCCTGGTTACATCGCTCCTGGCGGTAAAGTAGATTTTCCAGAAAGTATCGTTCAAGCTGCTAAACGAGAAGTAAAAGAAGAAACTGGATTACTTGTTTCAAATTTAACTTTTAAGGGATTAGATGAATACGTAAATCCGAAAGAAAATGTTCGATATATGGTATTTAACTATTGGACAGATTCATTTGAAGGTGAACTCCTTTTGAATCCTCCTGAAGGCGAATTATTATGGGTGCCAATTGATACAGCACTCAATCTTCCTATGCAAGATTGGTTTAAAGAGAGATTCCCATTATTTTTTGAAAAAGGTACGTTTGAAATTCAGCGTGTTTGGGACCGAGACTTGGATAAACAAGTTGCTATGACAATTACCCATACGTAAAAAAGCTTGGAATCTCTCCAAGCCTTTCTTACTTTCCCTCTATTTTCTTAATCTCATAATCAATTTCTAAAAAATTAACTCCAAATATCCACATTCTATGATTAGCTTCTAATATTTGATCCTTTCTCTCTTTAATAATAAAAGTCTCTGCTAATGGTAAGCGTATTGTAAAGAAGCGGGTATGTAAGTATATCCCTTCATCTCCCTTACGACGCTCTCTTAGCTTACTTGTAATCATTAACTGGTTCGTATCATTGTACAACTTCAAAATACCAGTCATATTCGAATATGGTAAAGGCAATGCGATATTCATATATGTCTCGTTCTTGTATGCATGCTTTGAATAGAGGGCTACAAAAACAGACTCTCCTGCTTCATTTTTTCTTAGCCAAGCCCTTACATTCTCTCTTCCATCCTTCTCATCTATTATCCCAATGATAGAGCCATGCATCGTTTCCCACTTGCCGCCCATTCCTAAATGTATTTGTCCTACACGCTTACTCATTTTCTCATAACAAAATGCAACCGGGCGGAACCAACGAGTCCATTTAATATGCGATTGTAACTCATACTCTTTTGTATTTTCATAAAAACGAATAATACTTAAAGGAATCTTCGTCATGTCAAATGCCTCACTATGAAAATCATTCATTTTATCAACTAAACCTTTGTATTCCTTGCTATCTATTAAATTTCTGTTATGTAAAAATGCTTCACCAACTGTCGCATTTCCTCTTAACCTGCTCATTGTTTTCCCGTAATATTTATAATTCGGAGTACTCTTTTCAATCATCCAACCAAGAAAAGCTGGTAACGCTACTCCAATTCCATTTACAACACCGTGAATCCAGACCATTTGTGCAATTGTAATCGTCATTACTTGTTTGAAATTTCCGTATGAATATATGAGTGAAAACATTATTGTTACCATAAGTGTACTGGATGAAAGAGTAAGGAGAATCTTTGCACTTATAGCATTGAATTTCGTTCTCCATACGTAAATCCCATATCCATAAATGGCACATAAATATATGAACACTGCAAAAAATTCAAATACCCTCGAATACGTAATTCCTATTGCAACTGTCATTGGAGAAATGACGATGATAAACATAATAGAGTCATATAACTTACTTCCCCGTTCTCTTTTTCTTCCAAGTAAACCAGCTGATAACGGCAATAAAAATGCCGAATAATGAAAGTGTGCCGCTGTAAGTAAAACAATGTCAGAACTAAAGTGCATAATTGAAACCTTTGCTACTGAAGCAAAAAACCAAAAACCACCTAAAAACAAATAAATAAACGCACTATCGATAGCCGTCTCTTCTATCGGTTTCCATCCTCTTTCTAACAATCTACTTACACCAAATAACGCAACGATTCCTGTATATGCAAACCAAAGTAGCGCAAAGAAATAGTGATTTGTTACGAAAGCTAGCATTGCACTGATTGCTGCGATTGGATATAAAAACGATACAAATTTATAAAATAATACATACGATCCATTTCTTTTTTTCTTGTCAATAATACAAATAGACATCGGTATAAATAACAAAATAGATAATAAAATAATTGCTTCAACTGGGTTTACATTTGACCACTCATATATTAGAAAAATAATATAGCAAGCAAGCCCAAATAGTATATTTTTCATATCGTTTATTCCCTTTCCACAAATGTTCCCTTATATGAAAATAACGAACCAATTAACGGATTCCGTACTTGTACATGAATTCGAAAACATTGCAGTGCATCATCATAACTTTCAACAATTTTTGCCTCTCCGTATAAAAATCTAGGTAACGGTATTTTTCTTCCAAACATAAAAAACCATTGTTTCTTTGAAGAAATATGCATCCCGCCTTTTTCATCAATATAAAAATTCAATGTAGAAACGAGTAAATGTGGCTCACCAAAATAATCTACAATTTCATTATTCTCTTCATCCAACTGCATAACAGCGTTAAAATATCTTTTCTTATTATGAAAATAAAAAGTACGATTCCACCGTACAAACTCATTTCCATGTTCATCTCGCTCAGCGGTATTATGTATCACAAATGGAACTTTTTGCCCTCGCTCTGAGAAAAACATTCGAAACTTCGATGTAATTTTTAATATTAATTTAACGAAAAAAGATCCTCCATAAATTTCATCCATTTCCCCTTCCCCAATAAAGCTATTTTCCTTTGTTATCGCATATCGTTCCTGCAATTTTGGATGAAGCCTTTTATAAGAATCCCCTAATAATCTTTCATAAATATTAACCATATACTTATCCCTTTCTCGTCCTCTTGCAATTTTTTGCGCTTGGCAAATTAGTGCTATTTATATAACCGACAATCGATAACCCTATTAGAAGAAAATTTAATGTAATCGGATTAAACGGTTGCGTAAAACTAGCGATATTCGTCGATCCTGCCGCTAATGTTAAAACTATCAACAATATAATATGCAATATAAATAGTTTTCGCTTTTGAAGTGGCAATAGCCACATAACACCCCATATTATTTCTAAAAATCCAACTATTTTAAGTATAAAAATACTACTTTCATTCGATCCGATTAGTGCAGAAAGCATCTTTACTTCTTCTGAATGAGTAAACATCAATTTCGGTACAATCCCTTGATATAACCATACGAAAGCAAATAAAAAGCAAACTAGCCAATACGTCATCGTTCTTCTAATTAGCAACTTAGGATGAAGTCCCTTTTCTAACCATAATTTTAAAGCATCAAAACTCCATGCTGTCGCCCAACCTAATAGTGGACGAAAAACATATAAATCTATCACATTTCCTATACGACCAAATCTCGTATCATAATCATATTGCGTTTCAAAATGAATATGTTCTTCATTCGGTGTATACTTCCAATAACCACGCCCTATTTGTATAAGTGATAATTGATTGTCTGTCCAAAATTTTAAAGAGGAAATGCGTTCTCCAGTTTCTTTTCTTATTTCACCTATCGATTCCCCTTCTCCGGCTATTTCAAGTCCAAATCCGATCTTTGTTTTATATAAAAACTTCTGTGGTTCTCCCTCTTTTTTTTCTAAATACGAAATCTCAGTAAAACGAGCATCCCACTCTGTATGTATATCAGGCTCTTGTGTATATGCCCATAGTTTCTCCATTGTTGTGTTCATTTCTGTGGCTACATAAATAGGCTTTTTCTTCCCCATCCTTCCACCTCCCATGCGCTATATTTTCAATGTACATGCAATGAATCGATTTTGCTACATTTTTCACAAACTAATTTAATAAAAAGATAGAATTTCAAAAAAATACAAAAAACACTTGATTCCCTGAAAAATTTAAATTATTATAAAACAAATGTTACCAACAACTTCATAAATCATACACTCTCGCCTAAAACGTGAGATAGAGGTTGCAACGCTTATAAGTATTCTAAAGGAGACACAGAGATGTCTATGATTTTAGAGGAAAGGAAGTGTTGCCGAAATTGATAAATTTCTCTGCATTTATCAATTGGGGCTGTTTTCGAATAGAAACAGAACTGTCATATGTACAGACGTGTACGTATGAAGAGCTATCTACAAAAAAGAGATATCATTTTTATGATATTCCTTTTTTGGCGGTTTTTTTATTAGCTCCGTTTTCTGTTTCCCTTTTCCTGTAACAGCACCATCCTCACTTATTTGAGATGGTGTTTTTTGTTTTTCTCTCTGGTAACTACAGGAATATTGGGATTTGTATATGTCCTAACCTATTCTTAAAAATGGACGAAAGAAGGAATTCGTAATGGAAACGATTGTACAAAAATTTGGCGGTACTTCTGTCGGAATCGTCGAACGCATTCAACATGTAGCAAATTTAATTATTGAAGAATATGAACGAGGACATAGTATTGTCTCTGTCGTTTCAGCAATGGGAAAAAGTACGGATAAACTTGTAGCACTTGCTAACGCTATTACTGAAAATCCAAGTAAACGTGAAATGGATATGCTCCTATCTACAGGAGAACAAGTAACTATTTCATTATTAACAATAGCACTACAAACAAAAGGTTATAACGCAATTTCATTAACAGGATGGCAAGCTGGTATTACGACAGAATCTGTACATAGTAGTGCACGGATTACTGACATTAACACCACTCGTATTCAGTCTTACCTTACTGAAGGCACGATTGTTATAGTAGCTGGTTTCCAAGGAATAAGTGAAGAAAATGAAATTACCACACTTGGTCGTGGTGGCTCCGATACGACTGCTGTCGCATTAGCTGCTGCATTAAAAGCAAAAAAATGTGATATTTATACGGATGTGACCGGCGTATATACGACTGATCCACGAGTTGTACAAGATGCTTATAAATTAGATGAAATTTCTTATGACGAAATGTTAGAGCTTGCCAACCTCGGTGCTGGCGTATTACACCCACGCGCTGTTGAGTTTGCTAAAAATCATAATGTAATTTTAGAAGTTCGCTCAAGTATGGAACAAGAAAACGGAACAATTGTAAGGGGAGAATGTAACATGGAACAACAATCAATCGTTAAAGGTATTGCATTTGAGGATAATATTACACGTGTCACAATTAAAGGATTAGAACAAGGTGCACTTTCAACAGTTTTCTCTACATTAGCAGCAGCACATATTAATGTAGATATTATTATTCAAAGTATTACAAATGAAGGAACTGTTCACCTCTCCTTCTCGATCCATTCTAATGATTTAAGAGAAACATTAGAAGTATTGGAACAAAATCAAGAAGCACTTCACTATGAATCTGTAGAACATGAAAATCATTTAGCAAAAGTATCAATTGTAGGATCTGGTATGGTATCTAACCCAGGAGTTGCTGCGAATATGTTCACTACTTTAAAAGAAGAAGATATTCATATTAAAATGGTAAGTACATCAGAAATTAAAGTATCTGTCGTTATTGACCGTCTTCATTTAGTAACGGGTGTTGAAGCACTTCATCAATCATTTATGGCGAAAATTGAGCCTTTAGTGCAAATGAGCTAATTTCCGCCGGTAAAACTTACAATAAATTATATTAATCTATTTCCTTCCTATATAAATAGAAATAGGGTGGGAATATTTTGCGGGGAAGTCGAAGTTCTTTTATCAAATAGCAACTACAGTATCAAATTCTTGAAACTACTTGAAATGATAGTATTCACGAAATAAAGTTCGCGTATATTTCAATAGTAGAAAGTTTACGAAGTGTTTTTTGTTAATAAGTTGTTATATGACATACCCGAAAACACCTTGTCACATTTTCCTACACTGTGACAAGGTGTTTTTTGTTTAGAAGAGATTCTAGTATAATTATGAGGATAATTAGATAATAAATTTATACATATAAGGAGATAAAGACAATGACAAAAAACAAATTACTAAGAATGGACAATATCAGCATCGTTGTAGAATCTCTTGATAACGCAATCTCTTTCTTCGAGGAGATTGGCTTGAATCTCGAAGGGCGAGCTACTGTTGAAGGTGAATGGGCTGGTCGCGTAACTGGACTCGGTTCTCAGTGCGTAGAGATTGCTATGATGGTTACGCCAGATGGTCACAGCCGAATTGAACTTTCGCGATTTCTCACCCCACCTACTATAGCAGATCACCGGACAGCTCCTGTAAACGCCCTCGGTTATCTGCGCGTCATGTTCACCGTCGAGGACATTGACGAAATGGTATCCAGACTTACTAAGCATGGTGCTCAGCTCGTTGGAGAAGTAGTTCAGTATGAGAACTCGTATCGACTCTGCTACATTCGTGGAACCGAAGGAATTCTAATCGGTTTGGCGGAAGAAATCGGTAACAAATAATTAAGTAATTTTTTATAAAAAGTTATTGGCTTTGCCAAACAGAATTTCATTATCAATTAAACCATATTTTTAACCACGTCCTAACTTTAGAACGTGGTTATGCTTGTTTGAGCTTTTAAAAATGTATTTTCATTTTACACATAGATTTCAAGACTCTATCCAAATCGTTCTTTAACATATTATCAACATCCCAAAATCATTATAAAATAATTTAATTATTCATTTTATCCTTTCCTAGGAAATATAACTGACTCTTCTCATTTTATATCTTATCGCTCTTTCCCATGAAAAAACGCTCTATATTCATTCAAAATAACTTTCTTCACATCCGAGTAAAATACCATCATGAATAGTGCAACTCCTAATACAACCACCTGTATTTTTTCGTAATCAATGAATGCAATTATAATTAGCAAACCAAATCCAATGTCAACTACCCCCACTGAGTTGAAACGTTTCAGTGGGGGCTTGAGTTAGAACTCTAGGTCTTTTCGTCTATCGCTAGATAGTTTGACGCTCTAGAATTCATGCCACCTTACAGTAACACCCCAAGTATCTTTTTGGTTGGTACTAGAAACGAACAATCGTTTCCCCACTTGCACCACCCTTTCGAAAAAGAGCAATTCTTCCTTGTGGAAGAAGCCACCACTCAGATGACTCCGGCGTGTGCTACAAGCCCCGACAAGTCGAGTACACATGGATGGTTGACGCACCCACTAAGCTATGCACGAAGCAACAGCCTTACGTTTTTGCACTTCTAATAGAATCGGCGTTTTCACTTTGAGATTGTCATCCAATTCTACAACTCTCGATTTTTCCAATGTATTCAATGCACCATTAATATCAGCATGAATACATTTCCCTGCTTTACTTTGGTACAGACCACGAGTGATCCGTTTGCCACTAAAGCGATAATGCGTCCTATCATCCTTATCCCAAACTGGAACCCTATCTTTATCAAGAAAACTAGCTTTTGAAGTATAGCTTTCTTCTTGTTTTAAAAATCGGATGCCTTCTTTTATACATTTATTCTCAATTGCTGCAATCAGTTTATGAAATGGGATTTGAACAAATTTTTGATTATTCTTTTTTCCCATATCAGATTTTTGTTTCCAACCAGCGTTATACCCTACGACAACAGTATCTATGTTGAATGCTTTCACTTTTTCGAACAACAAGCCTACAGTTTGTGAAATGTAACCATTTATTTGTCTTTCCCGTTTATGCCAAAGTGCAGCCATTTTGTTCGTTACAACTCGTTTAGAAAGTCCATTTTCCATGTTTTTCAGTTGTAGATTACGTATCATTTTATTGAAGTACTGGTTAATGGATTTTAATTTTTTTCCATCAATTAAAAATGCATCACCTGTATTTGTTACGCAACTTAATAATCTGTCTACACCTAAATCGCAACTCAAAGCTTTACTAATAGTCGTGGGTTGTTTCTTCATTTGAGAAACGTGCATTTCATATGTGTAATGCACCTCAAAGAACCGACCTTTTTGCTTCGGTACAATCTCAATGTAGGAGATTTTTTTATTTCTTAAGTTTTTAGGCATACGTATTTTAATGGAACCGAATTTTTTTCTGAATGCAACATTCATCGGAATCATCCAATACCCGTTATTATCAACTTTTGGAACTTGATAGATTTCAATGATTCGTTTGTCAGTGGAACGGGAATAATTCGGAAACTTAGGACGACCTGTGAAGGTTTCAGGTTTTTTCTTCCACTGTTCCATTGCTTTAAAAAAGCTCTTCACTTCTGTAAATAAGGCTCTACGAATCGCTTGAACAGAGTTTGATTGAATACCCCAGTAGTTCATATCGGTTTGCATGGCAGTGTCCACTTCTTTTACAGTAGCCATCTTGTTATTATTCAAATAACTTTGTTTAATCGTGTACAATCCAACATTTCGCAATGCTTTAGAACTATGTGACATGCGTTGCAGTAAGCGAAATTCTTTAGCTGTGAGACAAGCTCGTCCGATATTCTGTTTCTGCGTGAATCGTTGCATGTTTTCTCTTTTTTTTTGTTTACGTAATACTTTCACTGCTCTCTTTTTAGTCATTGTTTTCACCACCTTTCTCAGAGAGTTCATTAAAATTATTTCTTTCCTAAGATAATGTTTTATCTTAGGAAATCTCGTTTCACGAAACGAGAACTAACACTTTTGTAACTGTTAATTACTTTTGACAAATCAATATTTGGAACTAAACGGAACTAAATGTGAACATGGTCTTCATCTTAATTCCTTTTTGCTCAAGTAACCGAATGATTATTATCCAATTTCGTTGTCTTACGATATATTCCCTCCTTATCTACTACAGATTATATCGTAAGACAAAAAGAAACGAATGTTCCCCATCAAAAAATTGTTATGAACGAAACAAAAGAGTTCAGCCTATTGACTGACGGCAATTCATCTCCACCTGAATTGTTGGGTTTCACCCGTAACACAAATCAGATGGAGTCTTCTTGCCGAAAAGGATAAAAGGAGACGAAAAAGAAACCATTAGTAAAACTCACTGTAAACTATTCGTTTACAAAATAAAAAAGAAAGAATAGCTCTATGTTTGAGCTATTCTCTCTCACTTCTATTAAAACAAATGAATGTTTTCTTTCTTGCAAGCTTCACGTAAATCATCAGGCCATACAGAAGATTGAACTTCACCGATATGTGCTTTACGTAAGAAGTACATACACATTCTTGATTGGCCGATACCACCACCAATTGTTAATGGTAGTACGTCTTCTAAAATACCTTTATGGAAATCATACTCACGTTTGAAGTCTTCACCAGTTTTCGTTAATTGCTCATCAAGTGCTTTACTATCAACACGAATTCCCATTGATGATAATTCGAACGAAGCTTGTAGTACTGGGTGCCAGAATAAAATGTCACCGTTTAATTTCCAATCATCATAATCGGACGCGCGTCCATCGTGCTTTTCACCTGAACGGAGTGCATCACCAATTCCAATAATAAAGACTGCACCGTGTTCTTTCGCAATTGCATGTTCACGATCTTTCGGTGTTAATTCTGGATATTTATCTTCCAGTTCTTGAGAAGTAATGAAAACAATTTCTTCTGGTAAATACTTTCCAAGGAACGGATACTTTTCAAATAAGTGATCTTCCAATTCTTTGAATATTCCATAAATTGTTTGTACTGTTTTTTGTAAGTAATCGATAGTACGCCATTCTTTTTGAACGATTTTTTCCCAATCCCATTGGTCAACATAAATGGAATGCGTTGCATCAAGTTCTTCATCACGACGAATCGCGTTCATGTTTGTATATAAACCTTCACCAGCTTCATATCCGTATTCATGTAATGCGAATCTTTTCCACTTCGCTAGTGAATGTACAATTTCTAATTCTTCTCCTGAATGTAACATATCAAATTCAATTGGACGTTCTACACCGTTTAAGTGATCGTTTAATCCTGATTTCTTCGTTACGAATAATGGTGCAGATACGCGGAATAGTTCAAGGCGCTTTGCTAATTGATCCTCGAAAAATGTTTTAACTTCCTTAATTGCGATTTGAGTCTCTCTTACTGTCATTAATGATTGATACATGGTGGTTTCCTCCTAAAATGTTTGGATGTTGTGAAAAGAAGCCAACAAAAAAAGCCCTTCTTTCCCAAAAAACTGGGACGAAAGACTTTGGTTCCGCGGTACCACCCAAATTAGCAACAGAGGTTGCTCACTTATACAGTACGGAGATTAAAAAATCTCGATACTGTTCTTCTTGTAACGGCGAAGTTCCCGGCTAAGTCTACTTTCCTATAAAGGATTTCGGTTAGCGACTCCAGGAGGTTCTTCATAATAGGCTTCGTATCAGGCTCACACCGCCCCTGACTCGCTTAAACTACATCCTACTACTACTCGTCCTTTCATAGTCGTTTTATTGTCACATCTCTGAAACATTTTATTAATGATTATTCTATACAAAAAATCGATAAAGTCAACAAAAAGTTTCAAAAAAATTTTCAATTCTTTATTTTATGCCTTTACCGATTGTTCTTAATATAACATTTTTATTTCCTTTGTCTCTTCAATCCAAAAAACATTTCACTAATTGAAACTAACATATATACAACAACTAGTGTGATTGTTCGAAATATAGAATCCGCAGTATTTCTTATTATTTTCATTTTCTTTATAATTCCTTTCAGTTTACTCGCAATTTCATGATATACTATAGCATTCAAGCAGTTTGTTTTTATTTAAAGCAAGCATAGTCATTTATCGATAGTATTTTTCTAAAACATTGGCTATTATCAAATCAGATTTTTTATATAACGGAGTGATCATATGAGTAAAACGAAAGCAAAACCGAAAAAAGGTGTAGGACAAGGTACAGGAAGTAAAGGATGGAACCGTTGGCAATCAAGTGCGAAAAAGAAAGCTGCAAAACCATACAAAAGTAAAGGTACAAAGAAATAAAATAAATAGTGGGAGACGAACAACTCCCACTATTTAAAGTTTCACTTTATCTCTTTACTTTGTACAAAACAAAATATAATTATTACAACAAAAAAGCTATGCTTTCATCTCTATGAAAGCATAGCTTTTTCCATATTAAATCATAAGAATATCGCGGATTTCTTCCTCCGTAATAGAAGATAACTTCTCTTCTCCCGGTTCGATAATTTCAGCGATTAAATTTTTCTTACTCTCTTGTAACTCGTGCATTTTTTCTTCAATTGTTCCATGTGCTACTAACTTAATCACTTGCACTGTATTTTTTTGTCCCATTCGATACGCTCTATCCGCAGCTTGTTGTTCAACAGCTGGATTCCACCACAAGTCGTACAATATAACTGTATCTGCACCTGTTAAATTTAGTCCTGTGCCACCAGCTTTTAACGAAATAAGAAATAGATCCCCTTCTCCTTCGTTAAACCGATTGCATAGCTCTACACGTTCTTGCGCTGGTGTACTCCCGTCTAAATAAAAGTATGGAACTGCTTGACGATTTAATTCACGTCCGATTATCGAAAGCATCTTCGTAAATTGGGAAAAGATAAGAATTCTCTTCCCTGTACTTCTGCATTCCTCCAAAATTTCTAGCAGCTGATCAAATTTAGCTGAACTACCTTTATAGTCATCAACAAACAAAGCAGGATGACAACAAATTTGCCGTAGTCTCGTTAAACCAGCTAAAACCCGAATTTTATTTTTACGTAACGTATCTTTATCCAAATGTTTTAACGTTTCTTCTCTTAACTTTGCTAAATAAGCTGCGTAAATCCTCTTTTGATCTGGTAAAAGTTCTGATGATTGTAAGTGCTCAATTTTTTCTGGGAGTTCGTGTAATACATCACCCTTTAACCTTCTTAACACGAATGGTTTTACCCGCTTCGCAATATCTTCTCGTCTTAAATCACCGAACTCTTTTCTTCCCGGTAATAATTCTGGGAAGACAACGTGGAAGATAGACCATAGCTCTTCTAATGAATTTTCTACAGGTGTTCCTGTTAATCCAAAACGGTACTCCGCCTGCACTGTTTTTACCGCTCTTGCAGTTTGCGTCGTATGATTTTTAAATGCTTGTGCTTCATCAAGAAATAGCGTATGAAATGGCTGCGCATATAACCTTATATCTCTTCTCAGTAAAGGATATGACGTAATTACTACATCAAATTTCGTTATATCTTTTAAAATTTTTCGGCGCTCTGCTTGATTTCCATCGGCAATAACTGCTCTAATATGTGGAGCGAATTTTTTTAACTCGCTAAGCCAGTTGTAAACGAGGGACGACGGAGAAACAACTAATATAGGCAGTTTCTTCTCTCGAATTTCCGGCAAAACAGAGTCTATAAAAGCAATACTTTGCAACGTTTTCCCCAGTCCCATATCATCAGCTAAAATGCCGCCAAAACGATAATAGGCAAGTGTTTTCATCCACTGGAATCCGTATGTTTGATACTCTCTCATTATCGCATCTAAGCCACTTGGCACCGCAAACTTCAGCTTTTTAGGATTTTGAATGTTCTCTACCAATTCTTGAACAGACTCATCTAAACTTAATACGTTTCCTTCTTGCAGTGAATTCATCCATTTCACACTACGAATAAGAGGGACATCTATTTCTTCGCCCTTTAAAAATTCTTTTCGAATACTAGATTCTTTTATAAACTGATTAATATCATTAAACTCTTTACTCTCAAGTGATAGTAGAGCACCACTTGCTAAACGATAATATTTTCGTTTCTCCTCAAGAGCGACTAATACCCCTTTAATTTCTGCCTCTGGAATACCTTTTATATCAAAGCGGAATGATAACCAATCAATTCTCTCTTTCCTTCTAACTCTTATAAGAGGAGCTGTGTCTCCCTTATGAATTCGTAATTTGATGGCTGACGTCGCATAAATATCAACTAAACCTTTTAACGTTGGAACAGCATGATATAAAAAGTTATACTCAGCTTCTTCATTATGCATAAAATAACCGCCTTCCGTTTTCGCAAAGGCACTTTCACTCATAATGTCTAAAATCTCTTTTTCCTTTTTCTCATCACGATTAAAAACAGATGGCTGCCCATCCTCTTCTAACGGATTAATCACGACGTTTCCATAATGAAATTCGAGACCTGCTAACAAACGATTTTTCACTCGATCTAAATACAATTTTGCTTTTAGCGAAGGCGTTTCCACACAATCTGATACTACCTCATCTATTCGCACAGTTCCTAGCTTCATTAACCCTGGTACAACTTTTGCTACAAAGTGCTCCATCTTATCTGCTGGAATATACAATTGGTTACTACTAGAACGATTCATCATTTTTTGTAATTCGATAAGCCGCTTACAATCCTCAGCGTTCAACTGATACAGTTTCCCTCCAAATAGAGCATAACTATACGTATCCATTACTTCTACTTGTTGTAAGCCGTCAATATAAAGTGTAAACCCATCGTTACTCCCTTTATTAAACTCAAAATGTAAAGGAAGTAGCCCTTTTGAAATTTGTAAACCATGAAAAGATTTTCCATCTTGATTAAGTCCCACAAACTCAACTTTAGAAAGTAAAGAAAGCATATCCTTCCATGAAGCTGGCGGTATTAAAATCATACTATCATCTTGTTTTGCATGTACTTCCAGTGTATCCTCATACATTTTTTCATTATGATAAATTTTAATGAGCTGCTGAATAATCGCATCCGTTTCTTGCCTGAAGCTATGTACATCTGGTGTGTATGTAAATTCATTGGAACAATGAAAAGTCTCTCTTTTCTCCACGTTAGAAAGAAATTCTCTAATATGATTTATAAAGTATGTTTTCGCAAGTTTTAACTGAATTCCAAGAAGGGCCCCACCGCTTTTCGTCGCTACTGGTGAACATATAAACGCAACATCTAATATTTCACGTGTATCAAAACGGTGTTGTTTACTTTTTGGCCGCAGTGGTTTGTCTGCAAACAACTGAAACATCCCGCTCGTTAATTGATCATTTCCGCTCATATTTTCGGACATGCCGCCCGTTTGCTGGTTATAATTTATTTGTATTAGTACGGCTGCAACATGTTGACAGTACGTTTGAAAAGACGCTAATGAAGGACAACTACATTTCGCAACAACATCACCTTTTTTAGCTTTTTCTACTGTAACATGAAAATCTTCATTCCCTTTTACCGTTGCCTCGCAAATTTCTTTATTTTCATCATAATGATTTATTATTACTTTATTTGATTTATAATAAGCTTCACCTCTTTTATATGAGGTCTCTCCGCATACTTCTTTAATAATCGATTTATTTAATGTAAAACTCATTTTTTGACACTTCCTTACTGTAAAACCATTTTCTCTTACTTAACATTTTACATGCTTCACGAGAAAATATAAAATGTTGGTTTAACAAAAAAGATACTTATTTATAAACACCTCAGACTGTAAGCAAATAGAGTTTCAGTACTTGTTAAAACTGCCTATTATGCAGGCGATTCTGAAAGCTTCCAGCGTAGTATTTAAATATCTTCTACATTATTCATGTAAAAGTTTTACCGACTATCGCATCAATAATTTAAAAGATATGATTTTATGAAGAAGAGTAATAAAAGTTTTTCACACACACCATTGAGATGGATGTGCAAATTTTGATACAAGGGGCTTACTGTCTATAAAAGGAGGATAAAGTACGTAATTTACATATTTTCATGCGTGCCCTTATATAAGACTGTTATTGCGGCTACTATAAGGATGATCCCCATACAAGCAGGTGCGGCATGCCCAAGTGAAACATAAATTTGCCCTCCAATGATCGGCCCAATCATTCTTGCTAAAGCTTGAACAGATTGACTACCGCCTTGAATCCTTCCTTGTTCACTAGAATCGACAGACTTCGAGAGCATCCCATTGAATGAAGGTCCAAAGATGGAATCACCAAAACCAAATATAAACATTCCAGCGATAAGAAACGGATAAAATGAGAAAAAAGCTGATGCTGCAATAAGACTATAACCTATAATCTCCGAAACCATTCCGAGAATTGCTATCTGTTTATCAGTAAGTTTTGTCAAAAGTTTTGGCATTATGAAACTTTGTGAAATGATATCTTGAAATCCCATAATTGAAAACATAAGTCCGATTAACGCAGGCTTCCAACTAAAAGTATCCATTGTAAATTGTGAAAAAATTGCCTGTAAAGATCCATTTGGTATCCAAAGTAAGAATGCTGAGACAAGTAGCCATTTTAAATTTTTCATGGAAAGTATATTTGCAAGCTGTGTAAATGGATTCAATCTTACAAAGGTAATCTCTTTCAATCTATTATTTTTGTCAAGGCTCTCAGGCATATATAAGATTCCATAAACAACATTTAATAAAGTTATTATTGCTCCAAAATACATAGGTACAGAATAACCAAACTTGGCAAGATATCCACCTATAGTTGGTCCAATTACAGTGCCTACTCCTACAACCGCACTTACCCATCCGAAGTATTTCGTTCTTTGTTCTGGAGGAATAATATCTGCAAAATATGCGAAGATAGTGCTTATGCTCCCTCCTGTTATACCTTCTATTATGCGCCCAGCAAATAGTATCCATAGAGCTCCTCCTATGCCAAAAACTAAGTACCCGATTGCGGAACCGAAAAGGCATACTAAAAGTAATGGACGACGACCATATTTATCACTCAAAGCTCCAAGTGCGGGAGCCGCAAAAAATACGCAGACTGCATAAACAGAAGTTAATAGCGTAACGACGACCGCTTGTTCTGCCGAATTACTTGTATATGGCTGCACTAAAAATGGAACGACAGGTATTATAATGCTGAATCCTATTCCGCAAAGAAACACAGAGATGAGACCGAATAGTAAGGCGTGTTTATCTATGACTCGTTCCGTATTATGTTCATTATGTGATCTGAATTTGGACATTTTCATTCTCTCCCCAACAGTTATTTTTGTTTCCTTATCAACAAAACAATAACTCCATTTTGTTTCCTTGTCAACAAAATTACAACAATAAAAAAGGCGGTCCATCCTTGGACTGCCTGCCGTTTCATTTTTATTTTTTGAATAGATTACGACTTAATATGTACACCTTGTTTCTTTATTTCTGTATCCAAATGTCTACTATACTTTTCCACGAAGCTAAGTATACTATCAAATTCTTCCTCGGTTACTTGATCAAACACAACTTTATCCCGTTCTTCAAACTCTTTGTGCAGATCCTCATGTATTTTATAAATTACTTTCCCTTGTTCAGTAAGCCTAAAATAGATTTCTTTCTTATTATCCGACTTCTGATAACTTTCGATAAGGCCTTTTTTTATAAGTTTTTTAGTTATTCTACTTATGGCACCGCGAGTCATATAAAAGGACTCCGCAAGTTTTGTCACGTTAGAATCTACATTTTTTTCAATGTATTCGATACAATGTACTTCAGAAGAATTATAACCCTTAAGACTGTCTTCCATCTTATCCTTATTAAGCCAAACAATCTTATTATATAAGTCCCTGAAACCCACTATGACCTTTTCTTCTTTATTCATGTCCTGTCCTCCTCCCCGTTGGTGCATTAACAATATTATATTTATTTTTTGTTTCTATTCCAACTCTAATTAAAAAAGAGAGTCAAAAGCATGTTAAGCACCAAGAAACTCAATGTCACTTGAACAAGACTTTGTCTACAATCTGAAACACTTATCTCTTTTCATTCTATCTCCATCAACCGTTTCGCCTCAAAATACAACACTTGAATAAACTTTTTCGTATTAATTCGCGTATGTCCAGAAGTTGCTACTTCTTCTTTTGTCATTTCTGTCATCCGTTTTCTAACTACAGTGAAATCAAAAAATTTCGGAGCATAGCTTTCAAATTTCGGATTTGAAAAGTCTGTTAATCCAAGGGAAGCTAAGTGATTTAACGATTGATAAATCGCTCTACGTACCCTTTGTTCAGATGCTTTTCTCTCCTTATCTATATCTGCATCTGAAGCTATATTCTCTAATTTTCTTATAGTTATATGGTGAAAGATATCTTTTAGCGCAGGAAATCCAAATTCAAACGTTTGCTCTTTTTCTTGTCCATATAAATATTCCAACATACTAAGTAAATCTTTACTTCCATTCTCTCCCGCAATACCGAGTTCTGATAATAAATAGCGCCCTGAATCTGCTATTCTTTTTCCTTCCTGCATTGGCTCATTTCGAACTTGCGGCTGTTCCCACTTAAAAACGTTATTCAATGATTTTTGAATATCATGTATAGAGCGCTCTAAACGAATACGTTCCATTACTTTACGTACAACAGATACAACCTCAATTTTATTTAATGGTTTCGTAATATAATATTCAACACCAAGTGTATACGCCTCACCAATAAGCTGTTTCGATTCAACTTGAGAAATCATAATGATTTTCCCTGTAAAAGAGGATGCAATATGGCGAACTGTTTCAATCCCATCTCGCATTGGCATTAATAAATCAATAAATAAAATATCTACTTTTTTAAAATTTAATTGATCCGCTTCAATAAAAGCTCCATCTTCCGACTCTCCAATTACTTCCCCAAGATCGCCATCTTCAATAATTTGTGAAAGCATGGAGCGGAAAACTTCATCATCATCTACGATATAATAAAACAACTTTATTCTCCTTCCCGCTTTAAACTGCACTCCGGTAAACAAACGATAAACTTACACCCTCCGCCAGTTTCTCGGTCTTCTAATCTCACTTCTCCACCTAGCTCTGTTACCATTTCGTTTATGTAAGAAAGTCCAATACCTGTTGAAGGTGTTCCCGCTTGATCATACTTTGAAGTAAATCCTGGCTTAAATACTAATTTCTTATACTTCTGTGCAATACCAAGACCATCGTCAATTACTTCAAAGAATATATGTTTATCTCGTTTATATAGCTTAATAATAATGAGACCTCTACCCTCAATTGCTTCAACTGCATTTGCAACTAAGTTATTAAAAATGGATAAGACCGTGTACACATGATATTCTGCATGCTCACCTTCTATATGTTCCGAAAAACGTATATCTTTTTCTAACATTTCAGCATATTTCTCATTAATTCTTACAATCATTTCCGCTAATTCATGTCCTTCTACATACTCAGCCACATTTTTATCTAATAACAGTTTAGATAGTCCTGCAAAAATTCTTTGATTATCCTTTTTGATTTCGTGCACTTCTCCTGCTATTTTTAATGCTGTTTTGCTATTTAAATCATCGTTCGCTTGTAAGTTTCGATATAGTTGATATGCTTCTTGTGTAATTAACTCAGCATTTTGTAACGTTTTTTTCAAATGGACAGATTCCACATATAAATTAGAGAGGTACATTAACATATTTTCATTTTCTTTTCGAACTTGTGATTCTTTTAACTTCGTTTCATATAAGTTCATCATATTTAAAAAACCAAGTGCAAAGAAACTACGGAAAATAGCAATAATAATTAGTTTATTCACTTCAGAAACTGTTATCGTTGTCCCCAGCACTAACATATGATAAAACGCAAGTTCAGACATACTTGCGATAATTTCAATTGTAATTCCAAGACATCCTATCACAATTGGCTTCTGATGAAACTTATTCACCCTACAAAGCGAAAAAAGACTTCCATAAATAAAATAATAAAAGAACACAGGATAACGCAAATAAAATGATTCTGTCATATGGAATGAACCTTGCAATACCCAGTCAAGACATACACGAAATAAGACTACAGATATACCTACAAGAATACCTGCAGCTGCTGCTGGCACTCTTCTTAAAAATAGTAATAAAAAGAAGAAAAGCGGTGTCCCGAAACTAACACGAAACATATCATTAAAAGGATGAAAATTCAGCTCTCCAGCAATCGGAACAACAACCATTAATATAATTAAAAGATACATATCTTTCTTCCATAATTGATTCCAATTCAAAGGTGCCACTTCCTATGCTTTTTTCAATTGTAAAAGTGAAAGCCCGCTTATAATTATAAACGGGCTTTATTTCTATATTCTAACCTTTTCTACCGCTTTTATTTGGCGATACTCCGGTTCCCATATTGCTTCTTTTACGGCAATCTTAATATCGTCATCACTTAAGTTCTCTCTAGCAACACCTTCTGCAACTGCAACTTTCGCTACTTCAATCGCAACCAGTTCAGAGATATTACGTAACTCTTCAACTTCTGGCAAAATAGGCGCTCCTGGCTGACTTGTATCTACCATACTTGCAACTGCTTCTGCTGCTGCTGCGAACATTCCATCCGTCATGACGCTTGCACGAACAACAATTGTACCAAGACCTAGTCCTGGGAAAATAAGTGCGTTATTTGACTGTCCAATCACATACGTTACACCGTTATATGTAACCGGTTCAAACGGACTTCCTGTTGCAACTAATGCTTTTCCTTCTGTCCACTCGATTAAATCTGCTGGTTTCGCTTCAGCAAGTGGCGTTGGATTCGACATTGGTAAAATGATTGGTCTTTCTACGTGAGAAGCCATTTCTTTAATAATTTCCTCTTTAAATGCGCCTGCAACAGTAGATGTACCAATTAAAATTGTCGGTTTTACATGTTTCACAACTTCAGCAAGTCCGATAGCATCATTTTGTTTCCAATCACTTACTTCAGCTTCTTTTCTTGCATATGGAATTTGGAAATCAAGAAGATCTTCCATATTATCTGTAACCAACCCATTACGGTCAATACACCAGAAACGATTATGTGATTCTTCGTCTGATAAGCCGACACGAACCATTGCATCTCTTACTTGATCTGCGATACCGATTCCAGCCGTACCAGCACCAAACACAACTACACGGTGTTCACTTAACGGTACACCAGAAGCTTTTACTGCCGATAATACAGCAGCAAGTGAAACTGCCCCTGTACCTTGAATATCATCATTAAATGTACAAACGTCATGACGATATTTATCTAAAATTTTTCGTGCATTTCGAGAACTGAAGTCTTCCCAATGTAGAAGTGCTTTCGGGAATTGTTTATTTACCGCTTGAACAAACGTATCAATAAATTCATCGTAAGCTTCACCTGTTATACGAGGGTGACGATTTCCAATATAAAATGGATTGTTTAATAATTCCTCACGATTTGTACCTACATCTAAAATTACCGGTAATACACGGCTAGGATCGATTCCAACTGCGGCCGTATATACAGCCAATTTCCCGATTGCGATGTTAATTCCACCAACACCCCAATCACCAATTCCTAATATACCTTCTCCATCCGTTACAACGACTAAATCAATGTTTTCAGCTGTTGCACCGATATTTGCAAATGCATCTTCAATACCTGATGGATCGTTAATTGATAAATAAATGCCACGTGGTTTACGGTATTCATGACTATATCTTTGAATTGCTACACCTACAGTTGGTGTATATACAATCGGTAACATTTCACGTAAATGCTCTGTTAAAATACGATAAAATAACACTTCATTTCGATCATGTAACGCTGTTAAGTATACATTCTTTAATAAATCATCCGGCTGAGAACTAAATTGTTCATACGCTCGGCGTGCTTGTTCTTCTAACGTTAAAACCGCTGGCGGTAATAACCCTTTTAAACCTAACTCTTCTCTTTCCTCTTGTGTGAAAGCTACCCCTTTATTTAAAAGTGGTGTTGATAATACTTCTGCTCCTCTTAATGTTGTTTCTAATGCACCATTAGAAGCCACTGTAAACTTACTCATAACATCCCTACCTCTATTCATATATAGCATTTCTATATTGTAAACAAAAAAGAGGGGATTGTCCCCCTCTTCTTTTAATTTTTCTTTAAAAGAGTTGCTCCTGCAATCCCTGGGTGTGTCATTTCGAATGGATCTAGAATTAACTCTAATTCTTCTTGTGACAATACACCATTTTTCACACATAGTTCTCGAACGGATTGCCCTGTCGCAATTGCTTCTTTCGCAACGCGAGCTGCTGCTTCATAGCCGATATGAGGGTTCACGGCTGTAATAATTCCTACACTCTTCTCAACGTACTCTTTTAAGCGATCTTCATTCGCTTCAATTCCTTTTAAGCAATTATCTGTAAAGGCACGGAAACCGTTATTCATAATGCTAATAGATTGAAGTAAGTTGAAAACAAGTACTGGTTCCATAACATTTAATTCTAATTGTCCTGCTTCTGAAGCAAGGCAAATTGTATGGTCGTTACCAATTACTTGGAACGCAATTTGATTAATTACTTCTGGCATAACAGGGTTTACTTTCCCTGGCATAATAGATGAACCTGGTTGACGAGCTGGTAGCATAATTTCCGCTAATCCAACGCGTGGACCTGATGCCATTAGACGAAGGTCGTTCGCAATTTTAGACATGTTCATCATACATACTTTAAGTGCTGCAGATACTTCAGTGTACGCATCCGTATTTTGAGTTGCATCTACTAAATCTTCTGCACCAACAAGTGGTAGTTCACTAATTGTAGCTAAATGTTTTACAACTGCTTCAATATATTCTGGATCTGCATTTAAGCCTGTACCAACTGCAGTTGCTCCCATATTTACTTCATATAAATGTTGACGTGATTGCTTGATACGTTTCATGTCACGTTCAAGTACGCGGGAGTATGCTTTAAATTCTTGTCCAAGACGAATTGGCACAGCATCTTGTAAATGTGTACGACCCATTTTAATAACATGATCGAACTGTTCTGCTTTTAATTCAAATACATCATGCATATAACCCATTGTTTGTAATAAGCCTTCTAATGCATTTAATGTTGCAATATGAATCGCTGTTGGGAATGCATCGTTTGTTGATTGTGCCATATTTACATGACTGTTTGGACTAATATAATCATAGTCTCCCTTTTCCATTCCTAATAATTCAAGGGCACGATTGGCAATGACTTCATTTGCGTTCATATTCATTGAAGTTCCTGCACCACCTTGAATTGGATCAACGATGAAATGATCATGCCATTTCCCCTCAAGGATTTCTTGTGATGCTTCTGCGATAGCACCACCCTTTTTCAATTCCAATCTTCCTACATCTGCATTAGCAAGTGCTGCCGCTTTTTTTACAATTGCTAACGCTTTAATTAAACCTTCATGGACTTTGTATCCTGTAATCGGGAAATTCTCCACTGCACGCATTGTTTGTACACCGTAGTACGCGTAATTTGGTACTTCTTTTTCACCTAAAAAATCTTTTTCAATTCGTACTCCATTTTTAACTTCAGTTAATGTTGCCATGATTACTCACTCCTTAACAATCTCTTACGCTGCTTTTGTTTGTTTGACCGTTTCTACATATTGTTTTGCTTTCTCATCATCGAATTCGCCTTCCCACTTCGACATAACAATGGCAGCTAATGCATTTCCTAATACATTGACAGCTGAGCGAATCATATCTAAAATGCGGTCAATTCCCGCAATTAATGC
This sequence comes from Bacillus mycoides, assembly GCF_000832605.1. Classification (GTDB taxonomy): domain Bacteria; phylum Bacillota; class Bacilli; order Bacillales; family Bacillaceae_G; genus Bacillus_A; species Bacillus_A mycoides. Next base: position 4,048,381 of record NZ_CP009692.1, read on the forward strand.
GATGCCTTCTAGCGGTAAGCCCATTGATCCTAACGTCGCTAATACAACAACGAATGATGCACCCGGAACTCCCGCCATACCTTTGGATGTTAACATGAGAACGAATAATAGCGTTATTTGCTCCGTCAGTGACATGTGTACACCGTACATTTGTGCAACAAACAATGCCGCTAACGCTTGATAAATAGCTGATCCAGTCAAGTTAAATGTATAACCTGTCGGAATTACGAAAGAGGCAACTGCCTTTGGACAACCGAACTCTTCCATTTTTCTCATTATATTAGGTAAAACAGCTTCTGAACTTGCTGTCGTAAATGAAAGAATAAGTTCTTCTTTTAAAATTTTTATTAATGTAAAAATGTTTACTCCGACCATTCGTGCATTAATACCTAATACAATCACAACGAATAGTATAACAGTTACGTATACAGCTAGCACTAGTTTTCCTAAAGGAAGTAGTGTTGCTACACCAAATTTTGCAACCGTAACAGCAATTAATGCGAATACACCAAATGGTGCGAATTTCATCACTTGATTTGTAACCCAAAACATCGCTTCGAGTACACCTTCAAAAAAGTTAAAAACAGGCTTTCCCTTTTCACCGATTGCTGCAACTCCTAAACCGAATAGTACTGAGAAGAATATAATCGGTAATAAGTCACCTTGTGTAATAGACTCAAATATATTTTTCGGTACAATATGAACAATCGTTTCTGCAAAGCCTTTCTTCTCTGTTGCATCTGCTGTTTGTTTATAAGAAGAAATATCACTTTGCTGTAAATTACTCATATCAACGCCAGTACCTGGTTGGAATATATTCGCTGCAAGTAATCCCATTAAAATAGCAATCGTCGTAATAATTTCGAAATAAAGAATTGTCTTACCGCCCAGTTTCCCAAGCTTTTTCATATCTCCTACACCAGCTACCGCAACAATTAATGCTGAAATAACAATCGGTACTACAATCATCTTAATTAAGTGAATAAATATATCCCCAATTGGTGTGATATAAGAAATCGCCGTTTTATTGCCATAAAAGACTGCCCCTACTACAATCCCTAAAACAAGCGCGACAAAAATTTGTGTTGCCAATCCGAATTTTTTCATTTATGTTCATCCCCTTCATGCGAACGCTTTCAATTTGAATTTATAAAAGCTACTCACACATCATATAAGCGAACCTACAAAATCATACAAAAACCTACAAGTTCGTCACAAAAAATTCAAATTTATTTCTTATAATATTCATTGACACTTTTTTATAAAAAAGAAATAAAATAACCTTGATAAAACATCAGATTATTTCGTATAATCTAAAAGATATACGTATTCTAAATAAATGGGGATGAAAAGGAGTGGATGTTATGAAAAATCACGTGAAGAAGTTCATCATATCTATTTCTTTTCTATTTCATTTTCTTACGAAGGAACAAAGGCATTAGCCTTTGTTCCTTTTTTATTGCAATCTATATAGGGGGAATTGTTATGAAACCATATAAACGCGTCTTAATTAAACTAAGTGGCGGCGCACTTGCTGATCAATCTGGAAATAGCTTTAACTCCAAACGATTAGAACATATCGCAAACGAAATAATATCCATTATTGACCTAGATATCGAAGTATCCATTGTCATCGGCGGCGGTAACATTTTCAGAGGTCATCTAGCTGAAGAATGGGGAATTGATCGTGTAGAAGCTGATAATATCGGTACGCTAGGTACGATTATTAACAGCTTAATGCTTCGCGGCGTTTTAACAAGTAAAACAGATAGAGAAGTACGCGTTATGACTTCCATCCCTTTTAATGCAGTAGCTGAACCATATATTCGCCTACGTGCAGTACATCATTTAGATAACGGTTATGTTGTCATATTCGGTGGTGGTAACGGGCAACCATTCGTTACAACAGATTACCCAAGTGTACAAAGAGCCATTGAAATGAATAGCGACGCCATTTTGGTCGCAAAACAAGGTGTAGACGGTGTCTTTACAAGTGATCCAAAATATAATAAATCAGCGAAAATGTATCGAAAACTGAACTATAACGATATTGTTAGGCAAAACATACAAGTAATGGATCAAGCAGCTTTATTGCTTGCTCGAGATTATAATTTACCGGCACACGTCTTTAACTTTGATGAGCCTGGCGTTATGAAAAGAATTTGTTTAGGTGAACATGTTGGGACGTTGATTAATGATGATGTTTCGATGCTTGTGCATGAAAAATAGTATTTTTCATCGGAAGTTTTGTCCACCCCCCACTAATTATTAGCCTTCTCCAATCGGGCTTTTACGAGCAGTTGATCTCCCACCTAACGTCTTTGCTTTAGCCGCATTTTGAAGAGGGAATCTTACTGCTCGTTAATACGAGATCAATAGTCCCCTAATTTGTATAACAAGGGGACTTAAATTTTTATCGTAAACTTATCAGGGTCATTAATAATGTTAGAATTTCTTTACGAAAGCTCTTCCGAATCCCACACTTCAATAAATTCAAAACCTTTTAAATCACTTTGTTCAATTAAAACCTTCAATTCATCCGAAATAAAAACAGCCGTAGGATGAATTTTTCCATTTATGTAAACCTTAAATATCATTTCATTTTGAACTATATTAAAATCAAATGCGAACTTTTCACAACCTACTATAAGGCCTGTAATCATTTTTTTAAAGATTGCTTTATCTCCATCAATTGCATCTAGTACATTCAATACATGAACTAAATAATATATTTCACTATTTGAGTTACGTATAAGGGGTAAGAATTCAACATCAGTACCTACTATAGACTCTAATAATTTTTTTGCCTTTTCACTAACCATTAGGGCACCAATTTCTCCCCAGAAGTGCGGAAAATCACTGGCCTTTCCTTCCTCTAAACATTCAATAGGTAGCTTTCTCCATGAATCTACTAATTTTATTGTAGAGTTAAACTTCCCTTCAAAAAACTTTTTATCTTCTTTATAATTTAATAATTGAAAATACTCATAGTTATCAGAGAAATTTCTTAATTCCCAAATCTTCATAGCTATTCTCCTTTACTACTGAGTGATATATTGTTGTTTCTGCCCCCTTACTTATTTTTTGCTCTCTTAGATATGGGGTCCCCCCAATAATCTAATTAAATTAGTTTTCTTTACGCACCCTCTTCTAAATTCCACACTTCAGTAAATTCAAAACTTTTTAATTCACTCTCTAAAATTGCATTTTTGAATTGATCTGATACTAAAAGATAGTTAGGATGCACCTTCCCATTTATATTCAATTTAAAAACTGGTTCGTCCTGAACAACATAAGAAATAAATACAAATTTTTTACATCCTATTATTAAACCTGAACTTAACTTATCAAAGATTGTTTTATTAGTATCAAGTGCTTCCAACACCTTTAAAACATGCATAGCATAGTATTTTTTGTGTGTGTGTTTGTTTATGAAGTAATGGTAAAAATTCAATATTATCTCCTACTATAGGTTCTAAAACATTCTTGGCTTTTTCACTAATTATTTGTACACCAGACTTTCCCCAAAAAATAGGATAATCGCTTGACTTTCCTTCATCTGTTACCTCAATAAACTTAGGCGTCCATGAATCTGAAAAACTCACCGTAGAATGAAAACTAGTTTTAAAATATTTTTTATCCTCTTCATAGTTCAATAATTGAAAGGTTTCATAATCATCAGTCGAGCTTTTTAATTGCCAAATTTTCATATATATTCCCCTTTATTATTACCATTTATTTACACATTTATTTCTTGGGTTCATTTCACCTTAAATTACCTTCTAATAAATCTCTTCTTATTCCATGTAACACTGTTCGGGTTCACATTCCTTATTTAATCCTTGTAAAAAATAAAAAACAAACCAACCTTTAAAATGTTAGTTCGTTTTTTATAAATCATTAAATTAATATCAGGTAATTAAAAATGAATTTCAGATTATATTTAACATTAGTTATTTTTATCCATTGGTATTGCATTTAGCGCTAAACCAACAGGTCCTAATTTTCCAATTAATTTTTTTGCTTTTCCATATGGAGCCCCTTTTACTAATGTAAAAGGAAGGTTTTTCGATCCTTTTAATAGTTCCCCCGTTGAAATATCAAGTGCTAGTACACTTTTTATCTTTACTAAATCTTTTAATCCCCCATTAGGAATTTCTATTAACACTATATTACACGTATCAGGGATTTCCTCTTTTATTTCCTGTATTTTTCGATTCAAACACCCCGTATTTACCCACTCACTAAAATCTAATGTAACTACAGTGGCATGATTTGGATTCATATCACCAGAATCAACAGCCCTCACTTCTTGTACATCTGCACCTTGCGACATTAAAAAAACATTACCACTACCATCATCACCAATAGAAAAATAACCATTTGCATATTCTGTTACTTCCCAGGTCTCATTTCGTTCTATAATATCCTCAGTACCATAAATTGTTAATCCTCCACCTATAGAAAAACCATTTGTATATTTCAATAAACCTTTATATATATTAGGTAATTCGACTTTCATTACATCTTCTATTTCTTGAATTTCAATTTCATTTGCTGGATTATTTTTTATTAAACCAGAAACATTAGATAAATTTATCATTTTTTCACAAAACCTCCCAAACTATCAAAATATTTATAAGCATCTACCAATACCTTTCTTGCAGTTTTCTGATCAACTCCTGCCTCAATCATTTCTCTATAGCTTACATTAAATTCATAATTTATATCAGTATCATATCCTTCAAGCCTTCTTCGCTTTCTTTGCATAGCGGAAATTTTCGCATGAGGTAAACCAGAAATTGATGGTAAAAGTATTGCTTGAGCTTTCTTTTCGTTATAATCAAATCCACCCTTAATAGCCCATCTTTTAGCCCATTCATTTTGTATAGGATGATGTGATTGTATTCGATTATCAGCAGCTATATTTTTATTTCCTGGAGCACGATTAACCGCTGGACTTAAATAACCATGATCATCGATATCTCCTTTTTGATATCCCCCTGGTCTTTTTGCATTTCCTATCTTTATATTCATGCCGTTATTTGGACTACTTGCTTTAACCAAATAATCTTTCATTGTAGGTATTTCAATTTTCATAGAATCCATACCTGCAATAGCCAGACGGTCTCCCATTTGCAAATTATTTGTAACACGTGAGAAACCTTTTGTTAATGTAGTTATATTACCCACTTGTCCCAATTTACTTGCTTTACTTAATCCTTTATCACCAATGAGCCCAAGTCCAATTTGTGTAAAAGCATAACTTCCCCACTTAGCACGACTTTCAGCGTCTCCATTTATTACATCATTAATAAACGAATCTGACAATGTGTTCCACATAGCAGGTAAGGTTTCATCTAAATGAGTAACAGCGTAGCCCATGTTCTTCCATGTTTCCCATTTACCAAGTGCCACAACACCATCTATTGTATCTTCAACAGCTTGACCCGTACCTTCTAAAATACCATCTATAATTTTTTCAGATGTAGATTTTTCAGGAGGTTTCTTGCACACCGCTCCCTCTTCCATTGATCCTTCCTTTAAAAGATTATCAACTTGACGTTTTCTTTCATCAGCAATTTCTTGAATCGAAACGGTCCAATCCATATTTAATCCTTGTGTACTAAACGTACCACTTACAGGACTAAATCCTTTCCCGCTTTGGACTTCAGCGAGGCCGGCAGTAATGCTAGCCACTAGTTGAAGAGCTGTGTTGTAGTTATTACTGGACGTATAGTTAAATTCATATAGATGCTCTAATTTTTCTTGCAGTTTTTTTCTCATCTCCACTAAAACAATAACCATGGCATCTATTCCAGGCAATACTGTAGCAATACTAATTGCTTCTATACTTGAGACCATTCGATTAATTTCTTGAATTTGCTCTCTTATTTCTTGTTCGATGACATCTGTGGAAGCAACTTGTGATTGAAAATCACTTGGAAACGCATCATTTTGACGAATTAATTCTTCACATAAATAAATGATACCTTGTGCTAAAGGACGAAAAGTTTGGACAAAAAATATTTTTGCACTACTATATGTTTTTCCTTGCAAAACCGTATCAGTTGCAAAGGTATCAATTGATTGGATTGCTTGCTCCATAGCTTGGATAGTAGCGACACATACAGCGTTCATGCTTTGGGTCTGATTTTTTACTTCCCCTACATACATATTTAAACTCATGCTTTATCCTCCCTTTTTAATCGCTGTTGCCGATATGTAAGGTCGGTTTCTAAATCAATAAGATTGCGTCTTTCTTTAAGTAATGTTTCTTTTTGATTTTCCAATTCAAATGTTAATTTCCGCTCAATATGCTGCGACTCTTGAAGCTTATTCATAAAAAAATTAGAAACTTCTTTATCACCATGCCATGTTTCTAAAACTCTATTAAATAAACGATTATTTCGACTTCTCAATTCATGAAAGTCCATTTCTGTTTGTCTCTGGATTTGAATCGCAGCTTGATTTCGATCTTGTTTCTCGAATACTATCCGTAATTCTTGATTTAATTGGTCTACTTGCTTTTCAATGTCTTGACTCATCTTATTCTTCCTATCCTTCTCCCTTTACTCTAGGTTGTCACATTAGCGAAATGTATTTTGTAGTTCATTATCCATTCTTTCAAAATCCTTAGCTGCTAAATGAATATTATCAACTGCTTTTTGAAAGGCTCCACAAAATTGTCTAGTCAAATCTAGCATTTGTTGATTCGCTTCTTGCGCCTGGGCATTAACAGTTAGTGTAGTACGGCTCGCCTTTGTGATAGAACGATTTGTTGCACTTTGGATTGTATTCGAGGCATTTCTCATTTGAGTGGCGATTTGTGTAGCCGTTTGAAAATTACTTTGAAAGTTCCCCATCATTTAAACCCCTTTTAGTTTCAAAATTATATCACGTTACTCATTTTGATTTATCGAAAATTTCAGTTATGAAACTACAGTTTTTTAAGCATTCAACTAGAACTCACTTAGAACTCTTAATCAAAATAGAGGCATTAGTTTAACTTTAATTTAACTACATATTGAATTTTTTACCGAAGCGCAAATGAAGACGGAGGGGCACCCGCCAGACCAGACTATTTTTTAACTACCAATAATAAATTATAAAATAAGAAAGAACCTTCTGTTTTTGAAGGTTCTTTCTTATTTCTCAACTTTTTGAATAAACAATACAGCTTTCTATTTACTATATTCTACATTTCCAGTATTCCAGTTAAATCATCACAAATAAAAATCAACCAATCCCGCAAATTTCTCCTTACAACGCTCCCACAAAGATAACTTCTCAAAAAACTCTTTCGTCATTTCTTTCGAATCATGAAAATCTTGTGTTAACGCCGCATTCACTTCTGATACGATAGATCCACCATGAATATACAAATTCATCTCATCATTTATATAGAAGCTACGCGCAGTAAAGTTTGTTGTACCAATAACGGTTAATTCATTATCAATCAGCATTAACTTTCCATGAAACATACCTTTTTTATAACCATATACCGTAATCCCGTTATTAACAGCTTGACGAATATAAGGATACGCTGCCTCTTTAATAAGAGGAATATCTGGTTTATATGACCAAAGTATTTTTACTGTAACACCACGTTTTTGCGCTCCAATTAAAGCATTCATTAATTCTTTATTTTTCGCTATAAAATAAGGTGTTGTAATTACAATTGAATGTTTCGCTTGTTTTATTAACTTTATATATTTTTCAGCGACGTGATGTCCATTGTAGCTAACCATCGTATGTAATGTATTCCCTTTACTCGCTTTATTCGTACTTCTTTTTATATGTTCTTTCGTATCTCGTTTCCAATCTAAAGCGAATTGCTCTTCTAAATCTTTTGCTCCTTCTCCTCTAAGCCGCACATGATAGTCACGCCAATATCCAAATTGCTTATCTTTCCCTAAGTACTCATCCCCCATATTAAAGCCACCCGTATAGCCAATCTCCCCATCAATCGTCGTAATACGACGATGATTACGATGGTGAAGTGAATAAAATCCGAATGGCAATTCAGGTTTTCTACTATATGTAAAATGTACACCACTTTCCCGCAATTCATTTTTCATCTTTCTTTCAAATGATAAATCATTAATGCGATCAACCGATAAATATACGTTTACTCCTTCTTTCGCCTTCTCCTTTAATAAGTTTAAAAAAGTATGGCTACTTTTATCATCCGATAAAATATAAAAATAAGTGTAAATAGATCGCTTCGCTTCCCTTATATCAGTAAACAACTGTTTATAAAACGACTTCCCTTCTACATATAATTGAAAGTCACTATAATGAGGTGCATACTCTGTCGGCATATTTTTCCCAGCTTCCATTTTCCTGCCTAAAGTAACATCGATATGCATCCAAATTAAAATAAAAACGAAAATAGCAATAATAATAGAAGTAACTCGCAATATTTTTTTAATCATTTTGATTTCCTTCCGCTCATATTACTTACTATTTCGTAGTGTTTCATTAAATTATTTTTTCATACGAAATGTCTTTCTTACTTTTATTTGCGAATACAAAAAGGTGTGGCATTGCGCCACACCTTTTCATTAAATGAAGTTCCTCGCATCATTATTTCTTCCAAACTTATAAATAGCAATTAAGAAGAATGCTATCGCGAAAGCGAATAAAATTAAAATATTTAAATACAACTCAGAAAATGGAATGCCTTGCTGTAGTTTTGAAATCGTATCTAGTAACCAACGCTGCGGAAGGAAATCAGCTACTTTTTGTACTGCTTTCGGCATAATGTCGTACGGGAAATAACATCCAGCAAGTAAACATGTTGGTACTATTACTATATTTTGCATTGCATTTGAAGCAGTTGAACTTTTTGAAAAAGACACAATGACTAACGATAAACCAATTGCAATTAAAGCGAATATCATAAGCACACCAATCATAACTATGAAAGGCATATTTATAGTTGTGTGAAAAACATTCGTCATAAAGAATACTGCAATTACAATTTGTACTGTTAATATCATCATATTTACTGCGACATTAGATAATATAAATTTCTTTCCGTCAATCGGCGTTGATAATAATCTAAAATACGTTCTGTTCTCTTTTTCTTTTAAAATAAATCCTGATAAGTTCACTGCTGAAAATAACATAAACATAATAAGATAACCCATCGTTTGATTTGTCATATCTTTATTTTTTGAAGTATCTTCAAGTGTCTCAGACTTTACTTTAAATGAACTTTTTTGATAACCCGCGTACATACTATTAAACGTACTTTGATCGGCCCCTGCCACTTTACTAATCGCAGCGATGTTATCAACATAGTTATATAAATACGATTTTATAAATCCTGTTACTTGATCGCCTTTAATCGATGAAATCTCAATATGACTCGGTTTCCCTTCTCGAACACTTTCAGAAAAGCCAGACTGTAATGTAATAACACCATCAAGTTTTTTTGAAGTGAGTTTATCTTCCACTTCAGATTCCTTAATTTTACTAACATTTACATGATTGAGTCCTTCTAAAAATTTCACTGTATCATTTGCGATAGGTTGATTTTCTTTATTTATAACCCCAATATTTAACGTTCCTTGCCCTACATTCCCATATATCGAAAAGGAAATGAGCGTTCCTATTATCGGCAAGCTAATAATAATGAGTAACCCCTTTTTATTTTTCAAAAGCACAGATAACGTTTTTTGTATGAGCCATAAAATATCTTTCATACTATAGCCCCTCCCGTCTACGTAATGCAATAATCGCAATTAATAAAAAGAGTGCTGAAATTCCGAGGTTTAAAAATATTACTGGCAGTGCCGCCCCTATGTCATTTGCATAAATAATTTTCATAATGGCTGTGTTGGCCCACGTTAATGGCGATAAATTCGTAACGACATTTTCTTCCACTACGAAATACGCACCACCAAAAATAGAAGCTAATTGCACAACAACCATAATAATCGCTCTAGATGCCTCACCTGTTTTTGTAATAAATCCGATTCCTAAACCGAAGCTAATTGCTAGAAAGACTTCTGTTAGTAAAATAATAAATATGATTCCAATATGGTCGCCCCAATTCGCTTGAAAAACAAATTTACTAAATAAAACGACGAGTAATAGACAAAGTGCATTCGCTACAAGACTACCGAGCACTTTCCCAACGAAAATCTCAGCTTTACTTATAGGTGCTGCAATTAAACGATCTCCTGTTTTACGTATTCGTTCTCCTCGAATTAAAAAACTCGCCCCCATTGCAGCGTACAGTGCAATCATCGTCGTCATTACAACCGCATAGTAATCCATAGAACCTGGTTTTTTAGCAGCTTGTAAAGATGTTTCTTTAATATAATCATTATGATTTCCGTTTGAAATAACTGCGCTAACCTTACTCGGATCTACTTTTGCAACTTCGGCCACTACGTTGTACTTATCAACAAATGTTGTAAGCGTGCCTTCCACAATACTTCCCTCAATACTACTTTTGTCACTTCCATAAAATTTTGCACCATCTTTATTTAACTCTACATAAGCAGCATATTTATTTTGCTTCACTTCTTCTTTCCCATCTATACCTTCGGAAGCTTTTTTAAAATGAATACCTGATTTATCAACTTCTTTTGTAAATGCTTCAAATGATTGAGAAAACGTGCTACTTGCTTCATCTTTATATAGCACTTGTATATCCTTAAACGATTGACTATCGCTATTAAATGCATTCGTTAACGCTGTTCCTAACACAAGCATAAGTACAATTGGAAATGCTAACATAAAAACTAAAGTTCTTACGTCCCTGAAATCTCTTTTAATGTGCATCACTGCAATGTTAAAGATGTTCAATTGATGAACCTCCCTTTACCTTTTCTTCATTTACCGTTATTTATCTCGTAAGTTTCTTCCAGTTAACGTAAGAAATACTGTTTCTAAGTTTGGAGCCTGCTCCTCTAACGAACGAATTTCAATGTCATGATTAATGAAATGCTGAATAATTTTATTTAAATTATTTAATCCTGCATCCGAGTTTACCTTGATTACGTTCTCTTCAATTTGAACAGCTTTCACACCATTTATCTCTTTTAAATTTTCTACATCTAAATTTTCTACTGACTTTACTTCAATCCAAATATCTTTCGTATCTGTAATAATCGCTTTTAACTGTTCTTTCGTTCCTTCTGCAATTACTTTACCGTGATCGACAATTGCTATTTTCGTACAAATCTCTTCCACTTCTTCCATGTAGTGACTCGTATAAATAATCGTACTTCCCATTTCATTTAATTTTCGGACAGACTGAAGAATGTAGTTCCTTGACTGCGGATCAATTCCAACTGTCGGTTCATCCATAATAATTAACTTCGGTCTATGAGCGATTGCACAAGCGATATTCAGTCTTCGTTTCATCCCGCCAGAAAAGTTTTTCGGATAACTTTTATGTTTATCACTAAGGCCTACAAATTGAAGTGCTTCCTCTACTCTCGCTTTTAGCTCGGCTCCTCGTAATCCATACAATCCAGCAAAGAATTTCACATTTTCATAGGCAGTTAACTCTTCATAAATCGCAATATCTTGTGGAACGATACCGATATTCATTTTCGCAAATCGATTATGTTTCTTTATATTTTTTCCTAGTATGCTAATTTCACCTTCATTACTTCTTAACAAACCAGCAATCATATTAATCGTTGTACTCTTACCAGCACCATTCGAACCTAAAAAGCCAAATATTTCTCCTTCTTTAATAGATAAAGACATATTATCTACCGCGATGAAATCACCAAATTTTTTCGTTAAATTTTTAATTTCCAATGTGTTCATCATTTCACCCCTATTTCGGTTTCTCTGCTTTTATTATAAACAAAAAGAATGAACCTGCTCAGTGCAGAAGTTCACCCTTTTCACATGAGATTATTCACTTTTTTCATATGAGATGATTCATCCCTCATATCGGCAACAACATCGTTACTGAAAAACCACTTGTTCCATCTACAATAATTTTTCCGTTTACTGATGCTGTTCGCTCCTCCATCCCCATAATACCGAGGCCTTTCTTAACAAGAGCTGCACCTTTACCATTATCCTTCACTTGTACTTTCACCATCTTGTTCAGTACATGAATATCGATTGAAATGACTGTCGCATCAGCATATTTCATCGCATTTGTTAACGCCTCTGTAACGTTTTCACCGATAATTTTCCACTGAATGGGAGAAATCATATCTAAGTTACCTTTATAAACGAAAGGAATATTCATATCATGCTTACCGGCAAATTCCTCTATGAATAATTTCATACGATGAATGCCAATTTGCTCAGTTGATGGCTTCATATTTTTTAATGTAATCCGAATGCTTTCAATTCCATCTTTTGAAATATGAATGGCATTTTGTAATAACTCCGCAGATTTTTCTTTATCTATTTCCATTAATCTCTTTGCTGCTTCCATTTGAATTAGTGCACCTGTCATTGAGTGACCGATTTTATCATGAATTTCTTGAGATAGTCGATTTCTTTCCTCTAATTTAAATGTGTATTCAGATTGCCTTATGTAATCTTTATTTTCATTTAAGCTTTTCGTAAGTCTTTGTATGTCTTTTCTCATTTTATCATTTTGCATGTCTAGTTTTAATAATCGTGCTATATAGCGATGAGCTATCGTTAAGGAAAAAAAACAAAATGCACTAATCAGTCCATACGTCATTTGAATACCTTCACCTATAAAAATAATAGGAAGAATCATAATGAAAAAGATTAACCATTTCTTTTTTATGTAATAATTTGCAATTTCATATAAGTTCAAAGGTAAAAACAAAATAAAAAACGGATGAACCTTCCATGTAAATAACATAACTACGCCAATTGACACACAAGTTAATATGTTTTTGTACGTATCTTTTTTAAATATAGAGATCAACACATTGACAGAAAGATATAAAAGCAAAGTAAGTATAATCCACGGTAAGTTCGTAACATTTAAATGAATGTAGCTAAACACTATATATAAAAAGACAATAAGTTTACTTACAGTTAACCAAAATTCCATAACATTAATCTACTTTCCCTGTTAAGTAATAAATCGCAATTTGTGTGCGATGTTCTAGTCCAGTTTTCCCTAAAACTGATGTAATATAATTTGCAATCGTTCCTTCAGATATGAAAAGTTGCTTCGAAATTTCTTTATTTGAGAAACCTTTCGCAATTAATGCGATAATACTAAGCTCTCTTTCTGTGAAAAGGCTCTTATCAATTTTAGATTCTTCCTCTTTACTTTCCATTAAATTAGACTTAATTTTATCAAGCACTACATCTTGCATAACAGTTTGACCGTTATAAACTCCTTTTATCGCATCACGAATCCGCTCCGGATCATTATTTTTTAATAAATAACCTTTCGCTCCGTTTTTTACTGCATCCAAAATATATTCATCATCATCAAACGTCGTTAAAATGAGAGGCTTCGTTTTTGTCTCTTCACAAATTAACTTCGTCGCCTCTACCCCGTTCATGTTTGGCATACGAACATCTAAAAGCGCAATATCAACTTCATACTTTTTACAATACGCTACAGCTTCTTTTCCATCATTTACGGTATCTAATACTTCAAACTCTTCATATGTATTTAAAATAATTTTCATACCTTCTCTAATAAAAGAATTATCATCGGCTATTAATATTTTAATTTTCATGTTTGTTAGTATGGACCTTATCCTACTAACATTCACATCCTTTCTCCATGTAGCATTTCCTCTTTGCTCATTATATACTTCTCTTTACCATTTTTTCACACCTTTTTCATATAGCCCTCCTGCTAAAAATATATTATTCTTTTTTTATAACATGTGTAGGGTGACTTATCATTTCTTACGTCTATATAATAGAATGCGTCAAAAAGGAGGGAGAGACCGATTGAGGAAAAACAATTAGTTGCAAAAGCACAGCAAGGAAGCGAACATGCTTTTCGTATCCTTGTACAAACATATCGTCATTATATTTTTCAAGTTATCTTTTCCATTTTAAGACATGAAGAAGATGCTAAAGATGTTACACAAGAAGTATTCGTAAAAATTCACGCCTCTCTCCAAAATTATCAATTTCGCGGATTAAAAACGTGGATGGCACGTATTGCCACCAATCACGCTATTGATTATAAGAGAAAAAAAGCTAGAGAAAACGAAGAACTCTCCTTATGTAAAGAAACTGCGGAAAATATAAAAGCCTCTCATAATATCGAGGCTTTATTATTGACGAAAGAGCAAAAATTACTCATTGCTCAAAAACTGCAAGAACTTCCCGACAATTACCGTGACGTCGTTCTCGCACATTACTTAGAAGAAAAAAGTTATCAAGAAATTGCTTTGCAAGAAAATATTGAAGTGAAAACAGTCGAAATGAAACTGTATCGGGCAAGAAAATGGATTAAAAAACATTGGAAGGAGGAAGAGTTTCTATGATGCATTATTCAAAAGAAGATTGGCGCAATTATACATTAGATGTTATATCAAACAATGAACGTGAATCTATGGAAGAACATCTTTATGAATGTGATCATTGTTTAGCACTTTATATGGAAAGTATTGATGAACAACACGAAAACCTTCCAATGATAAATGATGATTCATTTACGAACGAAGTTATGACGCAAATTAATTTTGAAACGTTACAGCCTAATGAAAATATAAAAACAAACTCACTAAAGCGCACAATTATTCACTACATAATTGCGACTGCGGCTACAATTATTTTTATGGTAAGTGGTTTATTCCAGTATATTTTCACAGCGACATCAAATTTCGAGAAATCTTCAAAACATAACGAGTCTTCTATCTCACAACAAATTGTAAACAAATCGGTAGACACATCAAAAAAGGACGGAGGTTCAAAGCATGAATAAAAATCCCTTTTTAGCACTTGTATTAGGGCTAATTCCTGGGCTTGGACATTTATATTTAAAGAAATTCGGACGATTTATTTTATATAGCGGAGGGGCTTTATTTCTATTTATCTTTGCAGCATTTTGTACAATAGCATTAGGAGCGCGTGATATTGCTTTTCTTTCTCTATTTTTACTAGTCGTGTTATGGGCGATCAATTTATTAGATTTAGTTGTCACTATTATTAATCAATCGAAAAAACAAGCAGCCGGAGAATTTACAGAGTCCTCTAAAGAAAGCGAACGATTTTATATCATTCTTCTATCAATCATTCCTGGGCTTGGTCATTTTCAATTAGGACTTATGCAACGCGGACTTACATTTTTAGTCGCTTGCACAGGAATCGGAAGTATGATTATATTCGTTGCACTCTTAACATCTCAAGGAAGTTTCCTTATCTTCCTTATTACGTTACCTGTTTTATGGATTTATAATTTCTTCGATGTTGTTCAGCAACTACAGAAAAAAGAACGTGGCGAGCAATTAGTTGATCGTACTATTTTTGAAGACTTTGAAGAGCACCGAGAACAAGGAAAGAAAAGTAAAACATTTGCTTCTATTTTAGCGATGTTCCCTGGAGCAGGACATATGTATTTAGGCTTACAACGCCGTGGTCTTCAGCTTATGGCAGCCTTTTTACTATCCATTTATTTACTCGATTTATTAAGACTCTCTGCGTTTTTATTTTTAGTACCAATCATTTGGTTTTATAGCTTTTTTGACACATTACAGCAAACAGCCAAATACGGAAAAGAACGCGTACATGACGAACCTATCATCGACTATTTTATAAATCATCAAAGATGGATCGGTATCGGTTTAATTACACTCGGTGGTTATTATTTATTAGATCAAACAGTCCTTCCTATTTTGAATGATTATTTTGTAACTATATTTAATATTCATCTTAGCGAACTATATTATCGCTATTTCCAAACATCTATCGTTGCTCTCCTTTTAATTGGTGGCGGCTTTAAATTGTTACTTGGAAATAAAGAAAACAAAGGTGGTACAAACGAATGAGAACATGGCGCGTTGGAACATTCTCAATGGGGCTTTCCATTATTACATTAGGTTGTTTCTTACTATTTTCAGTTATGAAAGGCACTCAAGTATTGGATACATTAACAGCATGGTGGCCTGTTTTACTTATTATACTTGGCGCTGAAATTTTACTATACCTTCTATTTTCTAAGAAGGAACAATCATTTATTAAATATGATATTTTTAGTATTTTCTTTATTGGAGTTTTAGGAAGCGTTGGAATTGCTTTTTACTGTTTATTATCAACTGGATTACTAGAAGAAGTTCGTCATTCTATTAACACAACTAGGCAAACGAGTAATATTCCAGACGGACAACTTGATATACCTGAATCTATCAAAAAAATCGTAGTGGATGCGGGGCATCACCCTCTAACGATAGAGGGAAATAATACAAATCAAATTCATCTTTTTGGAACATATGAAATGACGACAAAGGCAAATGAAAAACCTAATTTAAAACAAGAGGATTTCCTTTCAGTTCAAACGGCTGGAGAAACGATGTATATAACGTTAAAACCATTACCGGTTCAGCATACGTTTTTTAACTTCGCACCACAGGTGAAACAAACACTCGTTCTTCCGCAAAATAAAAATGTAGAGATCCGCGCTTCGAATAACGAACTATCTCTTTATCCAGGTCAATTACAAAATAATTGGTTTGTACAAAACAGTTCAAACGTATCTGTTCATTTAACTAAAGAAAGTGATGTTTCTTTAACAGCCGTAACAAATCAAAAAGAAACTCACGGAAACACACCTTGGGAACAAGTAGAAGATTTAGCGAAAAAAGAAAATAATTCTTCAGAAGAAAATCCAGAATTAAATGGGCAAGAACATTGGTATAAAAACTCGATAAAAACAGGAAATGGAACGTACAAATTAAATATTGAGAAAGCTTATAATTTAAATATGAGCGTTATCGAAAAATAAGAAACCTTCCACAATTGTGGAAGGTTTTTCTCATATAATCGCTTTTATTCCTTCTAAAATTAATCCAATCATAAAACCACAAACAGCCCCGTTCACACGAATCCACTGCAAATCTTTACCGACATTATTTTCAATCATTTCGATTAATGTTTTATCATCTAACTTATCAAGGTTTTCTTGCACAAGCTTTCCAATTTTCGAATGATTCTTTTCAACAATAGTAACAACTTGTTTTTGTAACCAATCTTCTATTTTTTGAACAGTCAGTTCGTCTTCTTTTATTTTATTCATTTGTGTTTGTAAGAATGGAACAACATATTTATCAGCAAATTCTTCATTCTTCACAAAGGTAACTGCCCTACTCTGTACTTGCTCTAGCATTTCTTTTATTTTGTCTGTAGCATCCCAATTTGCAATCCATTTTTCTTTCCACTTCTCTAATTCCTGTAATAAAGATTCATTTTCTTTTACATTTATAATCTCTTGACGAATTTTCGCTAATATAAGTTGTCTTGTGCTATTATCTGCATCTTGTAAGCTGTTAATATTACTAATGATAAACTTCTGCAAAATGCCGCCGATTTTATCTTCATCTACAATATTCATAAATGATTTCAAAGTAAACTGCAGGAATCCATCTACTTTTATGTTTTCCATCGCCTTCATACCTAAGCTTCCGAGCTGATAACGTGCTTCATCTTGAGCCGTCCAATCTTTCACTTTTACTAATATGTAATCAAGTGTTTTTTCATCATATTCTTGCACTACTAATTGATCCACTAGAACTTGTAATATGTTACTTGTGTTAATTGTATGCAAATACGTTTTTAATTCTTTTTCAATAATAACTGCTAATTTTTCTGTATCTATTTGAAGAATCGCTTTCTCAGCAATTGTTACAATTCCTTTTTTCACAGCGTCAGACTGTAACTCTTTCTCAGCAATTTGCAGTACCATTTGTGCTAGCTGCATTTCTTTTACTTTACTTGTAATACTTTCTTTCGTCAGCCATTCATTTTCTAACGTAGAAACGAGACCCTTTGTTACCCGTTTCCGATTTTTAGGTAATAATGCTGTATGTGGAATTGGAATGCCCAACGGATGACGGAATAAAGCTGTAACCGCAAACCAATCCGCAAGTCCACCAACTAACCCAGCTTCAAATCCCCCTTGAATAATCTCCCCAGCTACCGTTCCTTGAAAAGGGATGGAAGCCGCAAAACCTACGCCCATAACCCCAAGCGAAATACCCGCTATATATTTAGTCTGTAATGACATCGTATACACATCCTCTTATTATGTAAAATAAAGCTTTTTGTTATTTTTATTCGATATTAGCAATCCTTTATATCTATACTATAAAGAACTAGTGCGAAAATAACAAAGAATTTTATGTACATGAAAAAAATGAGGCTGTAAATAGCCTCATTTTTATTTACACGTTAATTCCAAACCTTTCTTATAATACCCATTCATCACGTCTTCCGGAACCATACTCCCACCAGTTCCCCACACAATATGAGTACCTTTCTTCACCTTCTCTGTTAACTGTTGTTTTTGTAAATACTCATTTTCAGCTTTACATACATTCAACGGCCCTATCATACCCGCTAATGCAGAAGGCTCTAAATAAATATTTTCAGTATCAGCCAGTTCTTTTAATAATCTATATAACTCTTCATCACTTACTGTATAATTTCCACTCAAAAATGGTTCCATCGTTTTACCGACAAATCCAGATGGTCTTCCTACTGCAAGCCCATCCGCATCAGTTACATTGTCAATCCCGATATCTTGAACGGCAATTTTATCGTGAAGCCCTGTCATTAAACCGAGTAACATACACGGAGAGTGCGTAGGCTCCGCAAAGAAACAGTGCACATTGTCTTTGTACAATAACTTTAAACCAAATGCTACTCCGCCAGGCCCGCCACCTACCCCGCACGGAAGATAAACGAATAAAGGGTGCTCTTCATCTACTACAATTTCTAACTCTTCTAATTGTTTTTGTAAACGTGATGCTGCTACTGCGTATCCTAAAAATAAATCATGTGAGTTTTCATCATCAACAAAATAACAGCTAGGATCTGCATCTGCTTGCAGTCTTCCTTCTTCTACTGCTTTACTATAATCAGCTTCATATTCAATAACGTTTACACCTTTACTTCTTAATAAATCTTTTTTCCATTCTTTTGCGTCTGCCGACATATGAACAGTCACATTAAAACCTAATTTCGCACTCATAATACCGATGCTAAGCCCTAAATTGCCAGTAGAACCTACTGCAATTGAATACTTCGCAAAAAAACCTCTAAATCTATCACTATCTAAAATTGAATAATCATCTTTCCCTGTTAACATTCCATGCTGAAGTGCCAGTTGCTCTGCATGTTTCAGCACTTCGTATATTCCGCCTCTAGCTTTTATTGATCCTGATATCGGAAGCCCGCTATCACATTTTAATAGTAATCCCCCTAAAATAGGTTGCCCATAACTTTTCTCTAAAGATTGTTTCATAGAAGGTATTTTCACTAAAGGTGATTCTATAATACCGCCTGTTTCCTTCGTTTCAGGAAATACTTTCGCAATATATGGTGCAAAACGCTTTAATCTCTCTTCCGCGTCTTTTACATGTTCTTCATTAAGTGGCGAATTTTTTATTGCTGTTTCATACTTTTCCATATTCGGGTTTATCCAAAATACTTCTTCTGTTGCGATTAAGTTATTTACTAGTGGATATTGCTCTTTTAATGCCTCTATCTCCTTCATTCCTCTTCCTCCTCATATCCTTGTAGATAGCCATATAATAAATTATAATTAAATTAATTTTAATATAGTTTAACATAAATAATTCATTTTAGTTAATTTAAATTTAATTTATTTAAATATAATTTAATAATTATTAAGGAGCATTTATTATGGAAAATATAGATATTGGTAAAAAGATTGAAAAACAAAGAAAAGAAAAAGGATTAACTAGTAAAGAATTAGCAAAGATGGCCAAAATCACACCATCAATGCTTAGTCAAATTGAACGTGGTTCTGCTAACCCTTCTATTCAAACATTAAAGGTACTTGCAAAAGCTCTTGATGTTCCAACATTTAGTTTTTTACTTGAAGAAAATAATACAGACGATTTAATTGTACGTTCTCATAAAAGAAAAAAAATGATTATCGATAATTTATCATATGAATTGTTATCACCTGATTTCACAGGAAATTTAGCAACAGCAATTATGACTATCCCACCGAATACTGCTTCATCCGAAAATGTTCTAGAACATAAAGGTGAAGAATTAGCATTTGTATTAGACGGAAAAATCACATTGCACTTAAATGAAGAAGAATACACATTAGAAACTGGTGATAGCGTAAAAATACCAGCTTATTTAAAACATAAATGGGTAAATCAATTCGAGAAAAATGCGATTGTTTTATTTTCTGTTACTCCGCCGATTTTTTAATTCATATGATGATACAAAAATAGCCATGCATAGATGCTCTCCGTGCATGGCTACTTTTATTTTTTTGGTACGAACAAAATCCCTAGACTAATAACACAAAAACTGAGTATTTGCTGTATTGAAAGACCAACTAAAACCGAATTTTGTTCACTAATAAGTGAAATAATGATATGAGCAATTCCCTCGCAAATTAGAAAAAAGCTTATATTCTTTCCATTTCCTAATCTTTCATTTTTAATCCATAACGAGCCAATTATACCGAGTGCGAGTATAATCTCATACATGAAAATAGGATGATACAAAAATTTTGATTCATATATTTTCATCCCCCACGGCAGTGTCGTTTGTGCACCTACTTCTTGATGGAATATAAAATAAAAGATTATACTCACGCAAAATCCAAAAGGTAATGTATCAAGTAAAATCCGAAGAGAAAATTGCTCTTTTTTACTTTTCCAAACAATATATATACTCGCAATTACGCACCCTACTATAATATGCTGAATACTTCCTACAGCTAATAATGCTGGCATTGGCGCCCCAATGGCCCATACCGGATTTAAAATTGCCGGTGCGAATTTCCATACTAATACAATGATAAGAAAGCCATTCGTTACTGCATCCATCATTTTTTCATATTGAATATTTTGCTTTTTCATCCTTAGTTTCATTAGAGTAAATCCAAATAAACTTCCTATTATAAGAGAAACGGGTTGTAACCTCACCATCCACTCCATCACTATGAAATCCCCTCTTAATTCTCAATTATTTTCTTAAACTTCTCTTCTAATTGATCTGGAGGTAATACACCTCGTGCATGATCTACAATAATTCCATCTTTATTAACAAAAAATGTCGTTGGTAAAGAAAATACTTTATAATCTATTCCAGCTACTCCGTCCATATCTAATAGAACAGGAAATTTAAATCCGTGACGATCTGCAAATGCGCTCGCTTCTTGTACTGGATCCCCGATTGTTGCATTTACCGCAAAGATTTCAACATCCTCCTTATATTTATCATACAAACGAACTAGATCAGGAGCCTCCATTTCACATGGACCACACCATGATGCCCAAAAATTAATAACATATGGTTTTCCCTTTGCATCATTTAACGAATAAAGCTTCCCATCTAATCCTTTTAATGTTATGTTCGGCGCTTTAAATCCCACTTGTGGTAATACTTCCTTCTCTTGTAACTCCGCTTGTTTCGCTTTTCTTTCTTTTTCTTCTTTCTTAGTATTATAAAAGTTAACTCCGGCCCAAATTAGTGCCCCAGCTAGTATAATAGCAATTAGTTTCTTCACTTTTCTTCCTCCTCATTTCTAAAATCCCGTAAATCCGCCGAATAGACGAATAAAGAACGCTGTAATTTTCGTCATTTGATTTGTATATAATAAAACCCCTGTTAAAATCATCATTCCACCGCCGATTTTCATCATGACATTGGCATAAGTAACAATCCATTTTACCTTTCCAATAAAAAATGCCATCACGAAAAACGGAACTGCAAAGCCAAGAGTATATGCCGTAATATAAAGAAGCGCACTTTCCGGATTGGTCGCCCCGAGCATAAGCACTGCAGAAAATATCGGACCAACACACGGTGTCCATCCTGCTGCATATGTCATGCCGACCAAAACTGAGCGAATATATCCTGTCGATTTACTTCTATACTGCACTTTTTTCTCTGCCATAAGCCACTTAGGCTGAAACAATCCAGTCATAAATAACCCCATCAAAACAATAAAAACCCCACCAATTTGTTGAATCAATCTTTGATTAGATGAAAAAGTAATCCCAATCCAACTCACCGATAAACCTAACGCATAAAATATAACCGAGAAACCGATCATAAAAAATACTGTATGTATAATCGCTGACTTTTGCATAATCCCACGATTTTCTTTTAAATCTTGAATAGACACACCTGTAATATATGATAAATAAGATGGATATAGCGGTAAAGAACATGGTGATATAAATGAAAGTATCCCAGCCCCTACTACTAGCCAAATTGTTAAATCCGCCGCATTCATTTTATTCCCCCTAAATACACTACAATGCGTAGTGTTAATTATTAAAAAAAGAGGCTATATGCACTCTCCGACAATAAGTACAATCGACATACAAAATAGCCCTAACGTTACATATACTGAATTTGTATGTAATGGTATATTCAGCTTAACAACTTTCTCATTCAACACTTGCTCAATTCGTAAATTAATTGCGGTTTTCGCAAACGACGCTGTAATACATTGATTTTCCATCGTCTTTATTTTAATTAACTTTAATAATGCACTACCTAGCTCAAATGAAGATTTCATTTTTTGCATCGCATATTTATCTGCTGATAGCTCTTGATATACATGATAACGCTGCAACATCCCTTTTAATATAGGAATATACATCATTCCCTCAGCTAACAATGTAAAGAAAAATAACTTTAATGGATCTCGATTTTTTTGATGATATTCCTCATGTAATACAATCGCATCAATTTCTTCCTCAGAAAATGCCTGAAACATTCCTTCTGAAATGACAATTTTCGGTCGAAATAATCCAATTGTAAATGCCGTAATCTGTAACGTTGATAATACGTACACTTGCTTTCCTTTTCTAGTAATAGACACGAGATTTCTTTTCAATCTTTTACTATAAAAAAATTGCTTCCAAATTCTTTTACTCATAATGATTACAGTAAATAACAGTAATCCGGCTATCATTATACGAAGTATTGATAGTTCCCTCATATGTTTTTGTAATTCAAATAAACAAAATTGAGAAAGGAAAAATGCTTTATTTTGAAAAAGAAATGGGTATGTAACGTAGTATACTAACATGCTTAAAAAAAGCACACTAATAGTCACTGCTAACAAAACGATTTTACGCATTTGCCACTTCATTTTATCGGTCCTCTTTTTTTAGCCGACTTAATTTCTCTTCTAATTTTTTTATTAAAGATGGATCAGCTTGTTCTAACTCATCTATCATATGGTTCACAACAAGATCTCCAAATTCACCCATTAATTCCTGTGTCATTTTCTTCGTTTGATTAGATAAAAATTCTTCCTTCGTTTGTGTAGTACGATACATACCACTTCTTTTCACAATATGCTTTTCTAAATGTGCTTTCTCTACTAATCTGTTCATAACTGTCATTACAGTATTAAAATTCACCGGGGATTCTTCACTTAATCTCTGTTGCACATCTTTAATGGTAATACCCTCAGTAGCCCAAACAATTTCCATTATTTTCGCTTCAAGCGGTCCGAAAAAGTGATTTAACCCTTGCTCATTTAACTTGTAGTTTTGAGTAAACATCGTATGGCCCCTTTCACACTACAGATTGTAGTATAAAATATATAGAAGGTCAAACATAAATGATATTAACTGATACTTAAATGAATCCTAATCTCCACTAATTAGTTATCTGTACCACGTTCGATTCATTGTAAACCTAACTTCTCTCCAAATGTATCATAGAGATAATATTCTAATATTTGCACACTAAATTTCTCATTACGCCCAAGTGCAAATAATTCCCGATCTTTAGCTACGATAGTATCTAATGGAATCACCACATTATCCACTATTTTTGTAATTTCAATTATATTACTTTCTACGTTTACTTCTGTTTTAAATTCAATATTTTCTAATACTATATGTGAACGTCTTCCTGATGCAAAAAAAGTAAAGTTAGGGTTTTTAAAAATTCCAATTTCACTCTCTAACGGATATAAATATTTATAAATTATATCTCTGTGTCCATCTTTTATTATTTTTTCATCTTTTTCATCATCTAAATATTCTTTCACCTTCGCTGCGAACTCAAATCGAAAATCCACTCTTTCACGCTCCCTCTTTTTAGTCTACGCTAATAAATATATTAATATAATTTAACTATATTATAAAATAAGTTCCTATAAAAAGTAAAAAACACTTTTGTAAAACTTTTGGTATTCCCTGTACTTTTTAAATATAAATACTCTTTCAACATTCATTAGTACGTCGTTATATTCATTTAAACATATTGTTCCCATATTTTGAAACAATATTTTCCAGTATTATATATCAATAAAGTGAAACTTTAATCAATGGGGGGTGTTCATCCCCCATTGATTATTAGCCCACACCAATCGGGCGTTTACGGGCAGCAGGGCTCCCGCCTAACTGCTTTGCTCCAATCGAATTTTGAGACGGGAGTTTACTGCCCGCAAATAGCGGGCTAAACTGCTTCTAATTCCTTTCTATCCACAGCTATCGACTCCTTATGCTATTTCAATATATTGTTCACTTTATTTCCCCTTATTCATTAAATCACAGAAGGAATGTAACTCCCCACTATCGAATTTTTACATAACAAATATTATTAGGTGGTGCTTTACTATGAAATTAGCAGTCATTGGTGGCGGTGATTTACAAGATCCAAATCACTTGCATATTAATGAACGACTTATAGAATTAACGAATAAACAATACCCAAAAGTATTATTCATTCCTACAGCTAGTCGTGATGATGAAGGATATATAAAGTTATTTTTAGCAACATTTGAAAAGCAATTACATTGTGAGGTTCAAATTTTACGCATTTCAACCGAAACACCTACTAAATATGAAATAGATGAGATGATTCATTCTGCCGATTTAATTTACCTTGGCGGTGGAAATTACGTTCACATGCTTGAACAATGGAAAGAACATAAACTAGATGAAAAGTTACTATTTGCTTTAAAACGTGGAACACTTATTGCAGGATATAGTGCCGGTGCTATGTGCTGGTTCACATCTAGCATTCGTTCAGATTATGAAGGTTCCGGTTATATAGAAAGTAGTGGCTGGGGTATTGTTAACAAAAGATTTTGTCCCCATTACAATCAATTAAATAGAATGAATGCCTTCCATACGTTTTTACAAACTCACCAAGGTAATATAGAAGGTATTGCATTAGAAGATAATTGCGCTTTATATATTACAGAAGGTTCATTTGAAATTATCGGTGAGCCAGATACAGCTTGGGAGTTTTATATGAATAATGGAGAACTCATTAGACAACATTTTGACATAACTTTAAAAAGTTATTTATAAGCATTCATAAAAAAATGTCCCTAAGTATAATGACTTAGGGACATTTTCATCTTTTAACTCACTAATCGTGTAATTCGTTTCTTCTGCCATGAAAGCTTATAATATGCATACTGTAATATTAAGCTGACGATGAATGCAGCTGGATACCCAATCCATATCCCTTCTATTCCAAGGCTCGTATGGTAAGAAAGATAATACGCCACAGGTACTTCAACAAGCCAAATTGATACAACACTGATTACAGTTGGCCATAGTACAGTACCACTTGCTCGCATTGTCGCACTAATAATTTGTGCATGACCGAAAATTAAGTAGCTCCATAATGTAATCATGATTAGACTATGAGCAATGTCAATTGTATTTTGACTTGTTAAAAATAGTGCTAAAATATCTCTTGAGAACAAGTAAATAAGAGATATTAATACACCACCAATGATATAATTCATAATAATTCCGGCCTTAACAACTTTCTGTAATCGATCAAATTGGTTCGCACCAATTGATTGCGCTGCAAAAATTGATACGGTAATGCCGAGGCTAACCGCTGGCATTTGTACATAACTTGCAACTTGGTTCACAACACCATACGCCGCTGTTGCATCTGAACCGTACCGATTTACAAATGCGATTACCGCGATCTCTGATAATGAAACTAATATCATATTAATACTCGCTGGAATACCGAGGCGTAACAATAGTTTTAATAACTCCCAGTCCATACGAAGATATTTTCTTACTGTCCCGTCTAATTGTAGTGGATGATTTTTCTTCTTTAAATACACTAGCATGACAATAAACGTAATAACTGTAGATATAACTGAAGCATAGGCTGCTCCGTAAACATCTAATTTCGGAGCTCCTAACCAGCCAAAAATAAGAATTGGTAATAAAATCATATTTAGCGCTGTACTTACGATTAAAAAGTAAAATGGCGTTTTTGAATCTCCTGTACCTCTCATAAATGTTGTATATGCAAAATATAAGAATAACACTGGCATAGATATAAATAAAATTCTTGCGTAATGCACACTTATTTCAATAATATTTTCTGGCGTTCCCATAAGACGCATAATATCCATCGCAAAAATACTACCTATTATCGCCAACACGACTCCGATAATAAAAGTAAACGTAAGCGTCGTACCAACGATAGCTTTTAAGCGCTCCTCATTTTTAGCACCAAATGCCTGACCAATTAAAATTGAACTACCAGAACCAATTCCAATTACAAATGAAACGAGTAGGAAAAATAACGGGAAAAATGCCGATATAGCTGCTAGATCATTTACGCCAAGCCATCTTCCTACTACTACCATTCCAAATAACTGTCCAACTGATTGTAATACATTACTTAAAAGTAACGGCACTAAAAACATGGACATCGATTTCCATATCGGCTTATGTTCTGTTTCTGACTTCTGTGACTCTACACCTTCTTTATTGTTATCTGTAGGTGGTTTCAAATTTCATTTCTCCTTTTATTTAAAATCTGCACTGTTAAATCCGTGCTCAAATAGTTGTAATTACTCCAACCATTTCTATACTTTTTGCTCGTCAAAGTAATTGCCTCTTCCACTCACTATTTTCAAATTCATCATAGAACTTTAACATATTTTTCGTATCTGTAATCCTCTATCTCTTTGTATAGTTGTTTTTATTATGTGCATCTATTCATTTTCTTCTCTTCATTCTTATAACTTCACCCAATATTGGCTTCCATCAGCTGTTCTATCTAAAAAACCATATTCGATTAAATATCTTCTCAAAGTTACAAAATCCGGATATATATTTTCTAAAACTGTATTCACTTCTTTTTCAGTATACTTTTTATTACTATCGAATTTCTTCACTAAATGACGTAATATAATCAATTTACGCTTTTGCTTTTTCGGAAATTTAGAAAGCGGTCCATCCAAACCTTCTGTAAAATGCACTGTTAAAACTTCAGCATTTTCTTCCTCTGTAATATTGTATCTATCATCCACCATCGTAGCTGTTCTATGAATCGGTACAAATTTTGTTTGAACTTTTGATTTTTCTTCTGACAATTCCATTAACGCTAAAAATACTTTCGCTTGCTTCATTTTCTCGCGCAATGTAAATCGATGATTGCGAATCGTCGATGTGCTCCCGCCATCCATTTCTTTTACAATCTCTTTATCGTTAAGTCCCATATGGAAAAACTGAACCATTTTCTTTTGCAAATCAGTTAAGCCTGTAAACTTTTTATCAAGATTTAATAAATATTCAAACATAGATGTATGCTCATTTTGAATATGCAACTGTACAAACTTCTCTGCTTCATACAAAACTTGATTTTCTTGATAAATAACCCCTTTAATAAACGTTTCTCCACAAGCTAAACAAACATACTCCTCTGCTTCCTCGTCAAATACATACCCTTTCTTCAATTCCTCTATCGACGCATCCCAAAACTTCTCTGAAATATCACTCATACTAAACATTCCTCCAAAGGGTTTATTAAAACCATAAACAAATTACGATACCGTTTATTACCACTCCATCATCTTACCATACCAAAAGCAAACAATTCAATATTTCGTTTACCTATTTTACAAACTTTTATAAAAATATCTATTTATACGTTATAAAAAGGACTTATCCCAACAAACAGCGAATGTGTTTTTAGAAACCACTTATTATTAAGATGTGAAATATGCTGTTCAATATTTAAGTGCTACAAACCTAATTCAACATGGAACCGGCATTCACACATTCCAAAACTTCAGCATTCAATTTTAACTACAAAAAAGGTGTTTCCATATACGAAAACACCTTTTACCTTTTATATATTTTATAAACAACCTCTACTAAAACTTTACTTGCTTTTACAAATACATGTTTTCGATTTCCATCCTCAACGAATCTATTTGAACAACCACTAATCATCATACAACTAATTATGACTATTACTTTAATACTTTTTCTGCAAATCATTTTATGCAACTCCACTTTTGAAAACTCCATTCAAATTTACCCCATCAAAAAAAGTTTACACGAATAATGAAACGTAAGAATATGTAATGTTGCATATTTTTACGTTTCATTACAATATTGTGATTTAATTATTTTAATGACTGGTATACCGAGGTGATTTACTTGAAATTTAAAGCGAAAAAAAATCCATTTCATATCATTTTAATCTCATTGTTTTTAGTTATTTTTTTCATTTCTCTATTCTTTCAAAATGAGAATTCTATTTTTTTCACTCTCATGATGCTCTTAAATATCGTGAATCTCTCTTCTTTCTATTTTTCTCATTACAAAATAACGGAATCTGCCCTTATTGTTAAACATGGTTTCATACTCCGTACTGAAATTCCATTTGAAAATATACGCCACATTAAATACTCTGGTAAAAAGCTTCGTTCAGAAAATTGGACAAGACAACAAATAGAAGTTCATTATAATTTATTCGACTCAGTAACATCTTTCGTACCACAAGAAGAGGAGAAATTCATTTCACTCTTAAAAGAAAACTGGCCAAATGTGAAAATAATCAATAGCACCTCAAATGAATAATTTTGTTTGAGACAGTTCAATGCTATTAGGATAACTATATAAGAATTGAATATCCTCCCCAAGTAAAACCGCCGTTTACATATTTATTCTCCCCTCAGGCTAACTCCCCAATAGTTAGTCTATTTTTTATTACATAAAGATACTACGCCTTCATCACAAACAAACGATACGAACATACACTATTTCTAGAAAAACAAACTACTACACAAAATGAATGAAAGGTGCTTATTATGTATGAGTTAAGTTATGAAGGATTAACAGGTGAAATTATTACAAGATATGATTGTGAGTACGAAGAAGCTAGACAAGAATGGAATCGGGCTATTCAAAAGTTTCCTTTAGCTATCATTTATTGTTTTACGAAATGGGATGTTAGTAATGCGATTATTTGGGCGAGAAAAAATGAAATTGCTATTCGCATTCGTTCTGGTGGACACCATTACGAAGGATATTCTGTCGGAAACAATGTCCTCGTAATTGATATAAGTAAAATGAACTGTATGCAGCTTAATGAACATAAAAATACATTAGTCATTCAAGGTGGTGCTCAAAATAAACAAATCTATGACTTTATCTCTTCAAAAGGTTATCCATTTCCAGGAGGAACTTGTCCAACTGTTGGAGTAAGTGGATACACTTTAGGTGGCGGTTGGGGCTATTCTAGTAGGTATTTCGGCCTTGGTTGTGACAATTTAATAGAGTTAGAATTAATTGACTATAAAGGTAAAGTAATTACAGCTAATGAAACTTGCCATAAAGACTTATTTTGGGCTTGTCGCGGGGCAGGTGGCGGAAATTTTGGCATCGTTGTTTCGCTAACTTTTAAGCTCCCTCCAATAGTTGATAAAGTTACTTTCGTTGAACTATATTGGCCTAACGCTTCAGTAGACATCCAAAAGGAATTTCTTCACACATGGCAAAGCTGGCTAGTAAATTTAAATAGTAAGATGACAATCGGTGCGAGCATATACAACTCTGCTGTGGAAGGACTTGCAATATATGGACGAGGTTTATATTACGGTACCCCAGAAGATGCAGCGTTCATTCTACAAGATTTACTCAATATAAACGGGGTGAAGATGAATTTACAATATATCAGTTTTCTTGAAGCAATGGCCATTGTAGAATCTTCATATCCCTCGTCTGAACAATTTAAATCTATAGGCCGGTTCGTTCATAAACAATATAACGAGGAAGAAATCGAAAAAATTATTAGTCTTATTGAAGATAGAGCTTCCGGTAGTATTTTTGCAGCTATAAGTCTCTACCCCCTTGGAGGAAAAATTCAAGATGTAGGTAAAGATGCGAGCGCTTTTTATTACCGCGATGCACATTATATTCTAGGAATCCAAACTATATGGGAAGATCCGATTGTTAAAAAGGATAATTCCCAATGGTTAGAAAGCCGATTTGACTATATAGAATCTATAACAGAAGGCTCATTCATCAATTTCCCATACAGCGATTTGAAAGATTATATGAACGCTTATTACGGGACACATGCGAACAAATTAAGAAAAATCAGTAAAAAATATGACCCTTTATGTGTATTTACTTTTCCGCAAGGAATTAAAAATTAATATGCGATAAAGTGAAACTTTAATCAGTGGAGGTTTTGTTCATCCCCCACTGATTATTAGCCTTCACCAATCGGGCGTTTATGGGCAGCAGGGCTCCCACCTAACTTCTTTGCTTCAGCCGAATTTTGAGGTAGGAGTTTTACTGCCCGGCAAATAGCGGGATAAAAAAGCCAAGATTCTAAATTAAGAATCTTGGCCTCTTCTATTATTCTTTCGGAGCAATCATTTTTTTCGGATCTACAATCTCATCAAATTGCTCTTCTGTTAGTAGTCCAGATTGCAATGCTGCTTCTTTTAAAGTTAACCCTTCTTTATGGGCATGCTTTGCAATTTTCGCGGCATTTTCATACCCGATATGTGGGTTTAGCGCTGTTACAAGCATTAATGAACGATTTACATTTTCATTAATTACTTCTTCATCTGCTTCAATACCAACTGCACATTTATCATTAAACGAAACGGTTGCATCAGCTAATAAGTGAGCAGATTGCAGGAAGTTGTAAGCAATAACTGGTTTGAATACGTTTAGCTCAAAATTACCTTGGCTCGCAGCAAATCCGATTGTTGTGTCATTCCCCATAACTTGTGCTACAACCATTGTTAATGCTTCACTTTGCGTTGGATTTACTTTACCTGGCATAATAGAGCTTCCTGGTTCATTTGCAGGGATAATAATTTCCCCAAGACCACTTCGTGGACCACTTGCAAGCCAGCGCACATCGTTAGCTATCTTCATTAAATCAGCAGCTAATGCTTTTAATGCTCCATGTGCAAATACAACTTCATCATGGCTCGTTAACGCATGGAATTTATTTGGTGCAGAAACAAATTGTTTACCTGTAAACAGACTAATTTCTTCTGCTACCATCTCACCAAATTTAGGGTGCGCATTAATTCCAGTTCCAACCGCAGTACCACCAATTGCTAATTCTTTCATATATGTATTGCTATCTGCAATCATACGCTCTGTTTTTTCAAGCATACGGTGCCATCCGCTAATTTCTTGTCCTAACGTTAAAGGTGTTGCATCTTGTAAATGCGTACGACCGATTTTAATAATATGTTCAAATGCAGTTACTTTTTCTGCTAATGTTTCTTTTAATTTCGTAATAGCTGGCAATACATGGTTTTCTACCGCAATTACACACGCTACATGAAGTGCTGTTGGGAACGTATCATTTGAACTTTGAGACATGTTCACGTCATCATTCGGATGAATATGTACGTCAGATCCCTTTTCTTTCAAAATTTGATTACCGCGGTTTGCAATTACTTCATTTACATTCATATTCGATTGTGTACCACTACCCGTTTGCCATACGACAAGTGGAAAATGTTCATTCCATTTTTCTGCGATAACTTCATCAGCAGCTTCCACAATTGCTTGCGTCTTCTCTTCTGATAGCTTTCCTAATTTTTGATTACTAAGCGCTGCACTCTTCTTTAAAATCGCAAATGCTTTTACAATTTCAAGCGGCATATGCTCTGTTCCAATCGGAAAATTTTCCTTACTACGCTGCGTTTGTGCTGCCCATAATTTATCAGCTGGAACTTTCATTTCTCCTAATGTATCTCTTTCAATTCTGTACTCCATTTTTTCATCCCCTTGAAAATAAAATACCTACATCTTTTATTTTAACAGACTTTCTATCAAATGATAAGAATTCTCATTAATACATATAAAAAAAATTACCTTCCGCCACCGCAGAAGGTAATTTTTTTATGATGCTTGCTTTCCTTTATCCGCATCATCTACATACCAAATGAACTTGCCTGTATATCCATAAATAACTGCTAAAATGAGTGATACGAAGCTTAGCCACATAAATGGAACGTATGATAATGTTGATACACCTAAAATACCAGCCATAAAAATACCATTATCAGACCATGGAACCATACCAGAAGTCAAAGTTCCACCTACTTCTGAGTTACGTGCTAATACGCGGCGATCTATTTTTAATTTATCATAGCTATCTTCCATAATTTTTGGTGTTAAAATAAGTGATACGTACATCGCACAACCAAATATGTTAGCTAAAAATGCAACGATTAATGTAGACAATGTTACATTACCTGCAGAATTTAATTTCTTCTCAAATTTCGATACGATTACCTTTAGAACACCTAACTTTTCAAGTAATCCACCAAAACCTAATCCGAAAATAATAACAGCTACTGAACCAAGCATACCATTAATTCCACCACGGTTTAATAACTTATCGACAAACTCGACACCAGATTGAATTGAGAATCCGTTATATGCTGTTCCAATTGCCTCTCCAAAGTTCATTCCTTGGAAAAGTGTTGCCCAAATTGCACCAATTAAAGCTCCCATAGCAATTGTTGGCATAGATGGTTTCTTCATCGCCAATAGCACAATAACAATTACCGCTGGAACAAGCATCCATATTTTAATATCAAAGTGCTTTAATAAAGATTCTTTTAAAAACTCAACTCTATTTAAATCTACATTATCCCCGCCATACATCCATCCAGCAACAGTAAACATAATGCTGGTAATAATATAAGCTGGAACGTCTAATACGAGCATAGCTCGAACGTGAGCGATAACATCTACTTTCGCCATAGAAGCTGCAAGAACTGTGCTATCAGAAAGTGGTGATAATTTGTCTCCGAAATAAGCTCCTGAAAGGACTGCACCCGCAACAAGCGGAAGTGGTAATCCAAGCCCTTCACCTATCGCCATCATAGCAATACCTGCAGTTCCAACTGTTCCCCATGATGTTCCTGTCGCGATAGAAGTGATTGAACAAATAATTAAAGTTGCCAATAAGAATATGCTAGGGTGAATGAATTCTAATCCATAATAAATTAATGTAGGTACAACCCCACCAGCAATCCACGTTCCAATTAAAGCCCCAACTGCAACTAAAATAAGAATTGCTTCTAATCCATTAGAAATCCCTTTCGTAATTGCATCTTGCAATTCTTGATAACGAAATCCTAATCTTAATCCAAGCGCAATAACTAAAAACCATGAAATAAATAGCGCTAATTGAATTGGGAGATCAAAAATCGTTTGGAAGGAAAAGACGACAGCAAGAAATAGGCATAAAAGAATAATAATTTCTAGCATCGATGGTAATCTTACACTTTTCATTTTTTTCTCTCCTTACAAGTCGATAACATGATGTATGTAGTCTTACGTGTATGTAGTATACAATTAGCGAAGACAAAACAAAATTTTCATATTATTTCGATTTATTTTTTCAGTATAATATATTCACAACCCTTTCTATTGTAAAAGTAGATTGCGCTTTTCGCAATGAAAAATATAAAAAATGTTGTATTTTTATTTATTTAGATAAAAACACCTAATGAAATAAAACTTTAATCAATGAGGGTTTTATCCATCCCCACTAATTATTAACCCATAATAACCTTTTTAATATTTGCCTCAACAAAACTTTTTACTACCGCTTTCACCTCATATGTAATAATATATTTCCACATAAAAAAAGAGCACACATCATTTAATCGATGCATGCGCCTCTTTTATTTATACATATTTTGTATCTCTTCTTTATTTTTAAGTATTTCCGAAAACTTATCGCTACAACCTTTCGGAAATAAAACTCCGAGTCCATATGAATGCCCAAACTGAAAATGAGGGTATTTCACCTTGACCTCATCCCAAAACTTATACACACCGAAATCACCGTTTTTAACTTCAATATCATGAAATAATACAATACCGTTTTTCGCAACTTTAGGTAACCATGTTTTATAATCATGAGAAACAGCTTCATACGTATGATAGCCATCAATATGCAAAAGATTTATCGTTTCATCTTGAAACTCATCCAGAGCATCATCAAAAGTAGACCGAATTAAATTCCCTATATTCAGGTAGTTATCCCTCACCACTTTTTCTACTATTTGAAAAACCCCTTCTCCATATGGACCTGTATGCCCATCTCCAGCCCAAGTATCTACAGCAAAACATTTTGTGGCTAACCCACCATCTTTTACCCCCTGGCAAAAACTAAAAAAGGAAGCACCTAAATGCGTACCTAACTCAACTAAAGTTGCTGGTTCTTCAAATCTTACTAAATCATATGCGAAATCTAAATGCCCACTCCACGCAGATTGTGACCGAATAATAGGACTAAAATTTTCAAATTCAAACGATGGTTTATGAGTAACCCAGTTCATCACGTATCTCCTTATACACATATTTTTAACAAACCAAATTACTCTTATCTTTATTTTTTTGGCGCCGCGATTATGATTATATTTCATAAAAAGATGAAGAATTACCCCATTCTTATTGGGGTAAAGCATCATATACATATGGATTTGCTGGCTTCTTAATCTTCTCTACTTTACTTATTTTCACAAGTGGAAATAGCATTCCTTAGAACCAGAAGCATTGAAAAACTTGGATGAACGATATGGAGATCAAATAACTGAACTTGTATTTATCGGCATCGATATGAATCGTTCTATTAACAGAAAAAGAAATGAAACAAGATTGAAATACATTTGTTGATCCTATTCCCGCTTTTACTTTCACTTCATAATAAAAAGGCTTCCGTAGCATGGAGCCTTTTTCACTTTGTAGTACTCTTATTTAACATATTTGCTTTAATAAGAAACACAATTGTACCTAAAACAATTAAGATAGCATATACGATACCAACTACATCACCTATTTTTTCTAAGCCAAACGGTAATAGTATAGTAGCAACTCCGACTATATAGGAAAACACACCTGAAAGCTTCGCTAATTTATTTTTATCTCCAACAAACGTTTCTTCCTGATAGCCTGCCAACAAAAACAATCTCTTTTTCACATGTATTTGATAGCCTAAAAAAATGATAAGTAATCCAACAAATAAACAAACCAAAAATCCTGCTAGCATATAACTCTCCCCTACGATATTTTACTATACACAAAAAAGATGATCGTTCTTACTAAACAATTTTATTTTTAATTAGAAATTTCAGTTTATTAACACTCCATTTCGTGATATATTGCATATTGTATCTAATATATATTTTTTTGAAAGGAGGACTATATATTTTATGGATCCAAATCGATTAAAAGGAATTATAATGGTCATAATCGGTGCTTGTTTATGGGGATTGTCCGGAACAGCTGCGCAACAACTTTTTCAATACGAAAACGTTTCTACTGAATGGTTAGTTACAATCCGTTTGCTTATATCCGGTGCTATTTTGCTCATTATGTCATCATTCGGAGCGAACAAAAAAGAAATATTTGGAATTTGGAAACAAAAGTCTGATGCAAATAAGATAATTTTGTTCGGTCTTTTAGGCATGCTTGCTGTACAGTACACGTACTTCGCTTCTATTAAAGAAGGAAACGCTGCTGTTGCAACTTTGTTACAATATTTAGCCCCTATATTTATCACTGTATACTTACTTTTCAAATGGAGCGTTCGTCCATCAAAAATTGATTATATTTCAATTACCCTCTCATTAGTAGGGACCTTTCTCCTATTAACAAACGGTTCTGTTCATAACTTAGCTGTATCTACACCTGCTATCATTTGGGGCATTTTATCTGGACTATCTCTTGCATTTTATAGTTTGTATTCAAAAGAATTGTTAGAAAAGTGGTCTTCATCCGTTATCGTTGGATGGGGGATGATCATTGGGGGGATTGGCGTAACGATTTTACACTTTATTTCCACAAACGAATTCATTTTATTATCAACTATGAAATATGTAAAACTAAGTACCCTCCCGCTCATTACATTTGTCGTCATTTTCGGGACACTCATCGCATTTTATTTATACTTAGATAGCATAAGATACCTTACGCCTAAAGAAACAACATTATTTGGCTGTACAGAACCACTCGCAGCTATTATTTCTTCTGTGCTTATTTTGCACGTACCGTTTCAATCTTTTCAGTTATTAGGTGCTTTTTGTGTAATTGTAATGGTGCTCATATTAAGCCAAAAACCGGATAAAGGAAAACCAAAATTAAAGCTTGTTAATACGAAAAAGAAACATATACAATGAAAGGATTGAATTCACTATGCCTGTCCCTCAAAATTATAAAAAACCAGGAAGAGTTTCAGCAAAGTCACTCGTTTTAAATCAACTGCAAGATTGGATTATAGAAGGTGTTTTACGACCTGATGAAAAAATAAATGATGGGGAATTGGCAGAAGCACTAGGAGTAAGCAGAACACCTGTTAGAGAAGCTTTACAAATTTTAGAGCTTTCTGGATTAGTTGAAATGGTACCTGGGCAAAAAACGAAAATCGCGCCTATTAAGTTAGACGACGTATCTATCATTTATGAGACGATAGCTGGTCTTCACTCAATTATAGGAAAGCAAGCACTTCAAAAAGTTACAGACGCTGATATTAAACTACTTTCCGAAATAAATGATGCTTTTCAACAATCTATACATGAAAAAGATTCAAAAAAAGCTTTAGAACTAGATATACGATTTCACAATACAATTACTTCTATTGCTAAAAACCGATATATTGAACCTTTTCTAGAAAATATGCAACTTCACATTTTACGCCTTGAATATTTATTTTTCCAAAACTTCGTGCCTGCAAGTCAATCTATTAAAGAACATCACTCTATAATTCAAGCACTACAAAAACAGGATGAAAAACGAATGGAACAAATGATGTCTCAAAACTGGCTCCGTCCAATGAAAGAAATACAAAAAATAATTTCTATGAAATAATAAAGCTGGTTACACAAAAGTGTAACCAGCTCCTTCTTTAATAATCTATGTGCTATGCCTGAATATTTGCGTAATCTTCAATATGCTCGTACTCTTTTTCCAATTCCTCTAAAGACAGCTCGTATAATTGTCGGTCGCGAATCTTAAACACCCCTGCTCCAATTAACTCATCAATTAAATGTCTCTTACGATTTTCAACAGCAAAACGGAGTTGACTACTCATCTTTTAAAAAACTCCTTTCTACGATCATTGAAAATGATAATCTTTATCAATTACCACTTTTGATTATAAAAGATGATTCTTAATAAGTAAAGTAATCTTATGAAATATTTACCTTACAAAGTATTTGTGGCCACATTATATATATGTATGCCACGCGAAAAATGTTATGACATTTTTTCATACCCTTTTTCTTTCATACTTTGCAAGTTGTCTCATTATGGTTAAATTCACCTTCTATTTCAACTTGAATGGTGACATGTTCTACATGAAATTTCCCCTTTAATACATCCGTTGCTTCTTTCAATACGCTTTGCGTTTCATTACCTTCGATAATAAGATGGCAAGTTAATACTTGAAAATCTGATGTTACAGACCATATATGTAAATCATGAACTTCTTTTACAATAGTAATATTTAATAATGTATTTTTCACCTCTTCAGCATCTATGTGCTGCGGTGCACCTTCCATTAATATATGAACTGTATCACGTGTTACACGCCATCCACTTATAATGACTAAAATAGACACAAGAATACTAGCAACCGCATCTGCAGCAGTCCATCCAAAAAATTTAATAAGTAACGCAGCAATAATCGCTCCAACTGAACCTAATAAATCGCCTAGTACATGTAAGAACGCACTTCTTAAATTTAAATTACCTTTCACATCTCCGCCTCTCATTAATATCCAAGCTGATACAATATTAATAAGCAGACCAAGCACAGCAATAATGAGCATTCCATTACTAGCGATTTCAACTGGTTCCTTAAAACGACGAATTGCTTCAATAAAAATATATACTGAAATGACAATAAGAACGACACCATTACATAATGCCGCTAACATTTCGACTCGCTTATACCCATATGTTTTCGCGGCCGTTGCCGTTTTTTCCCCAAGCTTGAACGCAAGTAAACTTAAAGCTAAGGATACTGCATCACTTAACATATGCCCTGCGTCAGACAATAGTGCTAAGCTATTTGTTACAAATCCGCCAATAACTTCAGCAATCATAAAGCTTGTTGTTAATAAGAAGGCAATTAATAACGCTTTTTTATTTTTTGAATGACCGTGATCATGTGAGTGCCCCATACAAATGCTCCTTTAAGTGCAATATCTGTATGTTAGTATGAAACACATTCCCTATCTTTATCCCCCATTAACGCCCGATAGTGAATGCTACTAATCAGTAGAAGATGAACAATACCCCACTGATTAAAGTTTCACTTTATCCCGCTTCCTCTGTATACAAACTTCGCTACTTTTCAAACAAGTCCTTTTTCTCAACTAAAAACAAGACTACTTCTTTTTTATTTTCATATTGTTTACTAATGAAAGAATTTTTAAGGGGGTTACAAAATTGAAACGACTATTTCTCTGCATGGAGCGTGAACTTGTTGTAGTAAAAGAACAATATGGTAACTATGAAACCACATATCATTTACAAAATATGCAACCTACCTGTATTGTGGTTGATCCATTCCAAACAAATCGTGTTTATTGCGGCACATTTGGACGAGGTTTATGGCTAAGTGACGATGGCGGGGATTCGTGGAGACCAATTGGAGATTCATATCGTTACTTTGATTTCCCTAAAGAGGATGGTATTTTACACTCTTCTATTACTTCTATAACGATAAGCTCAAATGAACAAGTTAACGGCTACGGCGTCGTTTATGTAGGTACAGAACCTAGTGCTTTATTCCGTTCAGAAAATGGTGGTGAAACGTGGACTGAACTTAAAAATATGAAATCATTATTATCTTCTTATACGTGGGCTTTTCCGCCTAGACCTTTTACCCATCACGTACGCTGGATTACAGTTGATCCAAACAATCCAAATACACTCCATGTTTCAATCGAAGCTGGTGCTGTTATTCAAAGTAATGATAAAGGGCATACATGGATTGATAAAAAATTCGGTGCTCCTATCGATGCTCATCAATTACTCATGCACCCTGAAGCCCCAAATCGCCTTTATGCATCATGTGGTGACGGATTTATGGGCGGACCTGATCGTGCATATCTTGAAAGTTATAACAGTGGAAACAGCTGGATCTCATGTAGTGACGGACTTGAGCATCATTATTTATACAGCATGGCTATCGATCCCGCTGATTGCGATACAATTCTTGTTTCTGCCGCACCAAGTGCCGACCTTGCTCATCACCGTATTCCTTATGAATCTTATATTTATCGGAAAACGAAAGATACTCCGTTCCAGCAAGTACAGCAAGGTCTACCATCTGCAATTGGTACAGTCATTTCGATGTTTGCTACAAATCCAGCCGAACCACATACGTTTTACACTTTAAATAATAATGGCGTCTTTCAATCCAATGATAGCGGCGAATCGTGGGAACAACTAAATATTCCGTGGAAAGATGAGTATAAAACGCAGCATCCGCATGCGTTACTCGTAACTAGTTTTTAACGAAAAAGAGACTGCCTAATGTTTTTAGGCAGTCTCTCTTTTATTTCTTTAAATCAATTACGATATCATCTAGAACAATATCTTTACTCTTCGCTTCTTTTTTCGGCACTTCAATTTTCTTCTCTTTTCCATTCACATATTCCACTCCACCATGATTTTCAGGTGTATGAACTCGCAAGTGCACACGAGGTGTAACGATAAGCTTTGTTGCATTTTCGTTTAACTTTTGGAATGTAGCACTCCAACTACTTTTATGTGGCTCTGCTACTGTACTAGTTCCGCCATTTCCTTCACCTGCATATTTATTTCCTAAATCATCTTTTATTTCTAATTCCACATCAGCGCTATCCCATATACTCCGTAATGCCTTAGATTCTTCCTGATTGTAAAAAACGATAAAGGACATCGGGGTTACTTCCATTTTATCTATGTTTACTTTT
Source organism: Bacillus mycoides (assembly GCF_000832605.1). Lineage (GTDB taxonomy): Bacteria > Bacillota > Bacilli > Bacillales > Bacillaceae_G > Bacillus_A > Bacillus_A mycoides. The sequence goes on from NZ_CP009692.1 coordinate 4,088,750, forward strand.
ATTCCTTCTTTTTCAGAAATTCCTTGAAGCTTAATTTCTTTACTATCCATTCCCTTAACAGTAAGGGCAAAATTCCAATTCCCTTTTATAGATTTCTTTTCCTCATACATATTTATTGCCTCTATGTCCCACCAAACATTTGCAACATCTAACCTTTCACTACCATGACCACTCATCGTAGTCATACCTACATATTTTCCCTCTCCAACTTTTGTCACGTCCGAACTACCTCCTCCACCATTAAAGCCCATCACTTGCGGACTTCCAAATGGGAACGGTTTCTCTCCTAAATCTTTTTCGCTTTCAATAGAATATGTGATTGTAATTGTTCTACCATCGAACACAGCATCATTAATTGTAACCTTAACCCCATTACTCTCCCTCGTCATATTCAATTCAGTCGAAAACTCTTTATAATTTTCATATAACCCTGTTCTACCATTATCTAAAAATCGGAATATGTCACCTACAATTGGCAATCCCCCTGCATATGTAGGAAACCCGATACCAAGCGTTGCAACTGATAATCCTACTAAAATAGATGCAGCAGCGACACCCTTTTTCCAACTTTTCATCTTTTTCTTCATACGTATCGATTGTTTTACATTACGTTTTACTTTTTCTTTTTCAATTTCAGAAGCCTCAATTTCCTCAAGTTCTTTTTCATCTATATCAATGTCATTTAATAGTTCATAAATGTCTTTCATATTGCACTACCTCCAAAACTAATATTCGTAGCATTTTGTTGTAGTTTCTTTTTTCCCCGGTACACACGATTATCGATCGCCGCCCTGGTTAATCCTAACTTGTCACCGATTTCCTCTGTCTTCATACCGAGAAGATATTTCATAATGAACACCTTTTGATCTAACGGTTCTAATTGATTAATAAGCTTCAATAACTCTTCCCTATCTTCCATAACGATTAATTCATCTTCTGCCGATTTTTCTGTACTAATATGAAACTCATCTGAAATAATTTCTACTGTTCTAGTCGCTTTCCGGTAATAATCAATCGCCTTAAACTTTGCAATCGCTGCAATCCATTTTTTAAAATCATTCGGCTCTCCATGAAATTTATTTGCATTATTCCAAATGGAAAGAAATATATCGTTTACACATTCCTCTATGAGTCCATCATTTTGAACCGGAAGAAGAACTTTGTGCGTTATCCCCTTTATGAGCGGTAAGTATGTATCGACAACAAATTCTAGCGCATCTTCCTTCTGCCGCTGTAATCTTTTTATAAAATTTTTCTCATTTGATTTCATGTAGCGATTCCCCTTATTTTTTTGTAAAAGCTTTTACACCCTATATAACGTTTTGGAAATTTTTTTCTCTCATCTTTTTTATTTTTTGTATGTAATGGAATACTTTTCCTTAGCCATTGTCTCATATAAATATAAGCTTGAAGAAAATTTTCTCAAGTCTGTAATTCAATTAGTGTAGTACACTATTTATGCAGACACTCTTTAACCTAGTGTACATTTCATTTAATTAATCTACTTTTATAATTTTAAATTAGGAGATGAAATTTGTATGTGTGGAATTACAGGTTGGGTAGATTGGAAGAAAGATCTTTCAAATGAACATGTTATTTTAGAAAAGATGGCGAATAGTATTCAGCATCGCGGTCCTGATGCTGAAGGATTTTGGTTTTCTCCTCGTGCGGCCTTTGCACACCGACGTTTAATTGTTATTGACCCAGAAGGTGGGACGCAGCCAAAAACATTCCGTGCCGGTGATTATACGTATGCTCTTACTTATAATGGAGAAATTTATAATTTTCGTGAGCTGAGAGAGCAGCTTCAAAAATGTGGTCATGCATTTGAAACTCATTCAGATACAGAAGTGTTACTACATGCTTATTTAGAATGGAAAGAAGACTGCGTACAACATTTAAACGGAATTTTCGCTTTCGCCTTATGGGATGATCAGAAGCAACAACTGTTTTTAGCACGTGATCATTTAGGCGTAAAGCCACTCTTTTATACAGAAAGAAATGACAGTATTATTTTCGGATCTGAAATAAAAGCGTTATTAGCTCATCCATCTGTTCCTGCTGAAATTGATGCGGATGGAATAAATGAAATATTTGGATTAGGCTTATTTCGAACTCCAGGATGTGGCGTCTTTAAACATATTCAAGAAGTTCGTGCTGGACATTCTATAACATTCACACGTGATAAAAAAGTAGTTAAGAAGTATTGGAATTTAGAAAGTAAGATCCATACAGACTCTACCCAAGACACATCTTCTCATATTTTATCTATTTTACAAGATACAGTAAAAAGACAATTAATTGCTGATGTTCCCCTCGTTTGTATGTTATCAGGCGGATTAGATTCTAGTGGTATTACTGCACTGGCAGGTAAAGAATTTAGAGAGGAACACAAAACACTTCACACATATTCAATCGACTTTTTAAATAGCGCGAAAGATTTCGAACTGACATTTGCTCGCACTGGTTTAGACGCTCCTTGGGTAAAACGTGTTTCTGAACATGTAGGGACATCGCATCATGATATTATTGTGAATGCTGAAGAATTAGCAAATCACTTATTCGTTCCCCTCCATGCAAAAGATTTACCAAGTGCTGGCGAAATGGAAACTTCACTTTATTTACTATTTTGCGAAATGAAAAAAGATGCAACCGTAGCTTTATCTGGAGAATCTGCTGATGAAGTATTCGGGGGATATCCTTGGTTTCATCAAGAAGAACTATTATATGTAGATAAGTTTCCGTGGTTAACAAACTGGAAAAACACATCTTCTCTATTATTAAACGACGTAACAACTCAATGTAATCCTGAGCAGTACATTAATAAACGATTCCATGAGGCTGCTCTTGAAATACCTACTCTTGAAGGTGAAAGTAAAAAAGAAGCGAAACAGCGTCAAATGTTTTATTTATTTTTAACACGATTCCTTCCGTTCTTACTCGACCGTAAAGACCGTATGAGTATGGCTGTAGGATTTGAAGTTCGTGTACCGTTTTGCGATTATAGATTAGTTGAATATTTATGGAACGTTCCTTTCAATATTAAAAGTATTGATAATATCGAAAAGGGAATTTTACGTAGAGCGCTGAAACCAGCTTTACCTGATGATGTGCGAAATAGAAGAAAAAGCGCTTACCCTACTTCACAGGATCCACACTATTTACAAACAATCCGCAATTTAACGCTTGATATGTGCAGTAATAAAAACAATCCTGTTTTCTCACTCATTAACCATTCCATATTACTTGCAATTGCTGATCAAAGTAACAAAGAGATTACCAATTTTGAAGCAAGAAGTGCTATGGAGTATATGCTACAAGTAAATGAATGGTTAAAAACGTATCATATTCATATTGCTTAACAAAAAAGAGTTCAAGGACAAAAACCCTTGAACTCTCTTTCATTTATTAATTGGCACATTGTCTATTTTCAGTATCGATGGACCATCCAATAATAGTGGCACAATCTCTACCTTTCCACTGAAGTACATTTGTTAATACAGGCTCAATCTGTAAACAAGATCCGTCGTGTAATATTTCTACTAAAGATTGATCATCATCAAACTTTAGTTTATCACACTCTAAAATACCATCCGTTGCCATTACAATGTGATTCTGACCTTTTTCTAATCCCCTTACCCCTGATGTAAAACAAGGTGTATTCGCTGCAAAAACATTTTTTCTTCCTATATACTCATAGTTCTTACGCTTATTTAGCCTACCTTTTCCATTTTTCGTTTGCTCTGAATGGAATAAATACGCGAAGCAATCACCAACTGATAGCCAATATAAGAACTCACCTTTTCGTAAACAAATTAAACATGCAAGTTCCTCATCATCTTGGTCACATTTCTCGATAAAGAGCTCATCTGTAAATAACGCTAATAAATACATATGTGTATGATGAAATGCTAAATGGATTGGGTATGAAAATAACTCTTTTAGTTTTTCTTCTCTTTCTGAAATCGCTTCTATTATATAATGTATATTTTTCGTTTTATGATGTGTATCAAAAATCATAACAAATTCAAATTCTAATTTCGGATCCCACCAAGCTAGCACTGCATCTCCTCTTTCATATGCATCACTCTCTTGATTTCCTCCATATACGCCGACTGAAAGAGGACCACATTTTTCAACATGTATTTGATCTACATACATCTTTTCATGACTAATCCATTTAAATGTATTCACAGCTATCATCCTCTCTCTTGCTAAATGTATACCTTTACACATAGATTACCTTATATTTCAATAAAAATAAACTTTTTCAACATTTTTAATGAAAATAAAAGGATTTTACTTCTTAATCAACGAATATATCTTACTATACGATATAAAAATAGGAGGATTTATCATTATGAAAGACATTAATCAACATTGGGAAAGTATTTATTATCACTTACGATATGAATATGAAGACAACCTTTCTCACCAAGCTATTCGTATTTTACAAATCGTTTCTCGTGAGAAAGATATAACAATTGGAAAAGTTGCTACTGAGCTTAGTCTCTCTCATAACACAGCATCTGAACACGTAAAGCGCCTTATTCAAAAAGGATTTATTATAAAAGAAAGAAACAAACACGATGAAAGGGTTGTAAACCTTACTTTAACGAAAGAAGGCATTGAAGTATTAGAAAAGCATACTTTACTAGATAAAGAAAAGATAAAAATATTAGAATCACAGTTATCAAAAGAAGAACAACAATTAATTGAAAAAGCCTTTTCGTTATTAGCGAAGGAGGCAAAATATGCATTTCCTCGTTAAAGTAATCGTTTCGGCACTTATTATCGGCGTTATTACTGAAGTCGCTAAACATTATAGTACGATAGGCGGCTTTATCGCTGCCCTTCCACTCGTTAGTTTACTAAGCCTATTTTGGATTTCTTTCGAAGGTGGGAGTAAACAAGAATTAAGTCAATTCGCTTTAGGCGTATTATATGGATTTCCTGCATCCGCACTACTATTATTTATTGTTTATATCGGTTTAAAGAACTCCTTTTCACTTAGTACATCTATACTCTTCGGCATATGTGCCTGGTGTATCGTCTTTACTTGCCAAAAAGTATTTCAAGCTTAGGGGGAATTACTATTAATAGATCAATAGAGATATTTGGACAAACTGTAGAAGTATATATAAGAGGTAACAGTAAACAAACTGTAGTCATTCAAACAGGAATGACTTGCTCATTTTATGATTGGCTCCCTATTATAGAAGAGCTTTCACAACACTTTACAGTTGTTTCATACCATCGCCCAGGTTACGGAAAAAGTGAGCTAGGAAATACTCCACATACAGCAAGGCAAGTTACAAAGGAACTACATATGTTACTAAACAAACTCCATATTCACAAGCCAATCATTCTAATCGGCCATTCCTATGGAGGGTTATGTGCACAACATTTTGCAATGTTACATGAAGATAGGCTGCAAGCACTTCTTTTAGTTGATTCTACTTCCATGAACTTACACCGATTAGATGAGCTTCATTTACCAGTTTCTGATCAAACTGATTCTGATGATATGTGGCTACAAAAATATTATCCTTACTCCAACATGGATGCAGACGCACTTTATAATGAACTAAAATCTATGCTCGTCAATACAACAAAACAGCATATCAAATTTTCTACCTCTCCTTCATTATATAAAGCGACAGCTTCTGAACTATCCGAGTGGAAAAATTGTGCTCGCTCAATAAAAAAACAACATAAAACATTAGAAATACCATTAATTGTTATCGGTAGAGATCCTCAATATTCTATTGCTCAATTAATTGAGGGCGGTATGCCAAAAGAAGAAGCTACACAACTTGAAGATATGTGGCAAGAACTTATTCGTGAACAATTAAATCTCTCAATAAACAGCCAATACATTTTGGCTGAACATGCTAGTCACGGGATAGAAAACGATCGTCCAGATGCTATCATTGAAGCCATTCACTTATTGTAAATAAAAAAAGGAAGCAACTAAAGCTGCTTCCTTACTTATCTATTCATAGTCTTCTTCATCATCGACTTCTTCATAATACGAACTCCCATTGCTTACATATATAGGACCGTTCGCAACATCAATACGTAGTACCCATGCCCATGGCACAGCTAAACGTTTATGTATTGCTCTCCAAAAGTTCATTGATTTTCTTTCGTACTCCTGGAACTCCTGAAGTAACTCTTTATAGGAGGAACCGTCTAACTGAATATTTGCTTCTAATAAACGAGAATGGGCATAGTACTGTAACTCTAGTTCAGCAGCAATCTCCATTTCTTCTTCCGTTGCCATACCTATAATTGCTCCATCTGCTGGTGCGATTTCATATACGTTGTGAACTTCAATAAGCCCTTCTTTCTCTTTCTCAAACATGTAAACAGCCTCCTTTAACCAATATTTTTTATGTTACAAAGTCATACTTCTACAATACCTTCTCCCTTTCCTCTTTTTTTGATAAACTTTTACAAATTATTTATCTGATAATCTGTAGACTGTATTCTTTCAGCAGAACTGAAACAATTATTATCAAAAGTTAATTTATACACATCTGGCATATGAAGGGTTTTCCAAAACTGAAAACCATATTTCGAATCAAAATAATTCATTAGTAATACCATAATATTCCCATGAGTACCTATTACAATATTCTTACCTTTATATTTTTTTAATATACTTTGCATGCATATTACAGCGCGTCTTTGCGCTACATCATTTGATTCTCCGCCTTCGTATGCAAAAGTCCAGTCTTCCCATACCTTCTGAATAGCATCATTAAAATCTGTTACTGGCTCTTTACTTAATAACCTTTCCCGTAAATCTTCTTCCAGTTGTATTGATAAATTATATGTATTCGCAATTCCTTGCACGGTTTGAATCGCCCTTTTATACGGGCTAGAAATAACAACATCAATGTTTTTATCCTTTAACAAACTTGTTACATTACCTGCATCAATCTCTCCTTCTTCAGATAAGGGACGTTCCCTTTCTTCCTTTGTATATGTAGAGTGAGCGTGGCGAACGAAATATACTGTAGTCATTATTCAACTTCCTTTCTTAGTTTCAATCTATATTCCATGCAGTAAATAGGAAATCCTGTATCATGAATAGAAAAGAGCGCCTTTTAAAAAGCGCTCTTTTGTTTACATAATAAAATTATTCCATTATAACTTCCTTCTGAATTCTTCATCTGTTATAGCATCTTGAATAAAATAATCTATATTATTTCTCAGCTTTTGATATGCAACTTGATCTTCTATATCGTTAAACATAATTACAACTTCTACCTTATTCCCTTTCTTATCTGTAGTATACAAACTTTTTGTCAATACGAATGCGGTAGAACCACCTTTTTGACCAGCATATTCCAACTTACTATTTTCAACTGTTCCTTTAAAAACATTATCAATTTCATCTTGCATTGATTTTGGAAAATAATTTCTACTATTTATCTTTTCCATTAAACTCAAATAATCTTTAGCATTTGCACTCACTAATCGATCTGACCAAATACGCTGGAATTCCATATCTATTTTTAATGGTATATCACGTTTCTTCCATTCACTTTCATCTTTCATCCATTCATGTATTTGTAACACGTGTTTATTATATTCATCATTAGACATGTTACGTATCATTTCTAACGATTGATTTTCTGGCTCATTAAGCTCTTTTTCTACATACCCTCTCATATATAATGAAGCAGTATACGAAGAGAACTTGTCATGACTAGTAAGTTCTAACTCTTTTAAACTATCATTTACTCTTTCTATTCCAAGCTTATCTAACAAATATGTTGTATTCGCATTAGAACTATAATGAATCATCCCTTTAGCCACTTCTTCTAAAGCAATCTGTCCATTTTGCACTAACTCTCTCACTTTTGAATCTTCTAACCAGTCAGGATGCGCTCCACCATCAGTGTTTTTAACATAATATTTTTCTAAATCCTGCAATGAAATTTGTTCATCTCGACTTATTTTTCCTTCTGACACTTGCTTAGCAAATTCAACTGCTATTACGATTTTTGCCGTACTTGCTAATGGTAATTTTTTATTTTCATTTACAGATGTTACTACTTCACCGTTTTTTCTAATAAGTAATGAACATGTTTCATCACCTTTATGTTCTTTTATGTAGTTTAATACGTAATCAGGATCTTCTTTTGACAAATAGTACTTCATAATAACAAAGAAAGCTATAACAGCTACTACAATGACTCCTGCAACAATTCCTATAATCTTTAATATGTTCACAATATGCCCCCTCTATAAATTCCCTTCTATATAATAATTATAACGAATAAAAATACAAAATTATACAAAACAGAGTAACTCTTCCTAAAAAAAGAAAGAGTTACTCTATTTCACATGATGTTATTTGTCCATTTAACGTAACAACTATATTTGAGTCGTCACTTTCTTTAACTCTATTTAGTCGATTTGAGTTAGGAGGACCAATTACAACTGACTCCTTAATTGGCGAAAGGTCCTTTCCTAATTTTTCTGCACTTACACCGTATGCAGCTTGAAATACTTCTGGCGGTGTTAATCTAAGTATGTCTGATCCCTCCGCTGTTTCAAACTGATCGTTATTAAAGAACAAATGTAATTGTACTTCCTCTGTTACCGCTGTAATCCAATGCCACCATCCCATTGGAATAAAGACAGTTTGCCCCGCTTTCACATGATAATTTTGCAATTGATTCGTTTCGGGATTTAAAATGGATGTAACTGCTTCTCCTGATACAACAACATCTAATTCCCACGCATTCGGATGCCAATGTGGTTCCCGCATATGCCCTTTTGTCATAAACAAATCAACAAACGCCCCTCCTATCATCGCAGGTAACTGCGTTGAGGTAACTTCATATGCAACGTTTTTCTCATCTCTTTTAAAAAAGACATTTTTTCTCGAATCAAAGAAAAGGTTTGGCGTTCCTGAGCTTTTCTTTAAATTTTTATTATCTGTAACATAACCTGAATTACTCATTCAATCCCTCTTTCCCGCTCCGAACATTTCTGATTTTACACTGTATCGTATGGGGAAATTTTATAAATGTGCCTATTAACAACATAACAAAAAAACATGCCTTCATGATGAGAGCATGTTTTGTGATTTTTTTCACATTATTTAGTTAAAAAATAAACTTTTTACTTACCATGATGTAACATTAAATCACTAAGTTCTTCTTCAATGTGAATTAATTTCGCAACTCCTTCTTTCCACTTATGAATATAACGCGATACCCCGACAATAAATAAAACAATAATTGTAGAAAGAATAATACCATATACGATTGTTACAGTACTCATAGTTACACTTCCTTATAATTAGTAATGTTGTTATTAGTTATATTTTTATTATAAACCTTTTTCTTTTAAAATACTTCGATTTCAACTTTTTGTAACAAAATTGATTTTTCTAATATTTCGTTCATAAAAATGGAATATTTTTCACAAATTATACAAAACTTCACCATATGTACTATTGCCACATGAGTTATATTGTTAAATAGGATAAAGTGAAATTTTAGTCAGTACGGGGTATCTATCCCACACTGATTATTAGCCCGCACCAACCAGGATTTTACGGACCGTTACTGTGGGATAAAGGGGATGAAATACTATGACGACTTGGTTTATTGTAATGTTAGTTGTATTTGGAGCATTTAAAATTATTGTTTCTAGCCTTCCTAACTCTGCTATTGAATCCATTATTAGCAAGTACGAAACACATCCACAACTTGAAGAAGAGAATGTGACTGTTACAATCAATGGAAATAACTTAGAAGGCGAAAAGAAATCCAAAATTATTCATGATTTTAACGAAGGATTATTTTTAGATCGCTATTATGCACCACCACACAATGAAGGCACTCCTTTAATTATCAATGCAAAACGTGGCAAAAAAGATTTTACATTTTATATTTATAGTCATGAAGAGCATGTTGATGTAGTAAAACAACATAAAAAGAAGGTAGTTGCTTATAGTTTACGCTCTAAAAACCTTCAAAATAATGATATGTTCGTGTCAGCTGATTTAGCTTAATGCTCATATATTAGAAGAAGGAATCCATGGCACATAGATTCCTTCTTTCCTATTTACTGAAAAATAAGCTCTGTCTTCAAACTATCTTTCGGTAACAACCATCCTTTTTTCTCTATACTCGCCATTAATAATTCTCTTTGTTTTGTCGCGATACTTTCCTCATTTGTTTTAAACGACACTTCTATTACGAAGTCATCTTCTATCTTCCCGGTATTACTTAATGGCCAAATTTCAATATTCGTTTTTATATTTTCAAATTCACCTGTATACCGTTTCATTAATACAGGACCATAAATACGAGAATTCTTGAGCATTTCTTCTCCCCAATTCGTATACAACCATTTGTTCATTTTCCCTGGCAACTTTTCTATTAACATGTTTTGAGCAACTCGTTCGTTTGGTAAATCAAGTACTCCATATCCTTTAGCACTGTAACTTTTCTTATTTGAAATACTTAACGTTTTCTTCTCAAATCCCCAATCTATTTCCGCCTCATAATTATCAGTTTTACTATCAAATCCATCCTTTTTAGCCACTTCTAGTGCTTCTTGAATTACACCATTTTGAGTAGGATATCTTTTTTTATATGTTAGCTCAAAATCTTTACTAAATTCTTTCTTTCGAATTCTCGCAAACCAACCTTCATTACTTAAATTTTTATTTGCCGTATCTAAAAATTGCACCTGTATTCTTTCATAATTTGTACCAGCCTGAAAATATTCTAGTACCTCTTGCTTCATCTCTTTGTTATAACCTAATACTTGTTCTGGCTTTAATAATAACTTCACTTCAAAGCTAGGTTTCATTGAACTAGCAGCAAAACCTTCCTTAACGTTATAAAGGAAACAACAAAAGAAAATACTTACGAATACAAATACTTTTTTCATATACCAATCTCCTTTACATTTTATATGACTTCTACACATTCCATTGCAAGTGAATACACATTTTCATATCCTGCTGTGCTTAGCTTTTGTTGTAATCGATCCGTATCCTCTTTCAAAGCATGTACTAACACCGTATGTTCTGGTAATAGTGTATTTAACATTTCCTTAACGTCACTTATACTTTGATGAACTTTATATGGAACTCGCTTCACCCTACATTCTTTACCTACACGTTCCTTCAAAACTTTTTCTGCAAAACTTCCTTTAGCAATATGTCCAGTAAAGATAATCGAATTTCGTTCTTCATGCCGAAGTTGTTCATAATACAACTGTGCTCGTTTCGTTTGCATATTCGCATCACTCATTACAACTATTCCGTAACTATTTTGCATACAAATGTCATTATCCATAACTATTATGTTTCTTTTTAAAACCTCCACAACCCGTTCAAGTTTTTCTTTATTTTTTAACCAATCTTTATATATGAACATCTCTTCAAATCCAGCCAAAATTTCTTTATCTACTATAATTGGAAGTTCTTTATATCGTTCATATAAATAAAATACTATATCTTGCGCCCTACCAAGTGAGGGCAGTGGTAGTAATACTGTTCCTTTATTTTGAGCAACTCGTTCAATTTCTGCACATAATTCGTCTACTCGTTCCTTTTGTGAAACATCATCAGTGTGATAAGCGGCATCTACAATTGCAATTTTTATATCGCTTCGCAAATTTTCAGGTAAATTAGCTCGTAGTATATTAGATTCTGCTGAATAATCACCAGAATAAAATACGTATGTATTACACATATCCACTAAAAACCAAACAGCTCCTAATACATGCCCACTATACCCCCATTGAAACCTCAACGTCGGTGTAATCTGTATCCATTCATTTGGATTACTAATCTCATCAATACATACATAATTTAAATCTTTAATATTTTGATCGTTATAAGGTAAATTCCACCCTTTTGAAAGATTGTAGTTTCCCCATTTTTCAAAATAAGCTGGAAGTTGCTCCTTCGTATAACGAGTCGTCCAAATTTTTTTCTTATATCCATACTTCGTCAATAAAGGTAAACCCATCGTATGGTCTTCATGAATATGTGATAAAAATACTGCATCCAAAAACGGAACAACTTCTCTTTCTATTTTGGGATAACTATCCTCATATGATCGATTAATACCACAATCAAATACTATTTTTGTCTCTTTATTTTTTACAAAATAGCAGGAACGACCGTATTCTCCCGCTCCTCCCCATACTTCCATCCTCATCATGCTACCCCTTTTCGTTTTTGCTCCATATGTTGCAGAAGTAATAAGCACATTGTTGTAAGCCCAACAGAAACAACAGCCATTGCCATTCCTATAGATACTTCTCCTTGTTCAAATTGAGCAAAAATAAACGTTGCTGACGTTTCTACTGATGGAGGTAGTACGAGAAGCGATGCTACTAACTCTCTTATCGAAATCGTAAATGTCATCGCCCATCCAGCAAGAATTCCTGGAATAATAAGCGGCAATATTATTTTTCTAAAAATATAAATATAATTCCCGGAAAAAATACTTCCTGCCTGTACAAGAGAATCATCAATTTGTCCGAGCGATGCTTTTACATACTGCACCGTATAAGGTAAAAAGAGAACAACATACGTTACGATAACCATGACTGGTGTATTGTAAATTGACATAGGCATATAGGGTGAATTCCAAAATAAAATAAGCCCTACAACCATCACTATTCCTGGTACCATATTCGGTAACATGCCGCACATATCAAGCCATTTTTCAGAGGACTTTTTCCCCTTTCGAATCATAAGCGCCAAAAATACGCCAATAATTACAGCAACAATCGCCGTTACGAGTGAAAAAAGAAAACTGTTCCATAAAGCTTCTAATCCCGGAGAACCAATTGTAAATAATGCTTCATAATGGCTTGTTGTAAAGTTATTAAAATGTAAGCCACCGCCTCTTAACTTCGACAAAGAAGCAATAAGTATAGAAAAGTATGGGATTCCAATTGCTACTATTAGTAAGCCAATTACATAAACCCATGCTATAACGCGCGCAAATATAGACAAAGTATACCTTTTAGATTTCACACCTTTTCCACTAACCATTGCATATGTATACTTTCGATTCAATACATTTTGCATATACCAAATGAGCATACACGCACTAAGTAATAAAGAAGATAATGCTGTGGCACTGCCAAAATCAATCGGCCAACTAGAGATAAATTTATGAATCTCAGATGTTAACACATGGAATCCTATTCTACGTCCGAATGTAGCTGGTGTTCCAAATTCAGCAATCGTCTTTACGAAAATGAGTAAAGCGCCCATTACATAACTTGATAACAATAACGGTAGTATTATTTTTCTTAAACGATAGAAAAAACTTCCACCATGAACTGCTGCAGCTTCTTCTTTACTACTCCCAATCTGAAGTAACGTGTTTTTCAACATGAAGTAAAGGAATGGGAATAAATGCAGACTCATAATTAAAACCATACCGCCTAAACTAAAAAACGATGATGAAATCGGCTTTAAAGCCGGAAAAAATTGTTCAAAATAACCGTTAGGTTGCATGAACAAAATCCAGCCCATCGATCCGATATAGGGCGGGGTCATAAATGGGATCATAAAAACAATATCTAACTTACTATACTTTCCTACATCTGTTTTGCTCATAATGAACGCCAATGGAAACGCAAATATTGTAGCTCCTATTACAACGAGTACACCTAGAAGCATCGAATTTAGAAAAATTCCAGCTAATCCACCACTCTGCATGACTTCAAAAGGCTTTAAAAAATTCCAACTGCTATTTTCATATACACTAGAAAATAAAATGAGAAAAATCGGAATGACGATTAACATCGCCACAAGTAACAACGCTACTGTCATTCCAACTTGTCTTACTGTTACGAATCGATTTACCATGTAATCACCATCTTATTGAAATACTTTCTTAAATTGTTTTGCTATTTCATCTTGTTCTTTCTCAACTGTTTTCCAATCAATATTTAATACTGGAATCTCTTCTACATTCGGTCTATTTTCAGCTTTTATATCTTTTCTACCGGGCAACAAATACGCTTTAGAAACTTGTTTTTGCACATCATCTGATAATAAATAATCAATAAACTCTTTTGCACCTTCTACATTTTTACTATCCTTCATAATGCCTGCTGCACGTGGACTAATGACTGTTCCGCTTTTTGGATATACGATATCAACCGGTTCACCCTTTGCTTTTGCACTGTACGTCATATAGTCAACACCCGCAATTACCATATCTTTCGCACCTGTTACAACTGGGTCTAACGCTTCTTGGTTTGCCCCAGCTACTGTAACTTCATTTTTCTTAAGCTGTTCAAATAAATTCCATCCATCTTGTCCATTCTTTTTCACATATCCTGTTACAAAGTCTAAAGCTAAACCTGAAAGTGCTGGATCTGGAAGATTCACTTTCCCTTTCCATTCTCCTTTCGTTATATCGCTCCAATCTTCAGGTGCTGTCTTCACATTTTTTGTGTTATACACAATTCCTAATGCTGAAGCACTATATCCAAAATAATGTCCTTTATCATCCGACCATTCAGAACGAAGCTTATCAGCTTGTTTTGCTCCTTTATAAGCTAACGTTTGCCCATCTTTTTTTAATCCTTCCATCGCTGGTAAAGAAGCAAGTACGACAACGTCAACGACTGGATTTTTCTTTTCAGCCTCCATTCTTGCTAAAATCTTACCTGTTGTTCCTTGAAACATTTCTACTTTTATCCCTGTTTTCTTTTCAAAGTCCTTTTGAATTTTTTCTGCTAATCCTTTTGGTCCTGCACTATATACAACAATTTTCTTTTCATTAGCGTTTTTATTTTTTGCATCTACACTGCCTGTCTTTGAGCTACAACCTGTTACTACAGCAGAAAATAGTAAAGTACATACAAATAAAGACTTAAGCGAACTGAATTTCTTCATACGATTCTCCCCCTATATGATGAATACATTTTTTTGGTACATATAACGATACCGGTTTACCAACGCTTAGCTTACTATTGTGATAAGCTGTCCATACACCGAGTGTCCCCATGTTTACTTTCACTTCATAACGTTCTCCTACATATGTAACGTGCTGAACTTCACCTGTATACATTTCGCACAAGTCATTTTTTGTCCAGCTCACATGCTCTGGACGAATCATTTTTTTCCCCTCTACAAGCCAATTTGCCTTACCAACAAATTTTGCAACAAATTCATGAGACGGTTTCACATAAATGTCTTCTGGTGTTCCTTTTTGTAATACTTCACCCTGCTTCATGACAATAATTTGGTCTGACATTGACATAGCTTCTGTTTGATCATGTGTTACATACAATGCCGTTAAACCAATTGAATGAACGATGTCCATAAGTTCTAATCGCATTTCTTCTCGCAAAATTGCATCGAGTGCACTTAACGGTTCATCGAACAAAATAAAATGAGGTTTCGTTACAATTGCTCTAGCAAATGCGACACGTTGCTGCTGTCCACCTGAGAGTTCATGCGGATATCTTTTCTCCATACCTTGCAAACGAACTCGCTTTATCGCATCTTCTACCTTTTCTCTTAAGTGATTCGTTTGCTTTGTAGCCCTTAAACCAAATGCAACATTTTCAAATACAGTCATGTGCGGCCATAAAGCAAAATCTTGAAATACCATGCCGATATTCCGCTCATGAGGAGATGTTTTTATCTTTTTAGCAGAAGAATACATGCACTTATCTCCAAAATATATTTCACCTTTATCCGGTTCCTCAAGCCCTGCAATCATTCTAAGTAAAGTCGTTTTCCCGCATCCTGAAGGTCCTAAAAGTGTGGTGAATTCCCCTTTTTTCATTACAATCTGTAACGGCTTTAACGCCTGTGTTTTCCCAAATGCCTTTTCTAATCCATGAATTTTAATATCCATCGTTTCACCTCTCTCCCCTCATTCTTAACCTGCTTTCATTCTATCTGGAAGTTTTATACTGAATGTTAATGTACTGTAAAGATTAAATTAAAAAATCTCTAATAAACTATTTATTTCTATAGATTTTTTCTATAGTTAGAAGAAAAAGGGGCCAACTTATCATGAATCTCTTAAAATTAGAAATTGTAGTGCTTATTAAGAAATACAAAAAGCTTACTATTGTTGCAGAAAAACTTGGCGTTAAACAACCTACTATTACGTTTCACATAAAAAGCTTAGAAGAGGAACTTGGTGTGCCTTTATTTGAATTACGTTCCGGAAGGTATTTCTTAACAGAAGCTGGCGAGGCATTGCATCATTATGCTTGTAAAATAGATGCACTTATGAAAGAAGCTAGGCGGGTCACACAAGAGTTTAAAGATTTTAATAAAGGCGCTATAACAATTGGTGCTAGTTATGTACCCGCGACTTATCTTTTACCAGAAGTTGTTCACCAATTTCAATGCGAATTTCCAAATATAAAAATAACACTCATAGTAAAAACAGCTCCTGAAATTCGAACGATGCTACAAAATCATGAAATTGATCTCGGGGTAATTTCTGCGGCACCGTTTGACGAACCACTTCTAAAACAAATGAATGTAATGCCTGATACACTTGTTCTTGCCTTTTCCAAAGAACATCATCTTTCTAAAAGAACAAATGTATCATTACAAGATATCGAAAAAGAACGTATATTATTGCATCGTAACCCATCTACAACGAGAGATTTACTTACACAATGGACGTTAGCACATAACATTACATTCCAATCAGAAATTGAACTAGATTCATTAGAAACGATGAAACAAATTTTAAAATATGGTAATGGGGTTGCCTTTATTTCAAAACTTGCTATTGAGCAAGAAGTACAACGAAATGAGCTATGCTATATACCGATCCCTGATTTTGAATTTCAGCGTAATATTTATACCATTCATCATGAGGACAGATGGAATTCTAAAATAATTTCTTTTTTACTACATAGTATTACTTCTTTTGCAGAAAAAAATTAAAAGGCTGTCGTTATACACGACAGCCTTTTAAACTATAACTCTATTTGTTTTTCTTATCCTCAATTTTTGCTTGTGCCTCTTCAGCCTTATCTAATGCTTCTGAAACTTTTTTCTCTTTTTCTTTTACATCATCTATACTATCAACAGCTTTAATTAATTTATCGATTCCTTCTTCATTTACCTTTTTTCGTTTCGCTACTCTTTCATTTACTTTCTCTTCCACATCTTTTGCTTTTTGAAGCATATTCTCTGCATTTGATGTCACAGCTTTTTCAAGTGCATCATCTTTTTTCTTTTGTAACACTTCATTTGCAATATCTTTCGTTTCTAAATACTTACCGTCTTTTAATGCTGTCGCACCGCGATCTAGTAACTGAGCGACTTCTTTATATGCCTTCGCTTCATTTCCTGATTTCTCTTTTTCCGCTTTTTCAAACCACATAATCGCATCACTATATTTTTCATTTTTCAATGATTGCATACCTGTTTCAATATACGTGTCATAATTACTACATCCAGTCATTACGACTAACAGAAAAAGCATTACAAAACTTAATTTTCTCATGATGTTTTCTCCTTTTCTTTGCCTGCTCACTTTACTGTAACATACATGAAAAGGAGTTTCAAAAACTAAAATACTAATATGGTCATTTTTATATTGTTAAAATTTTCTTTTAAACCGATACATCCACTTGTTTTTTCGCCATATGCTGCTTTACTCCAACTAATACAACTAACAATAATCCTCCACCTAATGTCATCATAACAATGCTAGTCGGTAACATATCTAATAATAATCCATATACAATCATTCCAAGCGGTGCGATTGCAGTAGAAATTGTTTCAAGTAGACCGAATACACGTCCTAAATAGTTTGGATCTGTCGTCTTTTGCATATGTACTTGCATCGGGATATTTACAACCATCATTGATATACCGGTTAAAATCATAAAAGTGATATAGTAAATAAAACTTGCTACTTTCGGAATGATAACTAACAACGGAAAGACTGTGCATAAACTCAAGCCCGCAAATAAAAACAGTCCAATATAAACAGAGCGAAACGGATTATTCACTTCTTTACGTACTGATAAAACAATTGCACCAATTAGCATCCCGACTGCTAACATTCCCTCTACAACACCGAGTTGCTTCGAGGATAAATGCAAATTTTTAATAATAATATATGGAAGCGAAACGAAAAGTGCACTCGCAAAAAAGTTTACCCCTACTGCAATTTTCATTAAACCATATATTTCATGCTGTCGTTTCACATATGAAAAACCTTCTTTTATACTCGTCAAGAAATGCTCTTTACTTTCGACCAATTCTTTTTTATATAAATCAAATACGATGAATAATTGTACAATAACTGCTAAAAAGAATGTAATACTATTTAACAGGAAAAATGTTTTGATTGAAAAGAAACCAAATACAACTCCTCCAATAATCGGCGCTAAAATATTCGATAAAGATGATGCCGTCTGATTTAAAGCACTCGCTTTTTGAATACGCTCCTCATCTACTAAATTAGGAATAGACGAAGTTAATGAAACAGAATAAAAACTTGCACAAATTGATAATAATGCCGCTGATACATAAATAAACAGAAGTGATGGTCCAAATATAGTAGCAAGAATAAACATGATAAGCATTGTTAAGCTACTTAATAAATCAGTGCCAATTACAAGCCATCTTCGGTTCACACGGTCAGCTACAGCACCTGCAATTGGGCCACAGATCATTCTTGGTATTGATCCGCAAATAAGAGTAGTTGCAAACCCCATTCCTGAACCAGTTGTCTTTAATACGTATAATCCCATTGCAAACGTATAAATACCCGCCCCTAACAAGGACGTCATTTTTCCAATCATCATTAAAATAATATTTCTCGTTGCAATCTTCATTTTCCAATCATTTTGACCTATACTTACATCCCCCATTATGACACTCTCCCTTTAAAAGTTAAATTGTGTTAAACTTATTATATATAAAACTTTCCAATTTTTACAACGAAAAGTTTAATTATATTTAACTTTTTGATTATAAAGGAGCATATGATGGCTACTCTCGGCGAGAAAATTAAAACGTTACGAAAAGAAAAAAAGCTTACTCAAACTGAATTAGCAGGTTCAGAACTGACAAAAAGTATGTTAAGTCAAATTGAAAATGGAAAAGCTACACCTTCCATGAAAACATTACAATACATCGCTGAAAAACTTGGATGCGAAACGAGTTTTTTACTAGAAGAAGATGATGTAGAAATTGTAGAAATCATTCAACAAATGGAACAACTAATAAAGGCAAATAAATGTGATGAAGTATATGAGACTTTACTACCTATCGTTCAAAAAGAGCTACCTTCTACTTTAAATACCGCTCGTTTATATAAACAATTTGTAACAGCTGCGGCGATTATGAAAGATTACAACATTGAATATTACGTTGAAAAGGCTACTTCTATTTTTGAAAAATATACGTTATACCGGGACAGTACGGAAACAAAATTAAAATTATCCTTTACGATATTCACACGTAAAAAGTATGGTGAATGTTTACAACTTATAGCTAGTATTAGAAATGATTATGAGGAGAAACATTTAGAAATGGATCTCATTATACATATCGAGTTATGTTTATATGAAGCCATCATTTTACTAGCATGCGGCGATTATGAAACATGTGAAAAAACAATATTAGAGGCACTCGAGTTTTCAAAAAAGCATCAAGTATATTTTAAAACAGACGAATTTTATCGGATTTTATCTTACCAAAAAGTCATTACAGCTGATAAAGAACAATATTTATATTACATAAAAAAATCTGAGCAATTTGCCATTTTTACAGAAGATACTCTATCCATTGCGATTATTGATATTTTAAAAGCTTACTACTACAACACGATTACTAATGAATATACAATCGCATTAAAACATCTAGAACAATTTCGAGAGAAACTAAAAGATGAGCCACTTTTTCAAGACGACGGATTGTATTATCTTGAAAAAGGAAAAGCTTTATACGGATTGAAACGTTACGAGGAAGCTTTACAAGCATTGCAACGTGATATCATGCCGGATTATATGAACCATCCACTTGATCAAGCGTGGCTTACAACAGCAGGTGCATATCGTGCCCTTTGTTATGTAAAACTTAACGATAAAAAAAGGGCTCTGAAGGAAGCTACAGAAGCCGCTCAAAAGATACAATCCTACCCGGATTCCATCTTTTCTTCTTTTATTAAAGAAACATTACAAATAATACAAAAACTTTAAAAATGTCTCGAAATGGTATATTATTCCTCCTTTTTTGCAAAGATAATAATGATGGGAGGAATATAAATGAATATACAACGCGCAAAAGAGCTTTCCGAGTCATCTGAAGAAGCCAATGTCAGTTTTCAAGGCATGCCTGTTATGATTCAACACGTCGATGAAAGCAACGAAACCGCCCGCATATATGAAGTAACAAATCCAAAACGCGAATTAACGGTTCCAGTTAATAGCTTAGAGGAAATATAAAAAATGCCACTTCTTTTTTTTGAAGTGGCATTTTTCTTACTTTGTATCACTTAATTTGTATATTCCTTCTCACCCCTGTTTTTCAGCACCTGAACAAGAACAGAAGCTTCCTGCTTCTGTTCTTGTTATTACGTGCTACAATACAAACTATGAACTGAACATTCGTACCATATATGTTAAGGAGGAAAGATAATGGGAACTAATCCACAAAAAACTAGCCCTTATTACGCGGTTATATTCACTTCTAATCTATCGAATGATACAACAGACTATAGTACCGTTGCCGAAAAAATGGAGGAACTTGCGAAACAGCAACCTGGATTTTTAGGTGTCGAAAGTGCACGTGATAATTCGGGACTCGGAATTACAATTTCTTATTGGGAGTCACTTGAAGCAATTGAAAATTGGAAAAGGAACGCCTTACATAAAGAAGCGAAAAAAAGAGGCCGTGAGCAATGGTATGAAAATTTCCACCTGCGCATCTGCCTTGTTGAGAAAGAATATAAGTTTCAGAGAGGTACATTGTAACTATGAAGAAAAAACTAGCTCTCGTTGTTGTTCATGAAATATACGGTGTGAATGATCATATGCATCATGTTATAGACCACTTCACTACATCTCATATAGATGTATTTTGTCCTAACCTTCTACAATTACAAAATGTATTTCATTATAGTGATGAGGAAAAAGCATATCAACATTTTATGAACCACATTGGATTTGATAATGGAAAAGAGCAAATTGAAGAATTCATTACTTGCCTTTCCAATAGTTACACGCATATAGGACTTATCGGCTTTAGTGTTGGGGCTACCATCGCTTGGCTCTGTAGTAACAATCCAAAAATAGATTTTATCATTGGATGTTACGGTTCCCGTATACGTGACTATGTTCACATTAAACCTACATGTGCTACATTACTTATTTTCCCTAAACAAGAAGCTAGTTTTTCAGTATCCTCTTTAATCCAAACATTGCAGCAACAAAATAATCCTTTATTAGAAATAAATCAACTACACGGTGAACATGGATTTTTAAATCCGTACACTGAAAAATATAACGAGCACTCTACAAAGCAAGCATACAACCTAATAGATTCGTTTCTTACGCAAACAATATGATAAAGGAGTTTTATATGTCACTTACATTACTTTTACTCATATTCCTAATAATTCCCTTCATTTCAGCATTAGCTCTCATTTTTATGACGGTTAAAAAAGGAAATTTTCTAAACCGACCATACTTACAATCATTCATCGTATGTGCTCTATTTTTTACGAATTGGATATTATATTTAACAAATTTTTATTCATTACTACCTGAGAAAGTTAGTCGATTTATATTTCTACCTATTTGGTTTTTCCTTTGCGTTTTAGGATTTATCGTTTTCGCACGCGAATGGAAGAACAATCGTATTTTTTCCATATCTATCGGTTTCCTTTCTTCTATTAGTTTTCTATTTGGATTATTGTTGTTAGTTCTTTCAGGAATGTAAAAATAAAAGGAAGAAAAGCCCAACATCAACTTTTCTTCCTTCTATTTTTACCTTTAGATTTTATTGTCATAGTTTCACAAGGTGTGTAATAAATTTGAGGTGTCGCCTTATCAACAAACATCATAAACGTAATAAAGCCGATAATAAAAAAAATAAACAACGTTAACAATATTGCTCCTATCGTTAAAAGTATCATAACACCACCCCTATATATTTCATGTTATTACACCTTTCGCTATTATATGAGCTGAATCCTTTTTAGAAAAATAAACGTAACAAAATAATTACAATGACTCCTGTTAATACTGTTCCTAATAAACTACGAGTATATATCGCTACGAAAAATGTAGGAATTGCCGCAATGATATAATCCCACTGCACTGTCTCATGCATAAATAATACTTGTGCTAAAAGTGCTGCTAAAATCGCAATTGGTATGTAATTTAACCATTTTAAACCCCAGTCTGGAATTTGTAGTTTACTAAATACGAGAAGAGGTAAAATACGTGGTACGAGTGTGACAACTCCGGCTGCTAGTAAAAGGAATAATACGTCCAATCTTACTTCCATTTTTCAATCACCACCCCGATTGTCGCAGCTAAAAGTGTTGCGATAATAACTGCTATACTATCTGGCATAAATAAGTGTGAAACGTATGCGATAATAATCGCTACAATTGCAACACTTAGATGAATGGCTAGTTTCGGTTTACTACTTATTAGCTGAAGTACAAATAATCCGATAAACATCGCTGGTAACGCATAATCCATTCCGTACGTATGAGGATCTGGTATCCACTCTCCAAAAAGCCCTCCGAGAACTGTAGCTAAAATCCAATTTAAATATGCTGTTACATTAAGTCCCAACATCCATTTCTCGCCTAAATAGCCTTTTTGTGCTGCTTGTTGCACTGCAACGCCGAAAGTTTCATCTGTAATTTGCGAACCAATTATTAAATTTTTAAAAAGAGGTATCTTGGTGAAGTAAGGTGCGAGTGCAGCACTCATTAATAAGTGACGTAAATTAACAAAGAACACAGTAAAAATAATTGCCGAGGCTGGGGCACCCGCTGCATACATACCCGCTAATATAAACTGAGCAGAACCTGCGTAAATTAATGTGGACATAAAAGCAATTTCTATGATCGAGAAACCTGCTGTTTTCGCAATAACACCAGCCGCTATACCGATGCTCAAATATCCAAATACAGTTGGTAAACAATCCTTTACACCTTGCTGAAATGAATCATCGCTCTGCAGTGTCATATGTGCTTGAGCTTTATTCACCATTATCTCCCTCCATTTCTTCCATAGTACGTTTTCCTGTTACGACATGAACTAAATCTATGTTTTCACGCCATAATGTATCTAATTTATCAGCTCCAAACTCCTTCGTAATCTCTTCCACCATAATGTCGTGCCGAACATATTCTGTAGCAACGAGAACTAAAGCTGGATCGTACGTTGTAACGGCCCATGAAGTGCTATCATTTGAAAAATTAGCAATTAATACTTCTTCCCCATCACGTGCGATAACAGTTAAATGACCACCCATTCTCTTTTCAACAACGTGAGGCGTCATATAATTATGATGAAATGTCGCTCCTATTTTTGTTTCTGGGGCACCAAATAAGATTGAAAATATATGTACTCCTTCCGCTTCCTTTGTATGAATAAGCGGTTCAATCTCACGCACTTGATCTTCCCATACAGAAATCCATAACTCTTCCTTTGCTCTATTAATTATATTGCATATTTCTTTCAAAACACGATCATTTGAGCGAATATGCGAAATTACATCAATTTGTCGCTCTTGTTCTAAACAATTTAATTTTCGGTCTAAAAATTCAAAGGACTTTTCAAAATCTTTTCGCATTCGATCCATTAATTCCGTAGCTGGCACTGGTACATATTTCACTGGTTCAGAAGGAACGATATGCACCGCTCCTTTATCCATCAACTTGCCAAGTACTTCATAAATCATCGAACGAGGTACGCCTGTTTGTTTACTCACTTCATAACCTGTTACTGGATAATGTTTTAATAGTCCAATATACGCTTTACATTCGTACTGGGAAAAACCTAACTTTTGTAACTCCTTTATTATTTCATCCATCGGTAACCCCTCACAATTTATATAGCTCTAATTTCAAAACTACGATTTCACTTTCCATTAGTAGTTATTGCTATACCTACTAATATAAAAAAGAAGCCTCTACAAGTCAACTGACAATTCCGAATTTTTATTCGAAATAAAAAGCCTTCTTTTGAAAGGCTTTTTGTGCATAATGAATTATTTCAACTGTAGAGCATTTGATATATTACCCTCCAAATGCTCACGTAAGGTTGAACCTGTATACTCTTCTCTAAATACACCTGCTCTCACGAATAAAGGAATGACTTCACTAAAGAATAAATCCAATGATTTTGGAGGTCCCCCTGGAATTGCAATAAATCCATCTAGTGCCCCTGCTTCAAATCTTTCCATAATTTGCTTACAAACATCTTGTGGTGTGCCTATAGCGACCCAATGAGCAGAACCAACAACTTCTGGTCGTTCTAGTATTTGCTCAACAGTTGGTTCATTTTTTATGATGAAATTCCGTAATAATTCGGCATGTGTTTTACTACGTACAGCTTGATTTCTACTTGGTAGCATATGTTCAGTAACCTTACTTTCTAACGGTATCCCTCTAACGTCTAACCCGAGAACCATTTCAAGTAAAGCGTACCTCTTCTCTTTTGTAAGATGTTGATGAGCTTGCCTGTGCATTTCTAGTGCTTCTTCATATGAATCACCAATAAAGAAATATAAACCAGGCAATACACGTATATCCTCTTGCTTTCGGCCATGCTTTTCTGCTCTTCTTCTTAAATCTTGACGAAGTTCGATTCCTGATTCTACATCTGGCATTGCGGCAAAAATCGCATCTGCAACAGAAGCCGCGAAATTCCGGCCTGACTCTGAAGCACCCGCTTGAAATAAAGGCATTTCCCCAGAAATATGTTGCGGGATATTAAGTGGACCTTTCACCTCAAAATGCTCACCACGATGCTCAATTGGCTGTACCATCTCTCTAATTACATCTGCGTTGTCTTCTTTTAAAACTTCATAAGGATGACTCCTCCAAAGTTTTCTTACTAACTCTGTACATTCTGCCGCTTTCGCGTATCGTTCCTCAGATGGTGGCATCCCTGCCTCACCAAAGTTTTCAGCACCATCAATTGATGTGACAATGTTCCATCCTACTCGGCCGTTACTTATCCAATTTAAAGATTGTAGTTGCCTCGCTAGTATATATGGTGGATAAAATGATGTTGAAGCGGTCGTAACGACTCCAATTTTTTCTGTTGCATAAGCAATAGCAGTAAACAATAGTGTTGGATCTAAAATTACATTCCCCTTATTACGTGCAATTAAATCTGGATGTGCCACTAAATAATCCGCTTTAAAAACAAAATCTAACTTGGCCTTTTCTGCCTGTAGTGCCAACTCTACTTGTTCATCTATCCCTGAATTAAACATACTCTCTTGTTCTTTCTTTCTAGAAATCAAACATAGTCCAATGCAAAGCTGTTTTTTTGTAGACATATGTACACACCTTCCCCTTATTTTTAATTTACCTAGTTAAACAAATGATACGACCCTCACAGCTTCTATTCTTATTAAAGATAAAATGATATTGATAATCATTATCATTTTTATGGTGTAACTATAATAAAAGCAACAATAAAGTGAAACTTTAATCAGAGGAGGAGCTCCCATCCTCTGATTATTAGCCTTCACCAATCGAGCTTTTGCGGGATAAAAAAAAGACCACCACTAATTGGAAGTCCTTTATCTCAATATTTCATTCGCTTCTTTTTCATAAATTTTATCAAACGAAGTCATGATGCGCTGCGATGCTTGAATCATTTTTTGATTCGTCATAAGGTCAGCCATTTCTTTCGTCATATCCACATTTGAATTTTCTAGCATATGATTACGTACTGCCCCTGTTCCATTCGGTAAATCAGCAACGTTTCCTTCTGCTAGTGTAAAACTTTTATTTTCACGTTGTACGAGGCGAGCGTTCGTTTCTACGTCTACTGTTTTCGTTTGCAGACGGGCAATATTATTTTGTGTTACTTCATCGTATAATGTACCGTCTGCTTGTACAGCTACCTTTGCTCCTTCTGGAATACGAATACGTTCATTATTCTCACCCATTACGAAAGCACCAGATGCTGTTTGTAAATAACGATCACTATTTAATGTAAAGCTACCGTCTCTCGTTAAAAATCTTTCATCATTTTTAGATGTAACGAAAAATGATGATGTGCCAGCCGCACCGTCGTCTAAAAAGAAATCTGTAGCACTATTTGTCATTTGTACATTTCCTTGTACTAAGTTCACATGCGTCGCAGCTGGTACGACAGCGTAATCGACCGAGCCGATATTTGTCGCCGATCCGTCTCCGCGGCGATATGTGTCTTGCACATCAAATACTTTAGACGTCATGTTTTCTGCTTTAAATCCTGTCGTTTGGGCATTTGCGACGTTATTCGAATGAACATTAATATGCTGCATGTAATTCATCATACCCATAGAACCTATATAAAGACCGTTCATACTCGTTTGAATAAGGCAAGTGCCTTATTCTTCACCTCTTTTCTTACGATGTTTGTAACATTTGTTTTGCTAAATGTTCAGCTGTAGCGATATGTATATGTTGCTTCACGTCTTGTCCATCTGTCATTAATACAATTGGAGCTGATGATACAGCTGGAATTTTCAACAATTCACCACTGCTCGCTGTTTCATCAAATTTCGTAAACACGATACCATCTATATGAATATCTTTAAAGTTCGTAATAATTTCAATCATGTCTTTACTTTTCATGGAAGCTGATAACGTTAAACAAATATAGTCTGGCTCTACTTGTCCCATCGTCTCAATCATCTCTTCAACTGTCTCTGACGTACGATAATTTTTACCGGCTGTATCTATTAATATATAATCGACGCGCGCTTCTTCTTTAAAATAACTGAGTGCCCTTGTCATAGCTGCTTCATCTCGCACAGCGATTACTTCTGACCCAATTGTTTTTACGTAATCTTGTAATTGCTGCACTGTTCCAATGCGAGAGTGGTCCGTCGTAATAAAACCAACTGTTTTTCTCTTAGCATGAAACTGCCATGCCATTTTCGCAAGTGTCGTCGTTTTTCCAACACCAGTTGGACCTATTAATGCAATCGTTTGTACTTCTTTTTCAAATACGTTTTCAGTATTGAAATGAGATCTCATATCTTCCAATATGTATCCGATGACTTCCTCTTCTGTAATCATCGTTGCATTCTCAAACTTCACTTTTAATTTTTCAGCATATGCATGAATGAAATATTGTTCCACATCGTTTTGTTCTAACATCCGAATTACTTTTTGAATAATAAATGGTACAGATTCCTGTTTTTCTTTTTTTATAACTACTTCTTCTTTCTTTACAGAAATAGCTTGTTTCACAACAGGCTGTTTTTTAGCTACTTTCGTCTCCTCCGTACGTTTCACAACGACAATACCTTTTTCAAACAGTTGTAATAGTTTCTCTTTTTTTCTTGCCCATTCTTCACTATTCCCTGTTTGCATCGCTGCGTATGACATAGAAGTCGTTACGTTTTCTAAATTGTGCAAGACCGATTGAATTCCATTCACCTTCACGATTTCTTCTGAAGGTTCACCTACAACATCCATTAATTGTTCATGAAATTGAGTTGTTCCTTCGCTATTTTCAGCCTGTTTATCTTCAGGAAAAGCGACTAACATTTCATAATTTTTTTTCCAAAAAAACGGGATATTTCGTTTTACACTTTCATCGACAACGTAGTAATAATCTGTACCATATTGGTCAAATAATTTTCGATACAATTCATTTTTCGAAGCTGCTTTTATTCGCATTAATGCTTCTTTTTTTTCTGTACTTTCCATTACTTCACCCCCTACTATTCAATATAAGCAATTTGATCTACAACAATTTCTGGTGCCAATTCACTAATACATAATACTTTAGCTTCTATTTGATAACGTTCAAGAAGTCTCACAATCGCAAATCTGAAATCTTTTCTGCGTGTTAATAATACTGGCTCTCTTCCCATTAAACGCGCTTGTTTGAAAACGCGCTGTACTTGCTCTACTACTCGCGTTTCTAAATCTAAATCCCAGTTTAATAAATAACCTTGGTATGAATTATTAACAACATCCGCATCTAACTCGATTGAATCAGCGAAAAGCGCTGCATAAATTTTTCCATCAGGATTTTTCGCACTCTCACAAATAACTTTTGAAATACATTCACGAACAAATGCAGTGACACCATCAACATGGTTTTGATAAATTTCTTTCCCGTCAATAATACCTTCAATAATTGTTGGTAAATCACGAATTGAAATTCCTTCTTTCAGCAGTTGTTTAATAACATTTTGCACGAGTGATAAATCGATTTCTTTCTTCTTAATTTCTTCTAATAAAACGCCATTATCAGTTTCAAGCGAGTTAATCAAGTCTTTCACATGTTGACGCTGAATTAACTCATGAAGATTACGTCTAACGACAACATCTAAATGCGTAATTAATATGCTGAGCGGCTCTAACACTTGATAGCCTTTCATTTGTGCATCTTGTACCATATGCTCCAAAATCCAATATCCATCTTCACCAAAAATTGGATCTTTCGCCGGCTCTGCATCTAAATCAGCCATTACATTCGGTGTTTTCAGTGCTAATAAATAACCTG
This sequence comes from Bacillus mycoides, assembly GCF_000832605.1. Lineage (GTDB taxonomy): Bacteria > Bacillota > Bacilli > Bacillales > Bacillaceae_G > Bacillus_A > Bacillus_A mycoides. Next base: position 4,117,478 of record NZ_CP009692.1, read on the forward strand.
ATTTTAAAACACCTTCAGCCGCCTTCGCACCTTTAATACGAATAATGTAACGTCCGCGTGGTCTAAAGCTCGTATTATCTTTAAAGTTAATTCCCGGAACGTTAATTCCAAGGTCGGTAATAATTGACTTCCTCATAAGAACAACTTTATCTCGAGCTGTTTCCCCGTTAATCTTCTGCTTTACAAGTGCCGCTAAATCTAAACCGAGCTCTACAATAATTGGATATTTATCCGTAAAGACGCCGAATGAATCTTCCACTTGCTGTAATTGCTCATCCTCGCCTTGAATCATTTCTAATTCTTTTTGAAGCTCGTCTTCTTTTTCTTTCTTTATTCGCTTTTTATTACGAACTCCTAAGAAAACAATCGTGCCTCCAACGAGAGCAAAGGGTAGAAATGGTAACGGTGTAAAAACACCCATTGCGATAAATAAACCACCGAGTGCATATACAACAACTTCATGCTCTAATAACTCTTTAAAGATTCCTTCAGTTACTGTATCAGCTGAACCGTCAAATACACGCGTTACGATAATACCTGTTGAAATCGCAAGCATTAACGAACCGATTTGGTTTACAATTCCGTCACCGACAGTTAACTGTGTATAGTGAATAGCCGCATCTGCAAAGCTCATTCCTTGCTGCATCATACCAACAATTAAGCCGAAAATAATGTTTACGAATAAAATGACAATCCCGAAAATAACGTCCCCTTTAATGAACTTTCCGGCACCATCCATCGCTCCGTAAAACTCTGTTTCCATATTTAATTTTTTTCGTTTCGCCTGTGCATCTTTTTCTGTAATAAGACGCTGATTCAAGTCAGCATCGATAGACATTTGTTTCCCTGGTAAAGAATCAAGTGTAAAACGAGCTGCTACTTCAGCTGTACGAGACGCACCGTTTGCAACGATAAACTGGAATATGATTAATACTATAAAAATAACGATACCAATTAATAAGTTTCCGCCAATTACGAACTGGCCGAACTCTTCAATAACATGACCCGCATTTCCGTCTGTTAAAATCGCTCGCGTCGTCGAAACGTTAATCGATACGCGGAAAATCCCGATTAATAACAACATCGTCGGAAATGACTTTAATTCATCCCACTCGTTAATACTTGTAGCTCGCATATAAATAAGCACTGACATACTTAGTAGAAAAACGATAACGATATCAAGTATAAATGGTGGAAGTGGAATTAAGAGCGCCACAACGAATGACGCTGCTAAAAAGATAGAAAAATAGGTTCTTGCAGAATCCATCTTAAACAAAGAGATCCCCTCCAAACGCGCTATTATACTTCAAGTTCTTTCGTTTGAATTAAATAGCGCATAACTTCAATTACAGCTACATATAAATCTTCTGGAATCGTCTCATCTTCCTCGACTTGATAATATAAAGAACGAGCGAGCGGACGGTTCTCTACCATTGGTATTTCTTGTTCACGGGCAAGCGTTCGTATATATAATGCGAGCTCATCTTCCCCTTTTGCAACGACAATAGGCGCTGCATCAACTTGTTTATTGTAACGAAGCACAACTGAAATGTGCGTCGGGTTGTTCACAATAAACGTTGCGCCATCCATCTTCTTCGCAATTGTCCCTTGCAAGATAGCATGCATAAAGTTTTTTCGTTTCCCCTTTACTTGCTGGTCCCCTTCATTATCTTTATGCTCTTGTTTCACTTCTTCTTTTTTCATTTTAATATCTTGTTCGTACTCCCATTTTTGATAAATGAAATCAATAATAGAAAGAACGATTAAAATAATTAAAATGGCTAAAAAGATAAATTTAATTTGGCTAATAATTTCAGTAAGTGACGCTGTCCAGTTAAATCCAATCATACTAACGATTTTCTCTAAATTCTTTTTAAAGAGAACGTACGAAACGTAACCGATTAATCCCATATAAAATAGTGATTTCAAAATATCTACTAAACTTTTACGACTAAACAATCTCGTAAAATAGTTTTTCGGATTAATACGTGATGCTTTCGGCTTAAGTACTTTAGAAGAAAATAAGAAACCAACTTGAATCATATAATTGAACAAATGAAAAGCATATACAAGTATTAATATAGGAGCCGATACTTTCAGAAGTAATATACCCATTAAATAAAAATACTCGGTCGAATCTGTATTTTTTCCAATTTGATCAAACAGTACCGCTACGGAATGTGCAATCTCATAGCCGAGCCAATCTCCGAAAAAGTAAACGACAACTGCTAATACAAGTATGGAAAATAAATTATTTAAATCTTTACTCCGGGCGATATTCCCTTCTTCACGCGATTTTTTACGCTTCTGCGGGGTGGCCTTTTCTGTTTTATTATCCTTTGCCATGCGCGTCCCCCTACTTCGTTAAGAAAAAGTTAAATAGTTTCGTATACTCTTCCAGTAATACGTCTGTCATATTTTTAAACACATAACCGAGCATCGGTACACTCATCGCAATAAACAAAATACCACACGTTATTTTAATTACGTACGCATTCATAAAAACGTTTAATTGCGGTGCATTTTTTGCGATTAAAATAAGGACGAAATTAATAATGAATAGACTGCCCATAAGTGGCAAAGCAATTTCAACCGCTGATGTAATTGCAAATAATAACGTTGCAAGTAGACTATCTAAAAAACTAGTCGTCAACAATTTTGAAATCGCCTCTGTATATTGAAACGACTTTAAAATCGTGGCAACGAAATAGTTAATGCCGCCCAGTGAAATAAAAATAATAAGAAAAAATATATCAAAAATTGTTGATAGCAAAGTGGACTGTGATCCTGCATTTACATCAAATAAACTCGCCTGTGATAAACCGATATCAAAGTCTAAAATATGCCCTGCCATTTTCGGAATGTTCCACAGCATCTCTACAATTTTTGAAAGTGATAATCCAATTACAATTTGCGTTCCTGCATAAGCTGCTACATCCCAAACTGTCTTTATGTGAGAGACATCCACTTGATCTGCCACTGTAATCGAAAGAGCGAGTCCAAATGTAACCTTTGCCATCGCCGGAATTGATCGGCCTGAGAAAAACGGTAGAAAATATAAAAATGAAGTAATGCGACAAAACGCAAAAAACGTCGCCGCCCATAATTCCATATTCATTTCAGTTCACCTATCTTAGTACGAACGCAATAGCGATGGGATTTTATCAAATAAATCTAAAATAAGCATCGTTAACTCTTGAAACATCCACGGACCTAAAATGATAATAACGAGCACAATACTCGCCATTTTCGGTAAAAACGTCAGCGTTTGCTCTTGAATTTGCATCATCGCCATAATAACCGCGATAATAATAACGACAATCATACTTACAACGGCAATCGGCATTAAAATCATAACCCCTTTATAAAAAAAGGTTTGGAAAATATCTATAATTGGTGACGTATTCATTTATATGACTCCTATCACATAGCATCAAACGCTTCAGGCGACCGTCTTAAACATAATATCGACGATTTTTGTATATCCACCTAAATATACGAAAACGAGTATTTTAAATGGTAAACTTAAAATACTCGGCGGTACCATCATCATCCCAAGGTACATTAAAAGTGTACTAATAATTAAATCAATAAAGACAAACGCTAAATAAATGAACATCCCTGTAAGTAAACCTTTTTGAATTTGCGTTAACGTAAAGGATGGCACAAGCGTAAACAGTGAAAGATCCTTTAAATCTTTCGGCAACTCTTCTCCGCGCACTTTCAGCATCATTTTCAAATCATGCTTATACGTATGCTTCGACATATAATCTTTCATAATCGGAGCTGTCGTCTCCGCAGCTTGACTTACTGTTATTTTTTCTTTCGTCATCGGGTCCCACACATCACTCTTTAATTGACCAAGCACTGGCTGCATCGTAAACAGCGATAAAAATAATGCGAGTCCAACAAGCACTTGGTTCGGTGGTAAATTCATAACCCCAAGCCCTTGACGAGTAATCCCAAGAACAATCATAAAATAAGTAAAATGCGTAAATAAAAGAACGATAGAAGAAGATAATGATAGAAGGGTAACGAGCGCGAATAGTTGTACACTTGAATTACTCGTAAACTCTTTTCCATTTTCGAAATTAATAAAGCCGTTCGGGGCTGCATACGCTGGATTTACAAAAACAAATGAAAAAATAATAGAAAATGCGAAAATAACGGCAAATAACGATAACTGTTTCTTTATTCTCATGATGGATCCTCTACTTTTTTCGTTTCACTCTTCACCGCGTCTTCTAACGCTTGTTGAAACTGATTTCCTGTTCCTGTTAACTGCACAGATTGTACACCGTTATTACTAATAACAGTGAACACTTGCTTTCCGTCCACTTCAAATAAAAAGGCGCTCGTTTGATGATTTAAATAAACACCGTCTTTCACTTGAATGTGTCCATTTTCACCTTGCTTAAAAAACTGCTGTTTGCGCGTCTTTTTCGTCATATAATATGCACCATAGCCGAGCGCACCAAACAGTAAAACGACTTGAAATAAGGTCGTCATATACGACATATGACTCCTCCTCTACTCTTTATCCTGCATTTGATTTTGTGCCTTCATAAGCGCTGCATGTTTCTTATCAGCTTCAATTTCAGAAATAATAATGCCAAACTTCTCGTCCATTACGATTGCCTCACCAATACCGACTTTCATATCACTTAAATATACATCTACTTTATGTCCTAAATTTTTCTCTACTTCAAGAACATCGCCAACTTTTAACTGCTTCACATCACCAAGCGTAATAGATGACTTCCCAAGCTTTACTCCAAGTTCAATCGAAATGTCTGAAACGGTATCAATATGTGCCTTCCCCGCTTCATTTCGCTTCCCTGCAAATTCTTCTAATCCCATTAATGACACAGGAGATACTTCATGCTTCATATGGATCCTCCTACTCTATAAAACTTTTAAATAGGAGCGCCTTACGCGTTCCATCTTTCCCGATAAAACAATTAAATTTATGCTTTCCATCTACATAACCACGTAGTTGGTCTGAAACCTTTGTATGAAGCGGAATAATATCGCCTTCTTCAATTTGCTCAATCTCGCCCATTGTCATCTTCTGCTCACCAATCGCAACGTGAACAGGCTTGTACACTTGATTTACTTTCACTTCTACTTCAGACGTATACTTTTTACGCTTATCTGAAGAATGTTCGACAATATTTTCAGACGTTAACTTATCCATAATTTCTTCAACAGATAAGAACGGAATACCGATACGAACTGTCGTATTCCAAAAATCCGTTTTCATATTTACGTTTAATAGTGAAATAATATCGCTCGCTGTCGTAATCTTCAGCGCATTCGGATCTGTCTCCGTCGTTACAAATTTCGGTTCAATCGCAACAACGCTTTCAAATGATTGTTGTAAATTTTTACAAAGAAGAGCAAATATATTATCAAGCGTTAAAAACTCAAACGCCGTTAACGGTCTACGCATTAAAAAGTTACGCTTACTATCTCCGCCAAGCCAGCATTCATGAATATAAATAACGAACGCTAAATCAATTTCAATTACAATTTCTCCAAGCTCTGGAAGGCCGAGATCAATAACACAATATAAATAGTAATCTTTCGGCATTTTCTCCACATACTCACTCGTAAACGGAACTTGCTCAACGGTCGAAGGCTCTAGTTCAATTGGAATACGCATACGCGCTGACAACGTCTGTGACGTCTGTTTGCCAAAAGTAGACGCAATCGCTTGCAAACTACGTAAATGCTCAACACCGAACTTCTCCGGTCTATTAAAATCATACTCTTGAAATTTATCTTGCTTCCCTGCTTCTTGTGCGAAAGCTGGCATTTCCTCGCCTTCATTTACCGCCTTCAGTAGGGCATCCATTTGCTCTTGACTTAATTTATCGCCACTCATGAAAATCCCCTTCCCTACCTTTTCAATTCAACAATTTCAACGTACATTTTTCCATTCTTCGTCAAAATCTTTCCGGTTCCAATCTCTTCATTCTCAAGCATAATAAGCACCGTATTTTCCGTTGAATTTTCAAGACGATACAATGTACCTTTCGTAATATGAAGCAGATCTTCAATTTTCTTTTTTGTATTTCCGATTTCAAAATAAATTGTTAACGGAATATCATCTTGTAATTTCAAATCTAGCCAACTCCCATATCATGTTAACGAAAATTTCATATTCTCTATTTATCCCGCATTAACGGGCAGTAAGACCCCTACCTCAAAATTCAGCGAAAGCAAAGAAGTTAGGCGGAGGGGCAACTGCCCGTAAAAGCCCGATTGGTTCAACTAATAATCAGTGGGGGATGAACAAAACCCCCACTGATTAAAGTTTCACTTTATATATAAATGAAATTTCTTATTTCGAAACGTCTATATTCAATATTTTCTTTATATATCCTTGCGTTTCTTTAAATGGCGGTACGCCTCCGTACTTTCTCACATTACCAGGACCAGCATTATAAGAAGCAATCGCTAGTACGAGATCACCGTTATTTTTCTTTAAATAACCGCTTAACTCTTTCACACCGCCTTCAATACTTTCAGCTGGTGAAAATGGATTTTTTATACCCATCTCTTTCACATTTGCTGGCATAAGCTGCATAAGCCCCATCGCTCCTGCATGTGACACCGTTTTCGGATTAAAATTAGACTCGACTTCAATCATTTTTTGAATTAACGTTTTCGGAATTCCATATGTATTACTTACGCGATCAATAATATCCTCATACTTACCTTCATTTGAATAACGTATTTTCTGAATATTATATTTATTCGTTAATCCTCACGTATCAGCAGGCTCATTTTTCGTTTCTGGGAAACGTCGCTCAAACTCTTTTTGTGCAACTTGCACTTCATCTACTTTCTTCGTTTCAGCTTTCTCCTCAGGCTTACTCGTTTCCTCTACTACTTTATTAATAGGTTCTTCCGGTTTATTAACAACCGTTTCTATTTTCATAGATTGTACCGGCTGACTCATATCCTCTACTTTTGCCGTTTGCGGAGCAACCTTCGTCTCCTTCGCAGGTTCACTTTGCAATTGATCTTGAAAACGACTACTAACGAACGCCTGCGGACTACTTAATTTTTGCTGAAATTGTCCTTTTTTATATGCAAGAACTTCTTTTACTATATTTCCAACTACCATAATATCACCTTTTCGATAAACAAAGATAATCTAATATTAGAGTTTTTTTTTTAAGTTTGCAATAATCCTTTGCAATAAAAAAATGACTATATTGTTAAACCGTTATTTTTTTATATTTATTAATTCGAATTTTTAGTTGACACCCTTTGTAGCAAGGCTTACAATAAATCTCGAAATCGATTTTTTCGCATATTACCGTTTTTCAATTTGTAGAAAAGTCAATATAAAAAAATGGGGGTTCTTCACATGAGAATCAATACAAACATTAATAGCATGCTTACGCAAGAATACATGCGTCAAAACCAAGACAAAATGAATGTTTCTATGAACCGTTTATCAAGCGGTAAACGTATTAACAGTGCAGCTGACGATGCAGCTGGACTTGCAATCGCTACTCGTATGCGTGCAAAAGAAAACGGATTAGGTGTTGCATCTCGTAATACACAAGATGGTATCTCTATGATTCGTACAGCTGATTCAGCAATGAACTCAGTATCTAACATCTTACTTCGTATGCGTGACCTAGCAGTTCAATCTGCCAACGGTACAAACACAAACGAAAACCGTGGTGCACTAGAAAAAGAATTTTCTGCATTAAGAGATCAAATTGATTACATTTCAACAAACACTCAGTTTAACGGAAAAACATTATTAAATGGTGATAATGGATTTATTAAAATCCATAGTTATGATGATGGACAAGCAACTGCTGCAACAGGATCAGCAGCTCCTGTTGTTGATCCTGGTACTGATCCTGGTACTGGTACTGATCCTGGTACTACAAAACCTGCTATTAACGGCACTATCGATATCAAACTAGCAAATGTTACAAGTGCTAATTTAGAAGGTAATGAAAAGAAACTTAACCAAATTTCTATCTCAGCAACAAACGCAGGCACTGCTGGAACTGAAGATGATACTACTGCTATCAATAATGCTAACGATGCAATTAAAGCTATCGATGGTATGATCGCATCTATCGCAGGTAGCCGTGCTGATTTAGGTGCTACATTAAACCGTCTAGACTTCAATGTAGAAAGCTTAAATAACCAAGCTTCTAACATGGCATCTTCTGCTTCTCAAATCGAAGACGCTGACATGGTGAAAGAAATGTCTGAAATGACTAAGTTCAAAATCTTGAACGAAGCTGGTATCAGCATGCTTTCTCAAGCAAACCAAACTCCACAAATGGTTTCTAAATTATTACAATAAGCCATTTGAGTTAGTTTCATGAACAAACCTCTCTGCTTGTGAAGGGGTTTATTTTTTCTATATAAATAGATTAATAGATTTCTTTTTAGCCTGGAGAGAAGCTCCAGCCATATTTAGAAGCGATCAGGGCTTATTTTATCCTCGTCCTGTGTATGAAAACCAAAAGATAAAGTGAGCATAAGCCCTTTTTTCTCTTCATAGCCGTTTATTAGCGTTAGAATACTGACCATATATCAATCTATAAGGAGTGTCCAATATGCGTATTAGTACAAACGTTTTAAGTATGAACGCTAAGTTAGCTTTATATAAGAATGAGCAGAGTATAAATTTTGGGATGGAGCGTTTAGCGACTGGTAAGAAGTTAAATGCTGCTTCTGATAATCCTGCGAATGTGACAATTGTGACTCGTATGCGTGATTTAGCTGTTCGATTTGCAATTAGTGCAAATTCTTTCGAATAATGTGCTAAAAGGACAAAGCATATAATGCTCTGACCTTTTTTAGTAATGATTCTACTCCAATCGTTCTCTTTAATGTAAAAAAAGAAACTATATATTGAATAAAAATTAGTATAGTTTAACTCCGTATTCCTTAAATTAGAAAAGAACAAATGTTTAAAACGCTAAATACAGTTAATGATACTTACCTTTCGGGATTATTTTCGGCTGACTTATTTCCCGGTGCAAACCAACCAATTAGTGCGATGGCAACTAATACTCCATAGAAGATTAAAGTCCAAGTTGTACTGTGCGGAAAATCATGATTTAAAATACCAATGTCCTCATGAGCCAGTGTAATTACAGCTAGTTTGACACCAACCCAAGCAACAATCGCATATGCCGTTGTTTCCAATGCTGGCCGTTTCTCAAGAAGCCCAACAAACCAAGTTGCCGCAAATTTAATTAAAATAAGTCCAGCGATCCCTCCAAGAAGTACAACAATGAACTGTCCTCCATCCATACCTCCGAAATCGTCAAGCGGTGAATCCGGAAGCCCCAGAGCAAGAGCAACCGCAGCTAATATCGAATCAATTGCAAACGCGAGGTCAGCTAATGCAATCTTCCCTACTGTGAACCAGTAGCTTTTACCTGCCGCTTTCTTTTCATCGTCCTTATGAATATTTTGATTGCCTTTTCCGAATTGCGCCTGAATGACATGCTTCAATCCTAAATAAAGAAGATAGGCTGCTCCTATCGCTTGTATTTGCCAAACATTTGCAATAAATGAAATGGCAAATAGGGCTGCAAATCGAAATACAAAGGCCATAATGATTCCGTAATTTATAGCTCTTTTTTTCTCTTCTTCGGGTAAATGTTTCGCTATAACTGCTAGTACAAGGGCATTGTCAGCTGATAACAAACCTTCTAATCCGATTAGAATTAATAATGCCCAAGCATACTCTAGCCATATTGACTCCATCCGTTTCTCTCCTTTCTAAAAGTAAAATCAGATAAGGGCTTTGCTATCAATAGAATTTCCTATTAAGCCAAATTAAATCCTAAAACTTATGGCTAAAACATTTTGACAGTTACTTTTCTGTCCTCTATTTGTTATAAGTTGAAATCATTTAATAATCCCACTTTCTAAAATCTTTAATACCAGCGTTACTTTAATACTTGCTTCTGAAAATGTATTCGGCCATTCATTTTCGACTTTTTCCAATGCTCATATTGAAAAGTACGTGCATAGTCACCAAATCCAAATGGATCTAGCTTCTGCCTTTGTACTTTATGAATTAGATCATTTAAATCATGATTTAGCTGTATCATAATAAGTGCAACTAGTTCCCCTTTATCTTTCTTCATATTTACATCGAATGTACGCTCGGCAATAGATAAATCAAATAACTATCTTTAAGAAGAATTACTTCATAATGAAAGGAAATCATAGCAATATAAAGAGCCTAAGCAAAGATCGCAATAAATAATCCCGTGAGGCGAAGTAGCCATGTAAATGATGCTATAGCTATCCTTAAGCTGTAATCATCCATCGTTTGAAAAAATGATGAAAAAGTCATCGGACCAAATAACACACCTGTTGAACAATCGCAATTCGGCCCTTCAAAATATGATGCGAAGTTGTATCTGGACGTTCGGTTATAGAAAACTGTGGGAATAGTGTATATGAATTATCTTCAACGAGTCCCTCTAATGTACCGGTACTGAGAATAGCATCAATGTTGATTGATTTTATACGACTTGCCATTTCGTGGACGACAGTTTCATTTGTAACATCTACTAAATACAGCATAACAATTTTTGAATTTGCCCGATCTCCAACAGTGAACTCTTTCACCTTCAATTCACGATTTGGAATATATCAGCGAATGAAGGCAATACTCTCGCTAGCTACTTCCGTAAAACCTTCGTGTGAACTTTTTAATGAAGTTTCAGTTGTTGGTTCCTGAATACTCCTCTTAGGTGCCCCTGCGTGTCTAACTCTAACGCTGTGTACTGACCATCTATAAGCAAAATGCTTTTACCATGTAAAATAGCCTATTCGATTTCTAATCATTTTTTTACCTTCTTAATCTGCCCAATAGAAATTGAAGACTCCCAAAAATCTTTTTCATTCCATTCTTGAAATAAGAGAGGTCGTAGAACATCCGTATTAATGACATTTTTGTCTACTAACCCCTCCATATACACGAGCGTGACTCTTTGTCCGCTTTTCAACGGAAAACTTCTTATAACTAGCTCTGGAATTCCGCTAAATAGTTTGGACAATTGCTCTAGGTTTATAAGACATAGAAGAAACCGAACCGTTTATTACAATGTCAGCTTGTTCCTGCGTAGAAAAAGATTTTTCACCTCGTAACCATTTATGAAAAGAATCCATACATTCACCTTTTTCGTTGTTGTGTTTCATATGGGTTATTATGGATGAATACTTAAAGACATATACTCCTCTTTAGGTTATGAAGAATCTATGTTGTTTTATTATGAGCAGTTAATTATTTAAACTTACATATTTTCACAATATAAAAGTAAATAAGAAACCTGTCTCCAAAAGATCGTTTTTGACGATTTTTAGAAACAGGTTCTTTTTTGTATCCTATATTTAAGGTGTTACTGTCATAACTTGCCCTCTACGGTCGACCATTATTTTCATTTTACCGTCTTGTGCGTTATATAATCCAAGTTTATTTAAATCTTTTTTACAACATTTTACGAAAGTCGGTAACGTACGAAGTTGATCAATATCAGAGCTAGTTATGAAATGAATCAGATACTGCGTTAAATCTTTAATATCGTAAATGAGTTCTTCTTTTTCTCGTATTAACTTATCATTTTCAGCTTGTAGTAACTGTAATTCACCCTCAAGACTACGTGTGTTTTTTTCATCTTTTGAACGCTCTGCGGCCATGCTAGAAAGTTTATAAATCCCTTTCATAAACTTATGTAATTCACCTTCTTTTTCTTCACCATGTTGATTAATTGTTTCAAAATTATCAACAATTCCAGATATAACTGTTACGAGTTTTTTTTCATCTGCTACATTTTGAACTTCTTCGATTACTTCCTGTTTTCTCTCCTGTTTCATCTTAGAAGTTGTTTCTTTTGCAAATGTATATTTACGTTTCCGCCCAGGTTTTTGTTTTTCAATATTTTCAAACGGTATCTCTTGTTTCTTCAATTTATAATATGTGTTTTGCAATTGACTTTCCGTTTTTTGAAAAAGATTCAGTTCATTTTTACTAATATATTTTGAAATATTTGCGATGTTTAACCCGTGACGTTGACAAAATTGATACACTTCATAAAGTAATTCTAGTTCAGACTTCAGCCATGTAATCGTTGATTTTTCGTAGGCTCGTATACCACCATTTTTCTCTATATCTATTTGAAATAATACCATTCTATTATATAAATCTATTAGCTCTTCATACTCTATGCGGAATTGTTTCTCTATTTTTTGAAATTCCGCTCCCAACTTCGTATCATTCATTTTATCATTTGACATTTTTTTTAAAAGACTTAATACATTGATTGCTGTGTGGTGATACATAATACGTGTCACTCCCCCTCATTCTTTCACAATTCTCATATGACCCCCATGTCTTTCAAGAAAATAGAAATTTTTACATATCAACATTATAGCATTTCGAAATTGTCCGTCAAATGATAAATCTACAAAAAAAATCAAAAAACAATAGAAAAACTTTTTAGAAAATATATATATAAATAGTATAAAGTGGTATTAGTAGGAATCTATCCGATTATATCATATGGTATTTCCAATATAATTCCACCGAAAATTTGCGCCATCACGTAATTTCACCACTATATTTCCAAATAAAAAACTCACCTTTATACTAAAAGTAAGGAATACAGGATGAAAATTAAATTGAACTACACACAGCAATTTCAATATTTCTACATATTAAATAATAAAAAACGTCCTAGAATCAATTCCCCAGTCAAGAAGACGCTTTCAAATAAAACCGTGACTATAGACAACAAAAACTATATTTGAAACACTCCCTCATTCTTTCTTTACATAAATGGAACAAAAAAGAAGAACCACCCTCTACTACAGGATAGTTCCCTCTTCCAACTAAAAAGCTTTTTTATAACACTAACTTATCAACCAAACCAATTAACTCTTGAATATCCGGCTTACTCACTTGAGCATTTGCTCCTACAGCCTCACCTTTATGGAACAGCTCATTCGTAATTAAAGAAGAGAAAATAATAACAGGTAAATGATTCATCACTTCACTATCCTTAATCACCCTCGTTAAATGATGTCCATCCATTTTCGGCATTTCAATATCTGTAATAAGCAGATGAATATGTTCAAACATTTTTTCATCTTGCTCTTTTGCTAGTTTTTCAATTTGCGCTAACGCTTCTGCACCATTGCTGAAGAAATTCATTTTCGTATATCCAGCTGTTGATAATGTTTCTTCTAGTATTTGGCGAAGCATCGCTGAATCTTCCGCAATATAAATAACCTTTTCAGCTCGATCTGTTTTTTGCTCTAATCCTGAAAGTGTTTTATTGTCATAACCACTGTTACTAATTTCGCAAACAATTTTTTCATAATCTAACAATAAGATAATTTTCCCATCTAGTTTTACAATTCCAGACGTCGTTTCTTCTAGTCCCATAGATAATGAAGCTGGCTCATCAATTTGTTCCCAAGAAATGCGTTGAATACGATGTACTTCATCAACACGGAAGATAACTTTCATTTGGTTTAATTCCGAGATAATAAATTTCGTTTGATCAAGTGGCTTTGTAGATTTTAAATTAAGAACTGTCGCTAAGTTAATAACAGGTAAAATTTCGCCACGTACTTGAACAACACCTTCAACTGCATGATGAGATTCCGGCACAGTTGTAACAGGGAATGGATTAATAATTTCACGCACTTTCATTACATTGATACTAAATAAATTTTCACCCACAGTATAAGTTACGATTTCTAATTCGTTTGTTCCACTTTCTAATAAAATACTTTGTGCTTGTGACATAAAGGTGTCGCTCCCCTTTCATTAATTCCGTATATTTAATTATTAAGCTTTAATAACATCCAAAAGTCAACTACCTATATGAAAAATATAGATAGTTGCGTGAGCCTTGCCGTTTTAAAATAATAAAAACACTGGTAAAGCTTAATCTTGTATAAACGAAGCAAGTGCTTCTAGTAACACTTCTTGCGCTCCTACAATTTCTGTCGGCATCGCTTCCCATTTTTTCGAAAGCTCTGTTTCCACTCTCACTCTAAGCTCTGGATTCATTTCTCCTAGCACATATTCCTTTGTCGCTATATCGACATCAAGAAGTGCAAGTGCATATAATTCCGGATCGTTTATTTTTTCAAATAATTGTTTCAATACCGCCGGTGCTATATGTTTTAACTTTTCAATGTGAATTTCCTTATCCGAAAATAGTAACTCATATTGAATAAACGTAACATTTTCTTTAATCACTTTAAAATAGCAATTATTCTTTTTATCATTTACAAAATAACCGTTCAGATCTGCAATAATACTCTCTACTTGACGTATTAAATTAGGCAAACTACTCGCCATCATTACAGTACGTTGCTCAACCTCACTTGGCGAAATGAATGTAACGCGATACTTATTCTGCGCCATCCTCCTCACCTCTCCTTTTATATAAATTTAGTCTAATTGTACAACATAGCACAACTATCTTAAATTAATCTATATCTATTTCAAATCACTGCTCATAGGCCCTATATCTTCAAAGAGCGAAGAGGCACCACCTAAACACTTGGATTCCAGCCTCTCCAACTACCTTAAAACCACTACATATCTCTAGTCTTACAACATACGAGCCACTCATAAGCACTGACGGCTACTAAACATCGCTGGGCCCTCTCTCAAAACTTTAAATGAATACAACTACAATCGTTATTCATCTAAACTATCGGTTCACACATCTTAAGCTAACCTAGTACCTCTCCATATCTCTGGTCTCACAATGCACGAACCACTCATAGGCACTGACCGCTACTACTCATCGCTAGGCCCTCTCTCAAAACCTAAAAGAAATCTTTTAAGCCCCTTTCAACAACTCAATGTTATTGAACCAAAAAGCAAGCTGTTGATCCGCAATATCCGGCAACGTAACAAAAAACTCACGACACTTCATCTCATCCTTAAACAGTTGATACTTCCAAACGCCTTCACTACCAACACTTACGAAATAAAACTCATGAATACGGCCAATGATTATACTTCTGTTTCAACATCTCTCATTAATACTTCTTTTAATTCTGCTTCATCATATCCACTTAACATTAAACGAATCCCCTTTTGAATAAAAGGATTGTCTACTTGCTCTCCATCAACTTCTAACGAGAGTAAACCATGTTTTTTAGACTTCTTTGAAAAATCAACGAACAAATCCGTTAACTGTTCTAGATTTTCCTCTCTTCTATGTAAAACAGTAAAAATACTTTTCGTATATTTTTTTATTTCTCCAAATCTATATGCCACAACGATTGTCGCTGTTGTTCCCCCTATAACGATCAAAATAGATGAAACATCTAAGAAATTTTTAAAAGCTTTTATTCCACCACCGCCAAGCATGATTGCTGCAATTAAAATAACGAAACCTACTACAATGCCAAAGGGGCTAGAAATATCAAACTTCCTTTTTTTCCTTTGCGGTCTAGCTAATCCTTGATTTTCGTCTCCCATATTCCTGCCCTTCCTTTTTCGTTTTCGTAAAACATTTTTTTATTTTAATAATGCGTTTTCACATATAACAATCATTATAAGCTTATCATCTACTTATCGCAATATACTCATTAAATTGACACATTTCATTTCTATATTAGAATTATAGTATGGAAATATGAGGAGGATCACGATGGAACATAACATTTTACAAGTCATTGCATTAGCAGAAAAACTAAAATATGAAATGCGACATAGTTGGCTTTCTAACGGACGTCAAGAAAGTGTTGCTGAACATACGTGGCGTATGTCCCTAATGGCTATCTTAGTTGAGCCTTATTTGGATCAAAAAGTAAATATAGAAAAATTACTTAAAATGGTTATTATTCATGACCTTGTCGAAGCAGAAGCTGGTGATATTCCTGCCTTTGATACGATGAATAGCCGTGAATTACAATTACAAAAACAAAAAAATGAGCAAAAGGCTATTTTAAATATTAAACATACACTAGAAGGTTCTCTCGGCGTGGAATTATACGATTTATGGATGGAGTTCGAAGCGAAAGAAACGTATGAAGCAAAAGTTGCTAACGCACTTGATAAACTTGAAGTGAAAATTCAGCATAACGAAGCTGATATTGATACTTGGTTACCAATTGAGCATAAAATGACTTTCCAAGTTGGTAAACATACAGATTTTGACTCTTTCTTATCTAAATTACAAAAAATCATTGAACAAGACGGAGAAAAAAAATTACTAGCTGCTGGCATTGACGTTGAAGCATGTAAACAATAACCATTTAATTATGAAATAAGACACTCAAAATGAGTGTCTTATTTCATAATTGTTGATATTGCCTGCTTATAAATAAGTTGTTGTTTTCCATCTACTAATATTAATACTGTAAATCTATCTACTCCAACTACTTCCCCTACTATTCTTACTCCACTCTTTAAAAATATAGTAACTGCATCTTTTTCTTCTTTTATTTGTTTATACAACTCTTCTTGTAAGTGTTCCATAACTGTTTTCCCCTTTACAAATAAATAATCCTAATATAAAAAATAAAGATTAATCACTTATATACTTTGTCTTTTATATTCATAAACTTATTAATTAGTATATCTAAATCTCGACTAAATAACAAAACTTTATTATGATCTAATCCATGCCTAGCAACAAGTTGAATTAACTCTTTCTTTTTGTGTTCTATTTTATTGTGTAATTGTCCCATCTCCATCTCTATACTAAAACTCCCTTTTCCCATAATATTACTTGTAAAATTATAGTACATTTCCACTCATAAAAAAATAAAAAAATGGCTTTTTTTACAAATTTTATATTTATGAAAAGAAATTTTAATGTAATTGTAAGTTACATACCCCTTTCATTTGCAATACATTCACCTAGTATACACTTCCATATTGTTTTACCATTTTAAAAAAAGCGCTATGAAACAAAGTAAATATCACATTTAAATCCGATCACAGGCTCTTGTCTAATTAGAAGTAAGACTTGCTCCTTTTCTAAATAAAAACATATCTTATAAAGTAATCCATTAGTTATATAGATTAATTTCCTAAAAAGGAGGAAAAAACATGAGCTTTGGTGGTAGTTGCGCTGGTTTCGGCGGTGGATTTGCTTTACTCATCGTGCTATTCATCCTTCTAATCATTATCGGATGTAGCTGTTGGGGTGGCGGCGGAGGGTTTTAAATATAATACGTATCCTTTTCGCTAAACTCTAAATGAATGAAATAGGTTAACTAAAAACTATACGAAAACAGCTCATATTTGAGCTGTTTTTTCATACTTTCGTATGAATTTATGTCCATCTTTTTTGTGATTTCAACTAACAAGAAATCGTTTACTATGGAATAAGAAACATTTTTACTAAGGAGGATTATAATGATTAAGGGTCTTTATGAAGCACATTTACCTGTCTGTAATTTAGAAATTTCGATACCTTTTTATGAATCACTGGGGTTAAAATTATATAATAGAGACAACGATATCGCCTTCTTTTGGATTGTAGAAAATGAAAGTTGGATTGGTCTTTGGGAAGGAAAAGAATACAAAGTCAATTATCATCCATCCTTACGACATATCGCTTTCCAAGTAAGCCTACACGATTTAGAAAACGCAATACACTGGCTCAAACAGAAAGGAATTCCAGCGCGAAAAGACTTTGGAATGGAGCCAATTGAGCCAATCGTTTTTCCAGAATTAGCACACGCCTCCGTATATTTTAACGATCCTGATGGAAATAGTTTAGAATTCATTGCACAATTACCTGTTGGACTACCTAAAGCAGAGAAAATGTATTTAAGTGAATGGAAAAAGCATGTACAAACATCGCCAATAGATAGGGATTAATTTTTATGTCAGTGCAATCAGTTTCTTATTCCACACTTCTTAGAACAAATAAAAACTTTAAAAAACTATTTTATGGTCAAACATTAAGTGTACTTGGGGATTGGTTTCATACTGTCGCTTTATTAACACTCGTCTATAGCATAACAGAATCTTCATTTATGTTAGCACTCACCTTTATGAGCAAAGGGTTACCTCAACTTCTTCTGAGCCCATTCATAGGCGGCATTGTAGACCGTTTTTCAAAAAAGAAAATTATGATTTTTACTGATAGTTTACGAGGAATTATCGTCCTCACTTATTTATTAGCATTCTACAAAATTGAAATTATTTTCGTTTCTAATATATGCTTATCAGTACTCTCTTGCTTATTCGAGCCTGCTAAGCAATCAACTCTAAAAAATATCGTACATCAAAAGCATTTCGTAACCGCTAACTCTCTTTCTAGTACAATCAATGGTTTTATGTCTATTATGGGAGCTTCTTTAGGTGGGCTCATTGCACAATCTTTAAGTATCGAGATTGCCTTTTTTATTAATAGCCTATCATACTTTATTTCAGCCTATATTATTTATAAAATAAAGATCCCTTCTCGTGACACTTTTAGCAAGAAAAAAGCGTTTTTCACTGATATAAAAGATGGTTATACATACATATTACAAAGCAAAATTATTTTAACATTAATTCTTGTCGGCATTTCATGGGGCATTATTGGAGGTGCCTATCAGTTACTTCTAACAATCTATGCCGAAAGAATCTTCCACACTAACATTGGTATTTTATATGCGGTTCAAGGGGCTGGACTTATGATTGGCAGTCTCCTCGTTAATCTTTATATGTCTAAAAATGAAGACAAAATGAAAAGAGCATTTGGTTGGGCCTATTTACTACAAGGAATTTTCTTTCTCGGATTTATTCTATCCGATCAACTTATTATCGGTATCATTACATTACTCTGTATGCGTATAGCAGGAGGTATCATCGTTCCACTTGATACGACATTACTACAAACGTATACGCAAGAAAACATGATTGGTAAAGTTTTTTCATTTCATTATTCCATCTACGGATCGCTTATTCAGTTATCTATGTTTATTACAGGATGGTTTTTAGAAATCCTTTCTCCTCAAGTGATTGGTAGCTTGTTAGCTATATGCTGTATTTTTGTTAGTTTTATATGGCTTTTCTTGTTTTATCGCGGTGAGCTTGGTGAAGAATCTATTGATAATCAATAGATTCTTCACCAAATTTTATTTGATCTCATTTATTAGCGCTGCGTAACAATACAATTATTTGAAAATGTCAACCATATTCGTTAATGGGCCCTATACGTGAATGCTATTTGAGAAGAAACTAAGTATTTATGTTAAAATAAAAGTAAGATTGTGAAACATTGCACTTATGCTATAGGCTCAAAATAGCTAAATTCGATTTTCATGGTATTAAAATATTTATTCTATTTGATTAAATAGGAGGGCTATTTTGGAGATTACATTAAGTTTCATATGTATTATATTGGTGTCTTCTGTTTTGCAAACAAGTACAGGTTTTGGCTTTTCCATAATGGCAACACCTTTTTTACTAATGTTATTCTTACCACAAGAAGCTATACAAATTAATATTATTTTATCATTAGTTATTTCAATATCACTCATTTGGAAAATAAGAATGGACATTGACTTTATTCTACTGAAAAGGTTAACTATTGGAAGTATAGTTGGTGTACCTTTTGGTATTTTACTCTTCATTTCCATTAATATAAACGCTTTTAAATTAGCAATTAGCATCCTGCTCTTACTATTAACATTGATGCTAATATGCAACTTTAAGGTTAAATCAACACCATTTAGAGATTTTATAGTTGGTGGATTATCAGGGCTTTTAACGACCAGTATCGGTATGCCAGGACCACCCCTGTTACTTTACTTTACAGGAACTGATACGAAAAAAGAGAAGTTGAGAGCAACTACTTTAGCTTTTTATCTATTTATATATTTCATTAGTCTACTAACTCAAATACTCTTTACTGGCACAAACAAAACAATTTGGGAATCAAGTTTTTATGCTATTCCAATCGTATTTCTAGGTTTGTATATAGGTCAAATTATTTTCAAATGGCTTAATCAACGGATTTTCAAAATATTTACGTATATCCTTTTAAGTTGCACGGGGGGGTATCTTCTTATTGAAAGTTTGAACTTGTTATAGAGGGTGCTTTAGATAGTGCACAATAATAGATAGGTTCAAACGAAATTATTGCTGTATTTTCAAGTGCGATGGGGCATTCTATATCAAAACTCAAATAACTTTATTGGCAGTTTACAATTAGCAATAATCGTTCTTTCATAAGACAAATATTTTAAATCGAGTACTAAATAAAACGATAAAAAGCGGCTATTATGCCGCTTTTTACATTAAATATTTTATAAAGCAAAGACCTGCACTTACTATCACGAATATATTAAAAAATAAGAAAAACCCTTTTTCAAAATCTGTATACTTTTCTACTTTTACTCCGCGTTTTTTTAACTCCATAACTATCATTGCAACTTCACGTGCATACTCAATACTTCCAAATTGTATATGAGTGTTATTATATTTAATTTCAAAGACATTTTTCATTTTTTTATGTTGCGAAATGGATTGTATATCCTCTATTGGCATGCTATGTTCATTTGTTTTTTTAAAATAACAATCTAATCCTTTCATAATCACTCTTTTATTTGTTAAAACGATATAATAATAAAAAGTAGCTCCTACGTAATATATATTTGGTATTACTTTATTATTTGCCATATATCCTTCGTCTACTAACAGTTCCTTCTCAATTTCTTCACCAGCTTGTAATTCGTTGCGAATTGACTCTTCCAACATTTGTAAAGTTATTTTTTTTAATAACCCTCCATTTCTCACATAATACTTATCTATATTTATAGACTCATTCGCTTCTTTCTCTAAACGTGTAATTTCTTCTTCTGAATATTGGAGTTCGTTTAACATCGATAATAGTCTTTTATCCATATTACACACTCCCCTTCCACAGTTTTTGAAGTTTTTTCTTCCCTCGAGAAATTCGATTATATATATAATCCGCTGTTACTTTTAATTCTTTTGCAATATCGTCAATGGAATATCCATCAATATACCTCTTTAAAAAGATATATCGATCCTTTTTATTTAAATCTTGTACTATTTCCATAATCTCTTCTTCTTGTTCTATTTCATAACTATCATGGATACCTTTATCTATTTCTGCGTCTTTATCCATTTTGTTCTCTCTATATACTTTCTTTTTATATTCCAATGCCTTTAATTTAGTAATACCAATCATCCAAAATTTTAAGTTTCCCTTTGCTATATCAAATTGGTCGATATTAAACCAAATGATAGTAAATACATCGTTATAACAATCATCTACATATTGTTTCTCAATAGGGGTACTTAATGATTTATGAATAATGTATAAAACTAATTTTCCATATTGATCAATCACTTCTTTCAAAGCATCTTGATCACGTTTTTTCATAGCTATAATTAAATCCTCTTCAGAATTGAAAATCATAAACATCTTCCTTCCTCAGTTCCCCTTTAGCAGCTGCTTTTACTTACTATTGGCATTTCATTCTCATTTTCTATCACTTTTGTAAAAATTTATTAATTTTTATTTCTATGTATATGATAGCAAAAAAAATACATTTCTCCTCCAAAAAAGACAAACCCGCATTCCAGGTTTGCCTTTTTACTTATTTCTTATTTAATCCTTTTTCATTTAAAAACTCTTTCATATGCATTCTTTTCTCTTTGGACATAAATGAGCTCATTGATTCCGTCCATGTTACGTTTTTTTGATTTGACGATCTTTCTTTGTAATACGCACTCATCGTTTCATCATATTCGTTTAATAATTCATCATATTTCTTTTCATCGTATCCATTTTCATGAAGAATGGCCGCTACCGGTAAACGCGGCTTAACTCCATGCTCTTCATTTGGTACGCCCACTGTCATTCCGAATACCGGATATACTTTATCCGGTAAATAAAGCAATTCACTCACTTCTTTCGGGTTATTACGAATTCCGCCAATATAACAAATGCCGTATCCTAATGATTCAGCTGCAAGTGCTAAGTTTTGTGCAAATAATGAGGCATCTACTGTTGCTACAATAAAGTCCTCTACTCCCTCATGTTTAATTTCTGTTCCATGTTTCTCACATGCAGTTTCTAGACGTTTTAAATCCGCACAGCATACAAAGAATGCTGCGCAGTCTTTCACATGACGATTCCCGGATAATTCAGCTAGTTTAACCTTTAGTTCCTGATCTGTTACATATATAAGAGAATACGCCTGTACAAAATGTGAGGAAGCTGCATGCTGCGCAGCTTGCACCATTCTTTCTACTATCTCTTTTGAAATTGGTTCTTCTTTATATTTACGAACTGAAACGTGTTGCTCCATTTTATGTATCATCTCATTCATAAAAACCACTCCTTTTTTCTCTTCATAATAAAAAATTAACATATCTTTTTCATTATTCACAACTTATAAGCAAAAAAAGAGCACTCCTTTGTGAGTTGCTCTTTTTTAAATACATATTAATATGGTAAATGAAATTATATCGACTTTACACACATAACGACAATGTTAAGCTGCTTTCAATACTTTAATACCTTTAACAATATTCCAAATGAAGTAGTAAATTCCTACAAGAATAAACACTGCATACGTTATAACCATCCCAATTCCAACGCTCTCAGACTGATTGAAACTTAAAGCGTATACTCCTGATAAAGCTAACCCTCCAAATAAAATTGCATATGGGAAAACATGTGACCAAAATGCTTTTTTCGCATGATATTTCACTTCATCTTCCGCAACGAAGTAAACAATAATTGGTAGTAAAAATGGTGCAAAAAAGATACTAAAATAACATAGCGAGGATAAAATATTATTTCCTTTCATACGATTCACCTCTAAAGTTTTTTGTTACCTTCATTATGTCAGGAAACCTTTCCAGAAACTATCGCTTTACCTTTCATGAACATGACATTTTTGTAAGATTTTCCTCGAAATAAATCCCACCTCAAATTTTGGGCGGGATTACTTTAACTATATTCGATTCATAAACCAATATTGCGTAATCGCTAAATATTCTCGTACATTCGATGGAATGATAATTGGCTTCGGTGTTTTGGCCGGAAGCCCTTCTAATTGCAAACCTTGTTTTGCAGCTATTTTTTTCGCTCTAAACATATGGAAATCGTTTGTTACGATCATACCTTTTTTCATATTGGCTGGAATTAACGGTTTTGAGAATTTAATATTTTCATCTGTGCTCGTCGACTTATCTTCCATTATAATGCGGTCTTCTGCAATATTTTGTTTCATTAATCCTTGTTTCATCGCTAATGCTTCTGTAATATCTTCACCTTTTCCTTGGCCTCCAGATACAATAGCAATTGTTTTATCATGTAATTTTAAATACTCAGCTGCTTTATCAATACGATATTGCAATGAATACGAAGGTTTTGTTCCATTTACTTTCGATCCTAGTACAATTATATAATCCGCATCATCAATTGCATTCATATGCCCATGCTTATAAATGTTATATTGTAAAAACCCCGCATATACGGCGCAAATCATTATAACAACTAAAATATACTTGATTATTTTCTTCTTTCTCATATCCATATACCCCTATTCCCTTTACTTCCTTCATCATAATATCCATTTATTCGTTTGTATACAGACAAATTCCAATTAAGCCTAATTTATCCTCCAAAAGGTAATATTTCTATTAATTTCGGGAATAGTAAGTACAACTTCGCACGAAGGAGTGTCCCTATTGCTTCTCTTTTTATGTAACGTATCATTCTTTTTCATCTTATTTTTACTATCACTTAAGCTACTTGGTAAATCTGCATTAGCACAACTAACTCCTCATGATTTTGGGGCTATTATCTTTTTATCTTATTTAGCTTTTCAAGCCATACCAGTCGCTGGTGCTTTACAAGCATTTCTCGGTATGGTCGTTATTACATGTTTGCATTTGCTTCTTACAAAATTAAGCCTACTCAACAAACTAAATCGTTTTATTCTCGGACACCCCATTATTTTAATTAAACATGGTGATATTATTTTTGAGAACTTACAAAAAAGTAGATATCCGATCCCTGAATTGCTTTCTAACCTTCGCGTCGCAGGATATCCAAGTGTTCATGAAATTGAGTATGCGATATTAGAAGCGAATGGAGCTATTAGTATTTTACCAAAAAGAGAACTTGTGCCTCTGACTCCAAAAGATTTGAATATAAATGTTAAGTATGCAGGCTTACCAATTGCTCTTATCGTTGATTCACAAATTCAATACGATAACTTAAAATTAATCCATAAAAATGAAAAGTGGTTACATGCAGAGTTAATGGAGAAAGGCGTTACAAATATTAAAAATGTGGCTTTCGCTTCTGTGCAGGAGACAGATGGATCTTTTGCAATTAGTTTAAAAGAATGAAAAAAAATCCCCTTACTTGTTCAAGGGGATTTTCTTCACTATATTGCTTTTTTCTCTCTCGCCATGTTTAACGGAACAGGATGTTTCATACGATTCATCGTAAATACGATAATTGCTGTCAATACTTCCGCTACTGGCATAACGAGCCAAATTCCGTTTATACCAAATACTTTTGGCATAATCCATAACAATGGGATAACAAATAGTAAACCTCGGCTCATTATTATAAGTACTGATTTTTTCGTTTGTCGCACTGATTGGAAATACTCTCCATACACAATGTTATAGCCTAAAAATACATATTGAATAAAGAATAAACTAATACCTGTTAACGTTAACTCCAATAGTTCTGGCGATTGAACATTAAATAAACCTATAATATATTTCCCAAAGAATAAACCGACAACAATCGCAATGCCTCCGAGTACAAGCGCAATTTTCACAGCAAACTGTAATCCTTCACGCAATCTTTCTGATAAGTTTGCACCGTAATGGAAACTAGCGATTGGTTGTAATGCTGCACCAACACCGAAGAATAATAATAATGTCATTGCATGAATACTATTCACCATCGCATAGGAAGCGACTCCTATTTCTCCTGCATATTGAACGAATGCAATGTTAAAACCGATTGTTACGATTGCAACTGTACTTTCTGCTGTAAAACTTGGGAAACCGATCACCATAATTTGTTTAACCGTATCCCATTCAAAATGGAATTTCGTCCATTTTAAAATACTACTTTTTCTAAAGAAGTGAGTTAATAATACAAGGAAACCAATTGCCGCCGAAAGAATAGTAGCTGAAGCAGCACCAGTTACACCCCATCCAAAGATGAAAATAAAAATATAGTCGAACACTATATTTAATACAGCCGTTACAACAAGACCTGCCATTGCTAAATTAGGATTTCCGTCATTTCGTATAAATGTACTTAAAATATTTTCTAAAACGTATATCATTCCAAATGTTAATAACACCTGTAAATAGTCTAATGCGTATGGTAAAATCACTTCATTCGCACCAAATAAATATGCTAAATCTTCTATTCTCCATAAGCAAATAGCCGCTAAAACGCCAACGATAACAACTGCTACTGTCATAGATTGAGTAAAGATAGACCTTGCTCTTTCCAGTTTATTTTCACCTAGTGCAATGGAATATAGCGTTGCTCCGCCCATTCCAATCCATAATGAAATAGAGAAGAAAATTGAAAATGCTGGAATAGCTACGTTTACTCCGGCTAAACCGTTCGCTCCAACTCCTCTACTAATCATGACTGCATCAATCACAATATTAACCGACATTAATACCATCCCAAGAACAGCTGGTATTAAATACGTAATAAATAAACTTTTAATTGGTTTTTCTCTTAATTTTTCTGTTGTTTCCATCATATAAATGCTCCTTTTTCAATGCTCTGTTCACAGTTTAAACCTTCAAGTTACTTGAAGGTCAATAGAGAATCGAAAAATATATAAGCCTATTTTTTAACAACAGGTATTTGAATTTCCGTTACTTGCTCCTTCGGATTTTCTGTTACGGACCAATCAATTAATGCAAGTTCCAGTGCATCTCCGCACACTTCATATCCTTCGTTATCAATGTGCTTTAATAATTCCGTATACGTTGCGTCTGTTTCTTCATATGGTCCATGGTGATAAGAACAGGCAAATATCCCTTCTTTTATTTCATCTGAAGTATGCGCTTCAAAAGGCATGTAATCCAATAAAATAAACACACTGTTATATGCTTGAAACTCATTTTGCATTAATGCTTTTTTTGAAACTGTTACACCGATATCACCTGAAAATAAACTATTATCAATTTGCTTCATATTTTTTTGCAACGAATGGATATAATATTCAAACATATCATCCGTTGTATTTGGTGCAACTGCAATTGCTGTAATTTTTCGTTTCGGTATCTTTTTATAAATAATTTGATTTGCTTCAGATTTCGTCGCTTTCTTCATTAAATGGATTTTATGTTCCATTTTTGCCAAAGCATACTCGATTTCTCTTTGTTTTTTCAGCATCATTTCTTGTTGTTTTTCAAGTAAATTCAGTGCATAAGATGGATTTCGTTCATCAATATATTTCTTTATTTCCTTTAACGGGATGTTCAATTGGCGTAAAAATTTAATCGTATCTAATAGTGAAAACTGATCAATTGTGTAATAACGATAATTGGTTTGAGGGTCAACAATTGACGGATGAAAAATCCCTTTTTCATCATAATAACGTAATGTAGATTCCGCTATATTATGCATTTTCGCCATTTCCCCAATTGTAAAACGTTGATTTAATAACATTTTTCTTTCTCCATTCATTATATGTAAACTTTATTACTTCCTATTATATATCTATATCCCCCGTTTCTAAAACGAATCCTCTCATGAAAATCTGCTATTTTTTCATTGATTTTTAATAAATTTTATTATATATTAATTACAGGTTCAAATTACAAGTTCAAAAGAACTCGTAATCAGACCCTTTGTTTAATGGATCTTTACATATTATCATTAGGCAAATTCCGAGAAATCGTATGATAAAAATAAAAAATGATGAGGAGAGGATCAAATGGAATTCGAATTTTTCTTTCAGATTGCACTTATTTTATTAAGTACAAAGCTCGCTGGTGACCTTAGTGTTAGATTAGGTCAACCTTCTGTACTCGGTAAATTAATTGTTGGTATCGTTATCGGTCCAGCTATATTCGGATGGATTGAAAATTCAGAGCTTCTAACACAATTAAGTAATGTCGGAGTTATTCTTTTAATGTTTATGGCAGGACTTGAAACAGACTTAGAAGAATTAAACGCAAATCGTAATTCTTCTTTAGCTGTTGCACTTGGAGGTATCGTTCTTCCATTCGTAGGTGGTTACGTTGCCGGTCTTGTTGTCGGTATGGAACAAGGGAATGCTGTCTTTTTAGGATTACTTCTATGTGCAACAAGTGTTAGTATTTCCGTTCAAACACTTCGTGATTTAGGTAAAATGAAAACACGTGAAAGTACGACGATGCTTGGAGCCGCTGTATTTGATGACATTCTTGTTGTTATTTTATTAGCATTTGCAATGAGCTTCTTAGGCACAGATGACGTTAACTTAACAATGATTATCTTGAAGAAAGTAGTATTCTTTGCTTCTATCATTTTAATTGGTTGGAAAGGTGTTCCAGCAATCATGCGTTGGTTATCACCGCTTCGCGTATCTGAGTCTATCGTTAGTGCTGCGCTTATCATCTGTTTCTCATTCGCATACTTCGGCGAACTATTAGGAATTGCTGGTATTATCGGTGCTTTCGCAGCTGGTATCGCTATTTCTCAAACGAACTACAAACATGAAGTAGAAAAGAAAGTAGAACCAATTGCTTACGCTATGTTCGTTCCAGTATTCTTTGTTAGTATCGGTATGAATATTACATTTGACGGTATTGGCGATCAAATTTGGTTCATCTTAGCATTAACAGTTATCGCTGTATTCACAAAACTAATCGGTTGTGGATTCGGTGCACGAATCACTGGATTTGATGCAAAGTCTTCTGCAATTATCGGTGCTGGTATGGTTTCTCGTGGTGAAGTTGCACTTATCATCGCAGGAACAGGACTTTCTTCTGGCCTATTAGCACAAGATTACTTTACAGCTATCGTTATTGTCGTTATTTTAACTACAATGATTACACCACCAATGTTAAAATACACTTTTGGTGCAAAAGATAAAGCAATGAAAGCAAGTAAATAAGTTTCATATAATAAAAGGAGATTGCTATCTTATAAGATAGCAATCTCCTTTTTCATTTTATCTTTAAACAATTCCATTCATTTTTAACCAGTTTTCAAACATAGTTCGCGCTTCTTCATCATCGATATCATTACTAAATGAATACACCTTAATGCCATAATCATCTATATATTCACCTAGCTTCATTTCCTCCACTTTTTTGTAAAAATCATCTACCTCATAGTGTGGAATATAGGCATCCCAGATTGGTTCATTTATTCTTTTATACGCTGTCACTTCTAAATCATATCCATCTTCATAATATCCGATGTGATAATGTTTGTTAGGATCATATTTCTCCATTAAAAGCTCCTCCTAGTAAACAAAAGCGAGCCTTATATTACAGCTCGCTCCTCTCGTTCTATTTATTAAATACGTTCCATCGCTGTCTTCAACGTTCCGACAATAAAAGCAATTTCTTCACCTGAAATAACGAGCGGTGGCGCTAATGTTAATACATTATTATACCCTGCTGTTGTCATACCATTGCGTCCGATAATGAGCCCTTTTTCTTTACAAGCATTTACAACACTTGCAATTTTGTCATTATCAATTGGTTCTTTCGTCGCTTTATCATTTACTAGTTCGATTCCAACTAATAACCCTTTCCCTCTAATATTTCCAACAAGCGGATGTGCCCCAATTTCTTCTTTTAATTGATTTAATAAAAGTGAACCCATTTGTGCAGAGCGCTCAATTAAATTTTCATTTTCCATAATCTCTAAGTTTTTAAGCGCTAATGCACAAGCCGCTGGATTTCCACCAAATGTATTAATATGGCGGAAGAATTCATATTCTCCTGTTCCTTTAAATGCCTCATAAATTTCTTTTTTTACAGCTGTTGCTGATAATGGTAAATATGCGCTCGTAATACCTTTTGCCATCGTAACGATATCAGGCTTAACGTCATAGTTCATAAACCCAAATGCTTTTCCTGTACGCCCGAAACCACAAATAACTTCATCACTTATAAGTAGTGCTCCGTGTTTTTGACATGTTTCGTGAATTGCTTTCATATAGTCTTGTGGTGGCATTAAAATACCTCCGCCTGTAATAATTGGCTCCATAATAAATGCTGCTATCGTTTCACTTAATTCCCATGTCATAACACGATCTACTTCTTTCACACACTCTACATCATAAATATTTTGTGATTCCATTTCTGGCATGCGGTAACAATCTGGGGGCGTTACGTGTAAAAAACCTGAAGCAAATGGCTCATATTGGTATCTACGCTGTGCTTGTCCAGTCGCTGCCATCGTCGCCATTGTGTTTCCGTGATAACCACGATAACGTGACATAAATTTGTAACGATGCGGTTCACCTTTTTGAGCATAATATTGTCTTGCTATTTTAAAAGCGGTTTCATTCGCTTCTGATCCACTATTAGAGAAGAAAATAACATACTCTCCACCAAGCCACTCGTTTAACTTTTCAGCGAGCTTAATTGCTGGTTCATGTGATTGTGACATCGGAAAATATGATAATGTTTGCAATTGCTTATAAGCTGCCTCTGCAAGCTCTTTTCTTCCATATCCGCTATTCACACACCAAAGACCACTCATACCATCTAAGTATCTTTTTCCTTGTATATCTTCAACCCAGCACCCTTCTGCTTTTGCCCCTACCATTGTACTACTTGGACTAAAGGGACGCATTCCGTGCCAAACATATTGCTCATCTTTTGCTAATAATTCATCGGTTTGCTTTGTCTTCATCATTTCTTCCACCTTCCATAACAACTTATTTTTCACAAAGCTGCGCTGGTGCCATGATGAGTTAAATTTCTCCCTGCCTATTTTCATTCCACAAACGCAAGACAAATCCTACCAAAATTAAAGTAATATTTATCCCACTATTTGTGGGCAGTAAAACTCCCACCCCAAAATTCAGCTGGAGCAAAGAAGTTAGGTGGGAGATTAACTGCCCATAAACGCCCGATTGGTGAGAGCTAATAATCAGTGGGGGGGGATGAACAATCCCCCACACTGATTAAAGTTTCACGTTATAAGAAAGTGTCAAAAGAAAGAGGAGCTTTTCTTATATTTCGAAAAGCTCCTCTTTTTTTAATGCGAAGATGCATCACTAATACCATGACCAGTATTAGATTTCACAAGAATTTCATCAAATTTCGCTGCATCTTCTTTCTTACTAGAGAAAACAGTTCCTAAATATGCTGCAAGAAACCCGAGCGGGATCGAAATAATTCCAGGTGTCGTATATGGGAATATTGCTTCTCCAACAAAAATAGCTTTTCCAGCTACTGGGTTCCAAACATTTGGACTTAACGCTACAAGAACAATCGCTGATACAAGACCAACAATCATACCAGAAATTGCTCCTGTTGTATTAAAACGCTGCCAATAGATTGTAAATAATATAACCGGTAAATTTGCACTCGCTGCAACCGCAAATGCTAGTGATACTAAAAATGCTACGTTTAATGTTTGAGCAAATAAAGCAAGTATAATAGATACTATCGCTACTCCAATAGACGCATAACGAGCCATTGACACTTGCTCTTTTTCCGTTGATTTTCCTTTACGGATAATCTCATTATAAAAATCATGCGCGAATGCTGATGCTGCTGTTAACACAAGTCCTGCTACTACAGCTAAAATAGTTGCAAAAGCAATTGCTGATACGAAAGCAAATAAGAAATCTCCGCCTAATGCTTTTGCTAATAAAGGTGCTGCCATATTACCAGCAGGGTTTGCTTTAATAATCGCCTCATTTCCTACAAACGCTGCTGCTCCAAACCCTAAGAAAATTGTCATAATATAAAACGCGCCAATTAACCACGTCGCATATACAACAGATTGACGTGCAGTTTTTGCATCACGTACTGTAAAAAAGCGGACAAGAATATGTGGTAATCCCGCTGTACCAAGGACTAGTCCTAAATTTAAAGAAAGTGTATCAAGACCATCCTTATACTTTACTCCTGGATTTAAAAACGAATCTTTTAATGGAGTAGCTGTTTTCATGTGAGCGAACATTTCAGTCACACTGAAATTAAATTTGGAGAAAACGATAACAGAAATAATAAATGTCCCTGCCATAAGTAGTACAGCCTTTACAATTTGAACCCAGCTCGTAGCTGTCATTCCTCCAAAAATAACATACACAGTCATAAGTGTACCTACGATTAATACAGATGTTGTATATTCAATACCTAATAATAGTTTAATAAGTGCACCCGCACCAACTAATTGTGCAATCATATAAAAAATTGAAATCGTCATCGTATTAAGCGCTGCTATACCACGAACTTTTTTCGCATCAAAACGTGCCGCAATCATATCCGCTAACGTGTACTTCCCTAAATTTCTAAGCGGTTCTGCGACAAGATATAGAACAACTAAATAAGCAACTAAAAAGCCGATACTATAAAAGAACCCATCAAACCCAGTTAACGCTATCGCTCCGGCTATACCAAGAAATGACGCAGCAGACATGTAATCCCCAGCAATAGCCAGACCATTTTGCCAGCCAGTTAATCCCCCTCCAGCCGTATAAAATTCACTCGCATTTTTCGTTTTTTTTGATGCAAAATAGGTTATGACGAGCGTACCAAGAACAATAATTAAAAATAGTGCAAACGCAGTAGTATTCAAATTCAGCCCCTCCCTTTTTGCATATCTTGCAGAATTTTTTGCGAAATTTCATCAAAGGATTCGGCTTTCTTACTGTAAATCATACATAATGACCATGTCATAATAAATTGCGCAAAAGCAAATACCCATGCCCATGTCACATCACCAAACGCCGGTGTATTAAGCACCTTTGAATACGATGTTAAAATAGGTAGTGCTATAAAAAAACTTAAAAAGAAAATACTCATCGGAATGATAAACTTCTTTTTCGTATTTAATAACAATTGAAACTCTTCAGACTGAACAACTTCTGTATAATTCACCTCATTTTTTAACTTACGTGCTGACGTATCATCTCGTTTCATTCTCTGGTCCCCTCTCTTAACTTAAAATACAATTCACCTTGCATACATAAATACTAAATTTTATAAATATCCAGAAACTTATTTTCATTTTAGACAATCCGTACATTCCTGCAAAGATTTTTCGATAGACATTTTTCGTCATTTTCTCCTAAATTTTCAATATGCTTTTTTAACATAAAATTTGATTGATTCGATTAAACTTTTATTCCCATTAAAATAGAAGAAAGAAGTAGTGCTTATCGCACTACTTCTTTCTTTGTCTCCTTTTCTAAATTACGAGCTGTTTCACTTAATTCAACGTCTTTTCCATCTTTAAGTGTTCTAAATATAAAATCGAATACTGGATTTGAAACTCCGAACCAAAACTTTTCATTTTTATAATGGTGTAATATGTGCTGTTTTTTTAGCCATCTTCCAAACTTAGTGAAGGGACGAATCGGTTTATGTGCAATATAATGTTTCCATTCATAAACGAGGAGCATGATAATCATTCCGATTCCGAATGAAAGTGTAACAGTAACACTTTTTGTAATACCATACGTTATAAGTAAATATATAGTAAAGCTAGGTATACTAAACCATACAGGCAAAAATAAAAGTTTTAAATCATCTGGATATACGTGATGATCATAATGTAATCTTCTTAACATTTTTAATAAAAATGCGTTTTTAGGCGGCTTTAAATGGAATAAAAAACGGTGTGTCATATATTCGTTAAACGTATAAAAAACAATCCCAAACATACACGCTAACATACCAATCCATGTAAAAAATTGCATTTTTAAAATAATAATAAAAATTAATAGAACACTATACATAATAACAATATCATGTTGTAAAAAAAACTCTTTCACCACTCTCTTCATCTTACTTCCCCCTTTTCCACAAAAACAGCCGCAACATATCGTTACGACCATTTTTTTCTATTTCATTCTTATTCTATTCACTTTACAAATTTGCCTGCTGTTCTATTGTCGAGAAAAAAGTGTTCGGACCAAATATATTTTGCTTCGGAATAATGTGTTCTACTGCAAACACTGTTACTTCTCCTCTTTGTACTTCTCCAATAATGAGACCAAATACTTCATGATTTACCGCAAACGTTGGTTGTTTCGTTTGCAGTAACCTTGCTGCATTTTTAAATACCGCTTCATATAGTGGATTCCTATCAGTAATTTCTTTTCGGATTTTTGGTGCTAAAGTGATGATAATTTCTTTTCCGTCAATAGTGGTTCGATACATAAAAATCTCCCCTTCAATCTTATATGAACAACTGTAAAGCTTTGTATGCAAAATGGATAGAATATCCTACTAAAATAATACCTGCTCCGGCTGTAATATAGCCAAGTTCTTTTTTCTTTAATAAAGTTCTTCCAAAATGTACAGAAAAAGCAATATTTAAATTCCACAAAATAATACCAACAATAATACAAAGACTGTACAAAAAAGCTTCTTGTTTCGTTACCTTTGTAAGCAACGAGCTAAGTGTACTTCCATATATACCAAACCAAAAAACGAGATTTAATGGATTGGATATCGCAATTAGAAATCCTGCCATAAAAGATTGTTTAAGTCCACCTATCTCTTCTTGTTTATATTCCATATTAGAGTGAGAAATTCCTTGTTTTACACTTTGAAACCCTAAATAAAACAACAAGAAAAAACCAGCGCAATACATAAAAGCTTGTACATATGTATACATAAACACAGAAGATAAACCAAAATAAATAAGCAGCATAAACAAAATATCAGCAGTCATTCCTCCGATTCCAACAATCCACGCATGCCAAAATCCACGTTCAATTCCTCGTTTTAACATTTCAATATTAATCGGACCTACAGGTGCAGCTAATGAAATACCTAATACTATTTGTTGTATAATTGCTCCAAACATCACTCTATCCTTTCTACTTCTTTTACTATTAAGTAATGATGCAAATAAAGAAAATAGACTAGCTTTCATAAAAATTATTCACTAATAAAATACCCTTTTTTATCCAAAATATGCAAAAGAGCCATCCAGTTGATGGCTCTTATTTCTCTACCCTATGATGAAAAGGACATTTACCTTTAATCGGCTCAATATCATCCCCTATGAAATATTGTTTCCATTCACGATGATTAGGATCACCGTAGTGACTAATGTTAGGGTGCTTCGGCAACTGATCCCACTTTTCAACTCGTTCACGGACCATTTGTCTTGAATACGACCCTTTAGGACGATCTCCTTCTAATCCATCGAAAATAGTTCGTGGCTGGAATCCAATAACGAGAGAATTTCCTAAATGCCTAGTCTTTCGCTGTTTATAAGCTGGCGCATTCCCAAATGCAAATATTGGTTCACCACCAAATGAAAATTCCCATAAATGATGGTCTGGATTTTTCGGGATTTGCTTTGGCCATAATTGATTATCTTGTTCATGCAAATATTGTAGTACTTTCCAAAAATAATCTCGATAATATTCGATTGATTTTTCTTCACATTCCGGTTCCACAAAAAGAAAAAATCCTCTTCTTACAATCGGCCGCTCTTTCATTAGCTCCAAAAAAGTTAACATTGTATTGGGCAAATGACTCCAATCATTATGAGAGAGAAATGAATAACGAAGTTCATTCTTCTTCAAAGCTGTTAAACCGAAATAACACGGGAAGGTTGGTTCTAACACGACACTCGAAAAATCATGAAATTCTTTTGCAACCCAATTCGGTATGTCGACTCTATTTTTCATCCCTTCATTATCTAATAAATAAGACTCATCCATTCTTTCACCTCATTATGTACAGCATTCACTTAAGAATATTACATACTCGGCTTGTCCTATACCTTTTTAAAAATTCAAGAAAAAATTAATTCAAAATACAAAATTTTTAAAACGCTTACTTGACTAAATTCTACCAATTCATGTATATTTAAATTAATCATTTAGCAGAATATTCGATAATATAGCATTTTTTATTTTTATTATTTTTTAATGAATTTCACTAAATGAAAAAAGGAATCGTTTTTAGGAGGAATTGTGACATGCAAGGAAAAGTAAAATGGTTTAACAATGAAAAAGGTTTTGGATTTATCGAAATGGAAGGCTCTGAAGATGTATTCGTACATTTCTCTGCTATTCAAAGCGACGGCTACAAAGCTTTAGAGGAAGGTCAAGAAGTATCTTTCGACATTACTGAAGGAAACCGTGGACCTCAAGCTGCTAACGTGGCAAAACTTTAATCCCACATATGACAGGAGGTTACCTTACTTGGTAACCTCCTTTGTTATTCCTTTGTTATTCCTTTGTTATTCCTTTGTTATTCCTTTGTTATTCCTTTGTATATTTCCGTTTTCCAGAGCAAAAACTATGTGAAATGCGCAAAATACAAAGGAGGCAATAACAATGGGGTCACATGTAAATGATTTTGAAGAAGTAAAATTCCGTGTAGAAACTGCACAAAAAATGGTAGGTTCTGCAACAATTTCAATGGATCCAGACACATTAGAGCATGCCACTACTGCAGTAGAATCGGCTCGTTCTCAGCTTGAAATCATGAAATCCGTTGCAACGGATTTAGATGAGCCATTTCTAATGAATGAAGAAAAAAAATTAAGTAAATGCGAGCATCAATTACATGAAGCGAAGCACTAAAAAACATCCAGAGAAAATTCTCTGGATGTTTTTTTATGACAATTGCTCCCCATACTTTTTCAACTTCTCTCCAACCGTACATTGCCGTATACAAAAAGAATGGGCATAGTATTTACTATGATTTTTCCGATTATGTTCCTGCAGGAAACACCCTCCGCAATACGTTTCTAATAAGTCATTTACCTCTGTAATGAGTTGCTTCTTCTTCACGTGTGCACCTCTCTATTCGGTTATTTCTTTATGACTATCAATTGTCGTCCCTTCTAATGCTTGCGCTGCTAATTGATGTGCCTCTTTATTTTGTTTTCTAGATATCGGTTCACAAATAAGTTTTAATTTCATTTGCTTCGCTTTTTGTTCAATTTGATCTAAGTAATGATTTAAATGTTCATCATAGCAAGGCCATTCACCAGCTAATTGCTGCAGTACAACTTGAGAATCTCCACGAAGTGTAACTGCTTCATATTTAATTCCTAATTCCTCGAGTGTATTCATCCCGTATAATAATGCTGCATACTCCGCTTCGTTATTATCATATATGCCTTCTATGTATGCATTGCGACGAATTCGGTAATTTGTATTTCCTTTTTTATAGTATACACATATACCAACCCCAGCTTCTTTCGTCTGTACATCATAACCACCATCAAAATAAACTTGAATTTCTTGCGGATCTTCCTCCACTTGCTTACTCAGTTTTTTCATTTCTTTTAATGACCATTCCGCGTCCATTTCATCGAAAAATAAAAGTTCTTTCACCCTACCTGTTTTCTCAAAATCCTCCGCAAATTGAAGCACTTCTTCTATGTTCATATAATCTGTT
Source organism: Bacillus mycoides (assembly GCF_000832605.1). Lineage (GTDB taxonomy): Bacteria > Bacillota > Bacilli > Bacillales > Bacillaceae_G > Bacillus_A > Bacillus_A mycoides. The sequence continues at coordinate 4,154,067 of NZ_CP009692.1, forward strand.
GTTAATTCAGTTTGTAAACCACGCTTCGTTTTATACAACCAATGTATTTTATATTTCATACTAGATTCCCCTTTTATAAGACTTCTTATATTTATTTTATTATATTTTATCAAGAGTCACAGTATTATATACAATTTAATCACATACAAAAAGAGCCATCCTAAGTAAGGACAGCTCTTTCATCTATTGCATAAATCTTTCAAATTGCACTCGCTTATTAATCCAGTACATTACAGGCATACCAATTGCCATTACAACAAATTCACCAACTGCACAAGTTAGCCATGTCAATAAAAATGGCAGATCAAACGCAAGATGAAGTTCAATTGCAATCATAAACATTGTGACTGTAAAAATAACTGTATTAAAAATCATACGAGCCCAAACACCTTTAATGAAGCGCATAGAAATAATAGTTGCAAGTAATGCAAGAATGGATTGCCCTACTCCAAATACTAAATCATAAGCGATCATAGGTGAGAAAAAGAGATTCGTTAAAAATACCCCTAATACAATCCCGTAAATTGCTTTCTTATTGAATACAACGAGATGATTAAACATCTCTGAAATACGAAACTGTACACTGGTAAAGCCAAATGGCTGAATAAGCATAGAAACAGCAATATATAATGCCGCTAAAATACCATTACCGACTAATGTCCTTATATTCATGACAAAATCTCCTTAGTTTTTTTACGTGGGATGGTTTCGAACCACGTTATTCGTTTTTAAGCAACAAGATTAAATTTTACGCAATAGGCACTCTTTCGTCAATAGATTCCTATCATTTACTACCTTTTTTCTTTTGGACAACGTATAATAAAACATATGAAAGATTTAGGAGGTTTCACTTCATGACAGCAACAATTCAAAATGAAAAAGTGATCGTTTCCATTTCTGACAAAGGTGCAGAATTACAAAGCGTTCGCTTAAAAGAAGATAACACTGAATACTTATGGCAAGGCGATTCTACTTATTGGGGGCGCCGCGCACCAATTTTATTCCCAATTGTCGGCCGATTAGTAGATAATACATACTACGTAGATGGTAAACCATATTCTTTAACACAACACGGCTTTGCTCGTGATCTTACATTCTCTGTAAAAGAACAAAGTGAAACGAATATTACTTATATTGTTACTAGTAATGAAGAAACATTAAAAAAATACCCATACGAATTCGAATTACTCGTTTCTTATGAGCTAGATGGACAAATCGTTCATGTAACATATGAAGTAAATAACCCTACTTCAAAAGAGATGTTTTTCTCAATCGGAGCACATCCTGGTTTCAACTTCCCCTTATTAGAGGGCGAATCATTTACAGATTATCATTTATCATTTAATGGTTCTGAACGCTTAGAAACAAGCGTATTAGAAGGACCTTATCTTTCAAGTAAAAAGCAATTAATCGCTGAAAATACGAATGAATTACCACTTACATACGATTTATTCAAAAATGATGCACTTATTTTTGAAAATATGAATACGGATGAAATCTCTATTCGTTCTCATAAACATAATAAATTTGTAAAAGTAGAATTTGACGGATTCCCATTTGTGGGTGTATGGACACCAGGCGAGAACGCACCTTTCTTATGTATTGAACCTTGGTACGGGATTGCTGATGAAGTAAATCCGGCAAAAGATTTCAAGGAAAAAAAAGGAATTCAATCTTTACAAACGAATGAAACATTTACATGTCGTTATAGTATTACAATCGGCTAAGTCACTCTATCCCCTACTTCAAAGAAACATATAAGTAGGGGATCATCTTATAATTTGGAGGTTTCTCATTTTGATTGAAGTATATATTGATGGTGCATCAAAAGGAAATCCTGGTCCTTCTGGTGCAGGAGTGTTTATTAAAGGGGTGCAACCAGCTGTACAGTTATCATTGCCCCTTGGGACAATGTCCAATCATGAAGCAGAATACCACGCTTTACTTGCGGCATTAAAATATTGCACGGAGCATAATTATAACATTGTCTCTTTTCGTACCGATTCGCAGCTTGTCGAGCGAGCTGTCGAAAAAGAATACGCAAAAAATAAAATATTTGCACCACTATTAGAGGAAGCACTGCAGTACATAAAAAGTTTCGATCTCTTTTTTATTAAGTGGATTCCAAGTAGTCAAAATAAAGTTGCTGATGAATTAGCTAGAAAAGCTATCTTACAAAATTAACGGGGGTATGAGTGTGAAAAAAGATTGGGTTGCTCCTCTTGCTTTATTATTTGTCTCTTTTATTTGGGGAGCTACGTTTGTTGTCGTTCAAAATGCTATGTCTTTCGTTGGTCCATTTACTTTTAATGGTATTCGCTTTTTATTCGCTGGAATTATTTTATTATTCGTTCAAATGATTTTCTCAAAAAGAGCTTCAAAACAAGATATAAAACAGAGTAGCTTCGCTGGATTAATTGTTGGATTCTTTTTATGTATTGGCTATGTATTACAAACATTCGGCTTACTTTATACAACTTCTTCAAAAGCTGGTTTCTTAACAGGGCTTAGTATCGTTATGGTACCAATTTTGTCTTTTATCTTTTTAAAACAAAAAGCTACCATTTTTATCGTAATGGGCATTGCTGTAGCAACAGCAGGTTTATACTTATTAACGGCTGGTGATTCTTTTCAATTAAACATTGGAGATATACTCGTTCTCGGTTGTGCAGTTGCTTTTGCTGCCCATATTCTTGTTAACGGTTTCTTTTCTAAGAAAATATCACCTTTATTACTAAGCACCTCTCAAGTATTAGCTGTCGGTATATTTTCTTCTATTTGCGCTTTTTTGTTTGAAGATTGGGAAAAATTATTTTCAGTTTCACTATGGACGAATCAATCCTTTTTATTCGCTCTATTTCTAACTTCCCTATTTGCGACATCCATTGCTTTTTTCATTCAAACATCGGCACAAAAACATACTTCTCCAACAAGAGTAGCAATTATTTTTGCAATGGAGCCCGTTTTTGCTGCATTAACAGGCGTTCTAGTTGCAAACGAACAACTTTCTATTTCTGCCATTATCGGTTGTTTATGTATTTTCCTAGGCATGGTTTTTGTTGAACTACCTTCTAAAACGAAAAAAGAAGCGCGGGCTGCGTGAAGTTACGCTTGTAACTTCCGCATAAAAGCCTTAGCGCTTTTTTTATCTGTAATTTCTTCTTCTTTCAAGCGTTCTAATAACGCAACAAAATAACTGCCATCAAACTGTAATTGATGTTTAATCGTCGCTTCTATTGCTACGTTCACAATCCCATCAGATGCACCAGTATATCCTTGTCCGAACATAATAAATCCTTGTGCTTCCTCTGATAATTTAAATCCTTTCGTATGTAAGAATGAAAGATAATCTTCTACTGTTTGCATGATATTCCCACCTACTCAAAAATTCTCCACTTCCTATCATACATGTTTTTATACTCTATGAGAATGAAATTTATTTGACAACTTTGTAAATCTATCGTCTACTTCTTAGAAAAAAGAGGAGTTCCTTACAATATAAAAGAATATGTAAAGTGGAATTTATTTTATATTAAAGGGGATATCGAATGAAACAAGCACTATTAATTATCGATGCTCAGCAAGAATTAATGGATGGAAATGAACAAGAAAATGAAGTTTTTCGTAAAACCGAGCTATTATCTACACTAAATACAGCCGTACAGAAAGCAATAGATTCAAATGCCCTTATTGTTTTCGTAAGAGATATCGATGTTGCTTCTGGTAGCGGAGAAGGATTTGAAGTACATAATCAAATTAAAGTACCTCAGTCTGCAATCCTTATTAATAAAGCAGCAACAAACGCATTCTATGGCACTTCTTTACTTGAACTTTTAAAAGAAGAGAAGATTAGCCATATCGTTATCGGTGGATGTAAAACAGAACATTGCATCGATACCGCCGTTAGAACAGCAACTGTACAAGGATTTGACGTTACATTAATTAAAAATGGTCATTCCACAACTGATTCTAACGTGTTATCTGCAGAGCAAATTATTGGTCATCATAATAAAACTCTACATGGACATTATAACGTTGATCATTTTTCAATGGTTAGAGATGTCGAGGAAGACCTTTTTCAACCTATTCATGATCAATATCGCGATTAATTTGGCTATAAAAAAGAATCCTTTTCACAAAAGGATTCTTTTTTATCCAAAAATTTGCGCTGCAATACTGTATAGTTCTCCATTTCTTTTCAAAAATTGATCACTATTTTTTATCATAATTGGTGGGGTATTAACCTTTTGAAAACCAGTAATCTCTAATTCTTTCATGAAACCTTTCTTTCCTTCTGGTACATCAATTCTTAATTTACCATGATGCTCTCTTGCTAAATAATGTACCATTCTCATTGCCATCGCATCATTTTTAGCAACGACCGGCCCTATTATTTTATTTTCTGGCGTTTGTATACTTAAACCGTAACCTAATACATTTTGTTGTGCATCCTTTGTAACAATACATTGTTCACTTTGAATAATTCGATACTTTAAAAACTCTTCTCTATTTGTTCCAAATGCATCTTTATCTATTTGTATTATTTCTTCTAAATCACGTTCTTCATAATTCACAATATACTCTTCATTTCCTACACAATGGTAATTCGCATTGTACGAGTTACATATGTATTTAGAAACATAACTAACAGCCCTGAATCCTAGTTTTTCATATAAAATTTTCCCCTCATCCGTGGCAATAAGCATAATGGGGGTTTGAGTTAATACGCTTTTAACACATAAATCCGTTATTATCTTTCCAATCCCTCTTCCTTTATAATCTGGATGTACAATTACCATTCCAATTGAGGCTAATGTCTCCCCGTATAGTATAATTGCTGCGCTAGCAATAAGCTCTTCTCTCTCATTTACTACACCATATACTATACCCGTATTCAAAATCATCTCAATTTCCTCTCTGTTGTAATCCCAGCCAATATGAGAAGATAATGCTACAATATCCTCTATTTTCCCTTTCCTAAGACGCTCCACCCTAATCTCCACTTCAATCATTCCCCATCTCCTTCTTTAGACGTTTGAACCATTCTGCATGAATCAACTTGTACATGTTTCCCTTTATCACTCACACACATATCCTATTTTGACCAAGACTATATTGTAAATGAGGTGACAACATGCCCATTACGAATCGATTTTCTACCACCACTAACGGCGCACTCGCTATTACAGGAAACACACTAGGTTTAAGTAAAATTAGCAATCTAAACCGTGCTGGTACAATCGGTGCAATTGGTGCATTCGTAACTACGAATACCGCTTTACAAGTAACTACTTTTCCTGCAGGTACAACGTTAAACTATACACAAAATAGTTCTACCGCTATTTTGAATATCCCTGCTGGTAGTACTATTCTTTACGCAGAACTCGTTTGGGGTGGAAACTATTTATCTCGGGATCAAAACATTACGAGTGTATTAGGAAACCCCGTTTCTTTTACAACACCTGTGTCAACATACTCAATTACCCCTTCGGCTGTTACAGCTTCAAATCAAACATTCGTTTCTGGATCTGTCACATTTGGATTTTACACACGATCAGCGGATGTAACGTCACTCGTTCAAGCTGCTGGATCTGGATCTTATACAACAGGTTCTGTTCCTGGACTTGTAGATCCTTTAGACGCTTCTAATGGAGCCATTAATTCTGCAGGATGGACGCTTATTGTCGCTTATCAAAACGGTTCCTTACCCGCAAGAAATTTAACAATTTACGTAGCTGGTAACCGCGTTTCTGTAGAAACCGGTAGTGCAGATGTATCTGTCTCAGGGTTTTTAACACCTGCCGGGGGACCTGTAAGCGGGAGATTATTTTTAAGTTCTACTGAAGGGGATGCTGATTTAACTGGGGATCAAGCTTTATTTGGACCAAATTTCAGTTCATTAAATGCATTATCTGGGCCAAATAATGCTGTTAATAATTTCTTCGGTTCTCAAATTAATAATGCTGCAGGGAACTTAGATACAACTGGTACATTTGGAACGCGAAACCAGAGTGCCTCTACAAGTACAAATATCTCCGCTGGAAGACAAGGATGGGACATTACTTCCATTGATATTTCTCCTTATTTAACAAATTCCCAAGTATCTGCCTCAATTCGTTTAACTACTAACGGGGATGCATATATGTTAAATACAGTCGGTTTACAAATCAATATAAACTCACCTAATATACAAGCAACTAAAAGCGTGAATAAAAGTGTCGCTACAATTGGAGATATTCTAACCTATACAGTTACTGTTCCTAACACCGGGCTTCTTCCTGCAAATAACGTTACTTTTACAGATGTTCTCCCTAACGGTACTTCCTTTATACCTGGAAGCGTAACGATAGATAACGTACCACAAACAAACGCAAATCCGGTCGCCGGTATATCTCTGGGGACAATTAATAATGGCTCTTCTCGTACAGTAGCTTTCCAAGCGACTGTCGTTTCTCTTCCAAGTCAAAATCCTATCTCTAACACTGCGAATATTACATTTCAATATACACCGATTGCCGGAGGAACGACTTTTAACGGTCTTGCAACAAGTAACTCTGCAGGAACACAAATTAACCTCGCAAATATTAATGGCACAAAATCAGTTAACAAACTTTTTACCGATATTGGTGAAACATTAACTTACAGTATTGCCTTAGCTAATATAGGAAATATCGCTGCAACTAATGTTATATATACAGATTCGATTCCTAGCGGGACTACTTTCATTCCAGGGAGTGTAACTGTTAACGGAGTTACTCAAGCTGGAGCAAATCCCGCTAATGGTATATCAATTGGATCTATTGCTGCAAATTCTACTACTACTATTTCCTTTCAAGTATTCGTTCCTTCTATCCCCCAAACAAATCCAATATTAAATAGTGGTACAACAACATATCAATACATTCCTGTACCAAATCAGCCGGCAGTAAGTGGAACTGATACGACAAATATTGTCTCCACTCAAGTGAATAATGCTACTGTAACAATGACGAAAGCAGTAGATAAAAACTATGCAGATATTGGCGATACCCTGACTTACACTGTTGCCTTTACAGGTACAGGTAATACGAATGCGAACAATGTTATTTTTACAGATGTCATTCCTACAGGAACAACTTTTGTCCTAAACAGTTTAACAATAGATGGCTCGACACAAGTTGGCGCTAATCCCGCTAATGGTGTGAACATAGGATCCATCCCAACTGGCACAACCAAAAGTGTTTCATTTCAAGTAGTAGTAAACACAATACCCGCGTCAAATGCCGTATCTAACGGATCAAGCGCTTCTTATCAGTACACCGTTAACCCTAGCCAATCACCCATTATGAAAAACATTTCTTCTAACGTCGTTACTACTCAAATTAACAATGCGAATTTAACATTAACAAAGTCTACAAATAAACAATTTGCCACAATTGGCGAAACGATAAGTTATACAATCCTTATTACAAACAGTGGAAATACGGCCGCCAATAACGTTCAACTAACAGATCCACTTCCAAATGGAACGATATTAACATTAGGTTCTGTAACGCTCAACGGAGTTTTGCAAAATGTAGATTCTCTCGTTGCTTTACCTATCGGCACAATTCCTGGTGGAGCTACTTTCACCTTATCCTTCCAAGTAACAGTCATTAACATTACTGCACAAAACCCTATCATTAATAACGCTTTCTCCTCTTATATTTACACTGTAAATCCAAGCCTGCCACCAACTTCAAAAACAGCAAATTCTAATTCTGTTACATCAACAATTAGACTAGCAAATCTTCATGCTAATAAATCTGTAAGTCAAACGTTTGCGGAAGTTGGAGATGTATTAACTTACACCTTTGCTCTTACAAACGATGGAAATGTTACAGCGAACAATGTATTACTATCCGATTCCATTGCGAATGGCACTTCCTTTGTACCGAACAGTGTTATAGTTAACGGTGTTACTCAGCCGGGCGCAACACCAGCTAGCATCAATATTGGTAGCATCAATGCTAATGCTACAATTACAGCTTCATTCCAAATATTAATAACTAGTATTCCAAATCCTAATCCTATTTTGAATAGCGCTTCCATCTCCTATAACTTTATCGTTGATCCAAACGCTTCTCCTGTAAGTACAAACACAACTACAAACACTACATTTATCCAAGTTAATGATGCAAATGTAATTTCGGCAAAATCAGTGGATCGAGAGTTCGCTACTGTTGGAGATATATTAACTTATACCGTTATTTTAACGAATGCAGGAAGCGTTTCTGCTGATAATCCTACTTTCATAGATATAAATCCAGATGGTACTACCTTTATTCCAAATACTTTTCTTATTAATGGCGTTTTGCAAAACAATGCAGATCCAAATATCGGTGTCCTGTTACCTTCTATTCCTGCTAGCGGATTAATTACCGTTTCTTATCAAGTAACTGTCACTGCTTTACCAGCCCAAAATCCAACAACTAATTCATCGAGTACACAGTATAGTTTCGTTCTAAATCCAGGTGATCCACCAATTATAGAAACATCTTTAAGTAATACTGTAAGTACACAAATTAATTTAGCAAATGTAGTTATTGTCAAAGAGGTAGATTTAACTATTGCCGATGTCGGGCAACCAATCACATATACAATTTCCTTAGCTAACCTTGGCAATACTACAGCAAACAATGTTGTTGTTACCGATATAATCCCTCCCGGTACCACTATCGTACCAAATAGTATTTTTATAGGTGGCGCTTTACAGCTAGGTGCAGACCCAAGTACCGGCCTTCAAGTCGGCTCCATTCCTGCAGGTGGTTTTACAACGATTGTTTTTCAAATAAGTGCAAATGGGCTACCTTCACCAAATCCAATTCAAAATAGCGCTTCACTTCAATATAACTTTATCGCTGATCCAAATTTACCTGTTGTTGTGAAAAACGCTACTAGTAATATAGTAACTACACAAATTAATACTGCTAATATTGTTGCTACAAAACTAGCGAGCACAAATTTCGCTGATGTTGGTGATGTCATATTATATGCGACTATTTTAACAAATAACGGGAATATCCCTGCTTCTAATGTAACGTTTACAGATATCATTCCAGCGGGTACCCTGTTCATTCCTAATACTGTAACGATTAACAATGTCCCTATAGCAAATGCAAATCCTGCTAACGGTATTTTTATCGGTACGATAGGAGCGAATTCATCACGAACCGTTGCATTCCAGGTTCTTGTACCAACTATCCCTGCTGTAAATCCGATTACAAATCAATCAGGCACAACATTCCAATATACGTACGATCCATCCAAGCCAGCTGTAATGCAGATGGTGGCTTCTAACACGGTACAGACAACTATTAATAACGCCTCAATTGCCGCTACAAAATCTGCAGATAAACAGTTTGCTAACGTAAATGATATTATTACGTACACGACTACTTTAACAAATAACGGGAATACACTTGCATCAAATATAGTATTTACAGATGCCATTCCAAGTGGGACTTCATTTATTCCAAATAGTGTAACAGTAAATGGTACTACACTCCCTAATATAAATCCAGCAAATGGCGTAGCAATTGATCCAATAAACCCCAATACAAATACAACAATCTCATTTCAAGTAATAGTAAATTCCATCCCTAGTCCAAATCCAATCCCGAACCAAAGTAATACAACGTACCAATATGTCGTAAATCCTAACTTACCTCCAGCATCCGCCAATGCGTTAAGTAACGTAATAACAACTCAAATTAATAACGCTACGATCGTCGCTACTAAATCAGTGAATACACCGACAGCTGCAATTGGAGATATCGTTACCTATACGATTGCAGTTACAAACACAGGTAATATCCCTGCTAGTGCAAATGTTTTAACGGATGGGCTTGGCGCAGGAGCTTCATTTATCCAAAACTCCGTAACTATCAATAATGTTCCACAACCAGGATTAGATCCATCACTTGGTATTCACTTAGCAGATATTCCACCAGGTAATACTGTATTTATTGCTTTTCAAGCACAAATTTTAGCGATACCGCCTAGTGGCACATTAACAAATAATGCCCTTGTAAATTATGAATATACAGTGAACCCAAACCAATCACCTGCTGTTGGTAGTACAATTACAAACACAACGGTTACTCCAATTATTGATGCTACTCTATCTATAAATAAAACTGTCAATTCAACATTCGCTACTATTGGAGATACACTTACTTTCACTTCTACCATTACTAATTCCGGTAACACTACCGCAAACAATGTTATTTTTACAGATTTAATTCCAGATGGTACAACGTTTATTCCAAATAGTTTTACAGTAAATGGAACAACCATTCCTAATGCAAATCCACAAAATGGTATCAATATCGGTAACATAAATTCAAATGCATCAGTTATACTCAGCTTTCAAGTAAACATTACAACGATTCCAAATCCTAATCCAATCCCTAATAAATCATCGCTTCAATATAGTTTTATTGTAGATATTAATGAACCACCTGTTTCACGAACAGTTAAATCCAATAAAACTTTTACACAAGTAAATACTGCTTCCGTTATCGCAACAAAAACTGCGAGCAGTGCATTTGCTGCTGTTGGCGATACAATTACGTATACAACTACTCTCACTAATAACGGAAATACAACTGCAAACACACCTGTTTTTATCGATATATTACCACCTGAACTTTCATTCGTTCCTGATAGCGTACAAATTAATACCACCCCACAACTCGGATTTAGGCCAGATAACGGGGTTCCTTTAGACCCAATTCCAGTTGGAGGAACGACAACCATCAGCTTCCAAGCTATTGTCGGTTCAATACCAGATTCAAACCCTACGATGAACCAATCTAGTACAACATACTCTATCATTATTGACCCTACCGAGCCGCCTGTTACAGAAACGGCTACTAGTAATCCGGTCTTAGTTCAAATAAATGAAGCAATCATTCAAGCAACGAAAAGTGTGGATCGTATCTTTTCTGACGTAGCACCTGGAAATTCATTTTTAACGTATACTGTTTTATTAGAAAATATAGGGAACACGACTGCTACTAATATCATTTTTACAGATCCGATTCCAAATAATACAATATTTATAGAAGATAGCGTTCGAGTAGGTGGGGTTTTATTACCTGGAGTAAATCCAGCGAATGGGATACCAATTGGAGATATTATTGCAGGAGATTTTATAAACGTCACCTTCCGCGTGCAAGTAGTTAGTATTCCAAATCCAATTTTCACAATTGGGCCTGGGGGACCAAACTCACCGGTTGTAAACGGTGCTTCTATTAATTATCAATTTATGACAGGACCTAATTTACCACTCGTTTCACGAAGTACAACATCCAATTCTGTTTCGACACAAATAAATTCCGGGGAAATTGTAGCGGTTAAATCCTCGGATAAAAACTTCGCAACGATCGGCGATACAATTTCTTATACAATTACATTAAATAACCCTGGAAATGTCACTTCACAAAATATAATTTTCACGGATATTTTGCCTGATGGAACGACATTTATTTCCGGGACTCTTACAAGCGATTCTGGTACACAGCAAATTGGAAATCCAGCGATTGGAATTCAGATTGGAAATATAAATCCCGGTAGCACGGCTACTATTACGATAAACGTACTTGTAACAAACATTCCAAGTATAAATCCAATCTCTAATTCTAGTTCTATACAATTTCAGCATATTGTTGATCCAAGTCAACCCGCTATAACACAAACCGTTTCATCTAATACCGTTACTACGACAATAAATAGTGCAATATTAACTACAACAAAAAGTGCTGATAAATCTATAGTGTCTGTTGGAGATACGATTACGTATACCACTACTATTACAAATACAGGGAATACAGCAGCAACGAATATAACATTCACAAGCGCTATTCCAGCTAGCACTACATTCATACCAAATTCAGTTACAGTAAATGGAGTTCAGCAACCTGGTGCGCAACCAGCACTTGGATTAAATTTACCAAATATCGCACCCGGTGAAACAGTAACTGTTACTTTCCAAGTAAATGTTATTTCTATTCCCCCTTCAAGCTCGATTATGGATAATGACACAATTTTATATTCTTATACTGTTGATCCAAGCGGAGCTCCTATTACAACTTCTACTTCAACGAATATCGTTACAAATCCTGTACTAGATGCCATGATAACGATGGTAAAATCAGTCGATCAAACGCTTGTAAAACTAGGTGATACCATTACCTATACGACCATTTTAAAGAATAGTGGTAATACAAATGCAACTAATATTACTTTCACTGACCTTATTCCAGATGGTACAACGTTTATTACTGATAGCATTACAATAGATGGCATCACACAAATTGGTCTTAATCCTAATACAGGTATAACGATTGGATCAATTGCTCCTAACAGCTCAATATCTATAGCATTTCAAGTTACCGCTACTTCCACCCCTGTTCAAAATCCCATTGCCAACTCCGCTACTGCTTCTTACACATTTATCGCTGATCCAAATGCACCAATTGTTTCAAGAAATGTTACTTCAAACACAGTGTTCACTACAATTAACACAGCTACCATTCTTTCATTAAAACAAGTCGATAAATCCTTTAGTCGTATTGGAGACACACTCACCTATACTGTTACTTTAACAAACAATGGAAACTCATCCGCACAAAATGTTATTTTCTCAGATACAATGCCGAGCGGAACTACATTTATTGCAAACTCATTTTCTATTAACGGGGTTTCTCAAAGTGGTGCGGACCCAACGAACGGTGTAAATATTGGGCCTATAACAGCTGGGTCTACAGTAAATGTTTCCTTCCAAGTAAACGTGACCTCATTACCAACTGAAAATCCAATTGTAAATTTCTCATCGACATCGTACCAATTAGTCTCACCGCCTGATGCAGAAACTTCAATTAGTAATCCTGTTTCAACACAAATTAGAGAAGCTATATTATCTATGACGAAAAATGAAAGTCTATCCTTTGCAGATGTCGGGCAAACTGCTTTTTACACTACTTCTATTGCCAATGTAGGCAATACGGATGCAACTAATATTGTATTCACAGATGTATTACCAAGTGGACTCACATTTATTCCTAACACATTAACTGTCGATGGCATTTTACAACCTAATGCGGATCCAAATACAGGTGTATTACTTGCAGCACTTCCACCAAATGAAATATATAGTATCGTCTTTCAAGTTACAGTGAACAGCATTCCACCTATTAATCCAGCACCGAATACAGCATCAACGACATATGAGTTTACTGTTGATCCAGGTAATCCGCCGGTATCGAATACAGCTAGCTCCAACACTACACTTCTTCAAATAAACAACGCAAATATTATTAGTACAAAAACAGCAAATCTTACTTTTGCGGATGTTGGTAATACAATAACATTTACACTTAACCTTCCTAATACAGGGAATGTGGCTGCAACTGATGTAACTATTATCGATATTCTTGATAGCAATTTAAGTTTCATTCCAAACAGTTTCACAGTTAATGGGCAAACCATTCCAAACGCTGATTTGTCTACTGGTGTAAACATAGGTTCAATTAATGGGGGTAATACGGCAATCGTTACATTCCAAGCAACTGTTACTACACTTCCAACACTTAATCCAATTTCTAATTTTGCTTCTACCACATATCATTATGTCGTTGATCCTAGCCAGTCACCTATTACAACTTCCATTCAATCGAATACAACGACAACCCAAATTAATAGCGCTATCCTTACTGCACAAAAAAATTCAAATGCGGAAACGGTAGATATCGGGCAGGATATCGTCTACTCCGTTACAATTACAAATAGCGGAAATGTTAGTGCAACGAATGTTATTTTTACCGACCTTATTCCAGCCGGAACTTCCTTTGAACCGAATAGTTTTACACTTAACGGAATTAGCATCCCAAATGCAAATATAATTACAGGTGTTCCAATTGGTGATATCGCGCCAAACCAATCTGTCATCGTAGCATTTCATATTAATGCCAATGAAATTCCGCCTATAAATCCAATTTCCAACCAAGCTAGCGTTAGCTTCCACCATATCGTTAATCCAGCAAATCCTCCAGTTTCAAAAAATATTACTTCTAACAGCGTTACAACAAAAATTGAAAGTGCTATTTTAAACACTATTAAAATAGGAGATAAAGCTTTTGCAACTATCGGTGATACGATTACGTATACAACTACTATTACGAACACAGGAAATATTCCTGCTAACAACGTTATTTTTTCAGATCCTTTACCAACATGGACACAATTTGTTGCAGGATCAGTTGTTGTTGATGGCACTCCATTACCATCCGCTTCTATTATTAGCGGTGTTGGCATAAATACAATAACTCCAAATCAAATCGTAACAATCATATTCCAAGTTCAAATTGTAAGCAATCCAACAACGTTCACACCTGAACTCCAAAACTTAGGATTTGTTAACTTCCAATATAACGTAGGCAATTCATTACAAGCCCAGCCTGGCAATGTGGAAACGAACATCTTCGTTACTTCTATTAATTCAGCAATACTTTCAGCTGTAAAAACTGCTAATACAGCCTTTGCAAATATCGGAGACACAATCACTTATACAGTTTTGATTCAAAACAGCGGCAATACAAACGCTACGAATTTAAATTTCTCAGATCTTATTCCAGCTGGAACGACCTTTGTTGAAAATAGTTTTTCTGTAAATGGAAGTATCATTCTAGGGGCAGATCCAAATAACGGGGTTAATATCGGAACCGTTAGTACGAACAGTTCCTTAACTGTTACTTTCCAAGTCATGGTTGCATCTACTCCACCTTCAAACCCAATTACAAACGTTGGATCTATTCAATTCACATTCATTGTTGACCCGGCAGCTCCTCCTGTTACAAGCACAATAAATTCTAATGGCGCTTCAACACAAATTAATAACGCTACCGTTACTACTGTTTTAGAAGCAAATCGATCAATCGTATCCATCGGAGATATAATTACGTATACAGCAACATTAACAAATACCGGAAATTTCCCTGCAAATTCTGTATTGCTCATAAACGGAGTTCCTGTAGGTGCAGTATTCGTTCCAAATAGCGTTACGTTAAATGGAATGTCACTTCCAAATGCAAGTCCAACTCTCGGTATTCCAGTTGGTATTATCGCACCAGGTGATTTTGCTACTATTACGTTCCAATTTCTTGCAAGTTCTATTCCACCGCAAGGGGCGATTATAAATCAAGCCATTACAAGTTACACGTATATTGTCGATCCAAGTCAACCTCCAGTTACAGCAACATCCTCATCTAATACGGTTAATACAGCTGTCGTTGATGCATCGTTATCCGTAATTAAAAATACAGATTCTCTCGTACAATCTACTAACGGTACAATCACTTACACAGTAGTCGTTCAAAATAACGGAAATACAACTGCAAATACAGTTAATTTAACAGATTTGGTCCCAGAAGGAACTACATTTATTCCTAATAGCGTGACCATTAATAGCGTTTCCGTTCCAGGTGCCGATCCAAACGTAGGGATACCATTAAACGCCATCGCGCCGTCAGAAATTGTCACCGTCACATTCCAAGTTATCGTTCAATCCATTCCAAGCGTGAATCCAATTTCTAATACAGCCCGTATTGACTATACTTTTATCGCCGATCCAACCTCTCCTATCATCTCTCGTACAATTACTTCTAATCCAGCATCCACACAAATTTCAGATGCGACTATCATTTCTTTAAAAGCAGTCAATGCACAACAAGCAACAACTAGCGATATTTTGACCTACACGATAACATTAGAAAATAACGGAAATATCTCAACAACTAATCTCTCATTTTTAGATTCTACTCCAAATGGGACTACATTCGTAGAAAATAGTTTTACACTTAACGGAACAGCTATACCTGGTGCCAATCCAAACGTAGGTGTTACTTTGCCTAACCTTGCAGCAAACGCTACTCACCTTATTTCGTTTCAAATTCTTATTAATAATTCATTCTCGCAAGATTCTATTACAAATCAAGCCAATACAACATATACAATTCAACCAGATCCAAGCCAGCCGCCTATTACTGAAACATCTACAAGTAATATCGTCATTACAAATTTTGTGCAAGCACAATTGACAATTACAAAAACGTCCAATCCAATAACTGTAGATATTGGCGGAACTATACTTTATATTTCTGAAGTGAAAAATATCGGCAATGTTGACGCAATAAATATTATTTTTACAGATTCTATTCCAGCTGGGACTACATTCGTTCCCGATAGTGTCACAATTAACGGTGTCCTGCAACCAGGTGTAAATCCAGAAAACGGAATACCAATTGGAACGATTCCAGCAAACAGTTCCAAAACAATACTATTTCAAGTGCAAACAAACAATCCACCTACTGAAACCGAAATTATAAATCAATCTTCAGCAACTTATCAATATGTAAGTATTCCTACAGCTCCACCGGTGAATTGCTCTGCAAATTCTAACATTGTTACAACATCACTTCAAAATGCAAATATTATTTCTGTTAAAAACGCGGATGTAACTTTCGTATCAATTGGGCAAATTATTACCTATACAAATACACTACAAAATATAGGAACCGTTCCAGCTAACAATACTATGTTCATTGATAACATTCCAGAAGGTACGATATTCATTGAAGATAGCTTATCAATAAATAATGTGATTCAGCCTGGCGCGAATCCTGAAAACGGAGTGACTCTCGGCACGATACAACCAAATGAAACAGTCACTATTTCATTCCAAGTACAACTTACAAGTATACCTTCCGGCAATACGGTCATTAACATTTCAGACACTTCATATGAATACCAAATTGACCCTAGTTCTCCAATTATTCAGCGTAGATCGTTATCAAATGCAGTAAACACTGAAGTGCGGACGGCAAATGTTAGTGCAATTAAATCCGCTAATAGATCCATTACACGTATCGGCCAAATTATCACATATACAGTCGCAGTTACAAACGCTGGTACAGTAGCTATTACAAATGCACTACTTATTGACGCAATTGCTGCTGGCACCACATTCGTTCCAAATAGCATCCTTGTAGATGGCATACCAAGACCTAACGAAAATCCAATTACCGGTATCAATCTTGGTATTATCCTTCCAAATAATACGATTATTGTTACGTTCCAAGTAAATGTAGTCTCTATACCTTCTCAAAATAACATTAATAATATCGCCGTCATTCACTATGAGTATCAACCAGACCCAAGCTTACCACCAATTTCAGAAACGACCTCTTCCAATACTACAAATATACAATTTATTGATGCTATTCTTATCGCTACAAAATCCTCTAATAAAGTATTATCTAACATTGATGAAACCATTGAATATACAGTATTCATTCAAAATAATGGATTGACTACAACTAACTCCATCTTTTTTACAGATACTATCGAGGATGGAACTGTATTTATTCCTGGAAGTGTAATAGTTAACAATACTATAATTCCTGCAGCAGATCCGAATATCGGCTTTTCCATTCCTAATATCGCGTCAGGTCAATCGACAACAATAACATTCCAAGTTTCCGTTACGAATTTACCTGCTGTAAATCCAACACCTAATACTGCAAACATCGTCTACGACTTTATTTTCAATCCTGACTTTGCACCAATTCAAAAATCTACTACTTCCAATACTACTTTCGTTCAAATTAATGACGCTGATATCGTTTCACTGAAAACTGTTGATTTGACTTCTGTAACGATTGGTGACATTTTAACTTATACAACAACTTTAACGAATACAGGGAATACGGATGCTACTGCGGTTGTATTTACAGACAATATTCCTGATGGAACAACCTTTATAAACGGTAGCGTTTTAGTAAATAATATTCCTCAGCTTAACGCCAATCCAAGTGCCGGTATACTTGTAGGAACGATTGCTCCTAACATTTCTATCCCAGTCACGTTTTCCGTTACTGTGTTAGCTCTTCCAGCTAGCGGTCGTATTCAAAATCAATCCACTTCTCGTTATACAATTAATGGTGAAGAACAAATATCGACTAGTAATATTACCTTCACTGAAGTTATTTCTGCTAATGTAATTGCAACAAAAACAACGCCTATCCAATACGCTGACCTACAAACTATCATCCCTTACACAATTTCCATCACAAACAATGGGAATATACAAGTAGAAAACATTATCGTTACTGATATCATTCCAGCAAATACGAGCTTTATAGAGAATAGTGTTATTGTGAATGGCAACGCTCGGCCAAATGACAATCCACTTAGCGGTATACCAATTGATAACATTCCGCCTAATACGACAGCAACTATTCTATTCCAAGTCCGGGTTACTTCCATTCCGCAAACAAATCCAATCTCTAACACGAGTACAATTGAATATGAATACACGGTACCAGATAGGCCACCTATTACCGAAACTATTATTTCATCAGCTGCCGTAACAGAAATTCATCACGCGAATTTAAATAGCAATAAAACTGTTGACCTTGCATTTGCAACGGTCGGTGATACGTTAACGTATACGATTACACTAAATCAAACTGGTAATGTTTCAGCAGATGATGTAGTCATTCAAGATATTATTCCTCAAGGTACTACGTTTATAGAAAATAGTGTCATTGTAAACGGAGAAACTGTTCCGGGAGTTAATCCAGTAAGCGGCATACCAATTGGTACTATAATTGTAGGTGGAGATGCCATCGCTTCATTCCAAGTAACTGTAACTTCTATTCCAACACCAAATGAACTCAACAACAAAGCAATTACTACTTTTAACTATATAGTCAATCCAAATAACTTACCTGTTACAAATACGACTACAACAAATACTGTCACAACAACTGTCCAAAATGATAATGTCGTTGCCATAAAATCTGTTAATGCCACGAATGCATTACCTAGTCAAACTTTAACGTATACAATTACAATTACTAATAGCGGTAATGTAACGATTGAAGACCTTCTTGCCATAGACACCGTACCAGTAGATACAATTTTCATTACTGGCAGTGTTACGATTAACGGGATCAATCAGCCTAATGCGAATCCTGAAAATGGTATTCCATTAGGAAAGCTTGCTCCTAATGAATCTGTTGTCATTACGTTCCAAGTAACAATATCTTCTTCGACTCTTCAAACTGCTATCAATAACGACGCTTCTGTTTCCTATACTGTTACCATTGATCCGAATGAACCACCTATTACAATTACAAAGCAAACAAATACCGTTACAACAACGATCGTTGATCCAATGGTGCGCATTGAGAAAAATGCTGACAAATCTTCTGTCGTTATAGGGGATATTATTACATTCACACTAGACGTATTTAATCATTCCCCAATTCCTACAGTAAGTACTTCCGTTTTAGATATGATTCCAGCTGGTACAACATTTATAGAAAACAGTGTAACAATTAACGGTACTCCGGTTCCAAATATTCGACCAGACACTGGTATTAACATTGGTTCCTTATCGGCAGATGGAGTAGCAACTATAACATTTAAAGTTCTCGTAACTTCTATCCCTTCAAACAGTACAATTATCAATTCCGCAACAGTTACAGCTGCTTTCCAATTGACACCACAGGATCCAATTATTATTTTCATTGTCAATTCGAATATTGTTCGTATACCAGTTCAATTTATAACGGCAGCAGTGATAAAAAATGCTTCCGTCAGCTCTGCTTATTTAAACCAATATTTTGATTATACAGTGCGTATTACGAATACTTCCGAGATTTCACTTTCAAATATTTCATTACAAGACACCATTCCAGCAGGTTTACAATTTATGAACGGTACGGTCTTCATTAATGGGGAACGCTCTCCACTAGCGAATCCGAATATCGGTTTCCTAGTCGCTACTAATTTGGAACCGAACGAAACAATTATCGTGTTATTCACAGTACAAGTGATAAGTCCCCCTATTAATAATGAATTTAAAAACACGGCAAACGTTTCTTTACAACTTCAAGTCTCTCCTACCGATCCACCAATCACAGTAACCATTACAAGTAACGAAAATATCGTCACCTTCATTCCAGAAAATCCAGATGAAACACTTCCAAATTTAAATTGTTTCTTTGACGGTGAACGTTTCATACGCATTACTCCTCGAAATATACGAAATTACTTTTGGACTTGGATTTGGTGGCAGTAATTCAGTACAACAAAAAAGATTGTATTTTGGTTGATTTGGACCAAATTACAATCTTTTTTTCATTCCACAGACTACACATTTCTCTTTTAAATTGAATTTATCCCGCTATTTGCGGGTAGTAAGGCTCCCACCTCAAAATTCGGCGAATGCGAGGAAGTTAGGTGGAGTCGGGCTGCCCGTAAAAGCCCCATTAATGCGGGCTAATAATCAGTGGGGGATGGACAAAACCCCACTGATTAAAGTTTCACTTTATCACGTCGCCTAGTACTCGTCCAAAATTATACAAAGACAGGATCATCTCACGTTATTTTAGTCGTAATAAGCTGACCAACTTCATTAATAGTAACTTTCCATTTCGCTCCACTAGCAGTCTTCATAATTACACCTTGACTCGCTTCCAGCTCAATATCTCCAAACATTCTTCCGCCAGTTGTCGCTAACCAAGCATTTCCATTTTCCATAGAAGACCTTGCAAAAATACGATTAATTCGAAAACGCTTATGGTCTTGAGAGTAACCACTCAATGTAATTCTTACTTTATATAACTGATTAGCTTTCATATTCGATATAACTGTATCTCCAACATTTAATGGAACATCTGCCGCGATAATCCAACTCCCAGTTGCACTTAATGCATATTCAATTTTAATTTTCTTTGGGCTCTCTCCCCATCCAAAGTACATCCCAATACAATTCAACATTTTGATCGGATTTTTCGTAAAGTCCAATTCAATAACAACTGGATTACTATCTGGAACATCAATATAATTCACACTTTGTTCATCTATTAAATTAAAACAATTAGCGATATTTCCTCCGTAAGGTAATTTCCCACTTACTTGCTTGACACTATACTTCAGCTGAGCATTTACTAAAATATCATCTTGATTTCCTATTAAATGTGGTTTATTCAGCGTCAAAGGTAACTGAATCCGAAGTGATTCTTCATAAGTAGACTTACAAACATTGTATTGTCCGTTATCTACAATAGTTGTTGAAAGTAAATTTGAAAAAAGGTAGTTACGATGGGAATTGGAAGAAAATTCAATTGCTATTTGTTCACTACTCATCCTGTACGTATCCCAAATCATACAGTTGAATGTATTATAAGCACCTGAACAACGAATTGCTTTTTTCGTTTGTTGTCTACATTGCACTTGAATATCATGAAACGTATTTCCTGAACTTTCATTTGGTAAATCACTATTCCCATCTACTTCTATTCCATACTGACATCCATCAATAAATATAGATTGAAATACATTTGCGTTAATCCAGCAAGGTGTATTTATATTGTCTACATATTCCGTTTTTAAATATATTGCAGTTTGAAAATTTTTAACTTGAACATAGTTAACTTGAAAGAAACTAATATAATCCCACGCTTTTTGACAATAAAAATGTATAGCTTTTCCTTTATATGATGGTGTGGTATTTATTATATTTATATTTGATATGACAGATTGATTAGGCACTTCTATTTGTTGTGAACCGGAAACATAAATAACAGATGACTGAAATACTTGATTAATAACTTGAATAGTACCGCCAGTTATAGAAGCATTACTTTGTAACTCAAACGCATTAAAATCTCCATCAATTTGCAGCGTTACGGTAGGATCTAACTCTAATCTTACGTTGGATTTAATAACAATCGGCTTCAATATTTTATACGTATTAACCCCTGTAATTCTTACCGTCGAAATTCGGTTCGCTACACAATAATTAATCCCTTGTTGAATCGCTAACGAACTATCACTTCCTGAATTCGGAACTGCACCAAAGCAATCAATATGAACACTATTTTCTGGCGCACACTCCTCTTGTGAAGAAATATATTCTGACAAAATAAATTCACTCCTCATATTGCCTTTTTCATATAATATGTGAGTTCTCTCTTAAAAGTTTGTATCATAAAAAAAACAAACGACCTCCACGGTCATTTGTTTAATTCATATATATCCTTCGTTTCTTCTACCATTTTAGTTAACGAGAAATTTCTTTCCGCTTTTTCTCGCGCTTTCACTCTAATATCATTCACCTTTTCTTCATTTCCTTGTAATTCCTCCAGCACGTCTGCGAATTCACATTCGCAATATTCAGATATTAAAACACCTGATTCTCCATCTATTACCGCTTCATTTATTCCGCCGACATCTATTGAAACAATTGGTGTTCCTGTAGCCATTGCTTCAATTACTACCATTGGAAACACTTCACGAAAAGATAATAAAAGTAATACATCCATATTTCCTATAAACTTATGTGGCTCTGAAATATTTCCTAACATCTTTACACTTTGTTGCAAGTCATATTTTTCTATTTCTTTCATAATAGATTCTTTCTCTGGTCCATCACCAGCAATATAAAACATAAAATCATTTCTCTTTTTTAACACATTTGCAATTTTAACAAATAGTTGATGATTTTTCTCCTTGGATAATCTAGCTAATATACCTACTTTATAAGTAGATTCTTTCTTTTTCTGCTGAAATAAAAATTTTTCAATATCCACACCGTTGTAAATTGTCTTTACTTTCTCTTCAGCTACATGAATTGAAATTAAGTTATTCTTTTCAAATTCACTTACTGTAATAATATTGTTCACATATTTATTCATGACATAACGAAAAAGAATTGGCATTTTCTTTTCTAGTATCGTTACATTATGTTTCGTATACACGATTTTTATCTTTCTTTTAATAAACTTTTGAAGTAGAAAAGCATATAATACCATTCGCAAACTATTTGCATGAATAAGTTCTATCTTTCGTTTATAAATCTCTTTTCGTAAGTAATGAATATTTCTCAAATGATTCCATCGACTAAGTAACATGAAATTTTCTTTTCTAGTAAGAGATTGATATAATTCTCCCTCACCTGCAGCTGTATAAACCGTAATGTTTTCATATTGCAAATTGTTTTCCAATTTACAGAAGTAACTCTCGGCTCCCCCAGTTATCAATTTATCTGTCATCAACAATATATTCATACTTGCGTCTTCCCAACTACATTGATTTTATTTTTTCTGTAAGCATGATAAGCATACTTACTAAAATAAAAAAAGGTTTGCAATGAATTAAGTGGTTTTTGTGCTCTTAACAGCTTCCAATATCGGAAGGCCGCCCTTATTTTATTTCTTGAAACAGAATTTGTAACAATTCTATATTTTGCCAATACCTGCTGTATCCCTTTCGCTTCATATCCTTTATATAACAATTGTAGCCATAACGCTGTATCTTCAGGCTGCACACTGGGCATTTCAATACAAGGAATCTTCTCACGATCAAGCATCACTGTTAAACACCCAATAATTGTGTTTCCTACTAAATAATGATAATCAACAAATTCCGGTACGTTCACCTCTTTATTCAGGGCATTACTATTTTCATCAATTAAACTATAGGACGTATACGAAAACGCAACATTCGTTCCTTCCATAAATAACAATTGCGTCTCCAATTTATTGGGTAGCCAAATATCATCACTATCTAAAAAGGCAATATACCTTCCTCTCGCTTCTTTAATCGCTATATTCCTAGCTTTAGCAGCACCCATATTTTCTTCTAATGATAATAACCGAATTCGTGAATCCGCTTCTATCATCTCTTTAATTTTTACAGCTGAGTGGTCCGTTGAAGCATCATCAACGATAAGCATTTCCCAATTTTTATAAGATTGACTCTGCACAGATCTGATTGTCTCACCAATAAAACGTAAACTATTATAAGAAGGTGTTATTATAGAAATACAAGGCACCTCGTTATGTACTGATAGACACTTTACCATCTATCATTCCCCTTCCTTCATATGTTGAAATGTACTTCACAACAACTGCTAAAAATAGAAAGAAAGCTTCGTTAATAATAAGTGATAATGACATCATCTGAAATAAAAATGCAATCATAGTCAATAAAAGATATGGCTTTTCACAAAACAAGTTATACTTAGTCAACTTCACCATTAAAATACATAAAAAAGCGCTATATAAAAGAAAACCAATTGTACCCGATTCAGATAAAATTTCTAAAAATGTATTGTGCACATATAGTTTTTCATTGAACTGATACTCATAATAATTCGAAAAATTAAAAGCACCGATACCGATATATGGATTAGATAAAAAATATTTGAAAGCAGCTTCCCATAGTGTAAATCTGCCACTCCCATTATCGCGTGAAAAATCAGAAATTCGACCGTTCAATATATCATCTAGTTGTCCACCCATTACTACATTCGCTAAACTAAAAATAACAACACTAAACAATACTAAGCCCATTATTATTTTTACTTTTTTGGCAAAACTGGACATGCATACATATACAAAAATAACGAGCACAATTGCTAAAATACCACCTCTTGAAAAAGTTAATAAACTCGTTGTAACACATAGAATCAATCCTATTACGTTGGTGATATTATATAAATTTGTCATATAATACATAAAAAATATTGTATTATAAAAAATAAAGATGTTGGGATCATCTAATAATCCAATTAATCTCGGATATCCTCTATCTACTAATAATCCAGCATAAATCTCTCTCTCTTCTCCGCCATATAATCCAAAATGTTGTAATCCAACTATATAGAGTATGAGACTTACAATATTAAATACTAATCCTACATAGACAATGGCTGACTCGAGCACTACTATTTCGGTGTTCCCTAGTAAATTCCTCATAATAAAATAACATCCTAAAACAAGTAATACGCCGAAAATCATACGAATACTAGCACTTAAATATATAGAAAGAATGCCACTTAAACAATAGATGAAATAAAACAGTAAAAATACAACTTCATGAAAATATAGCTTTCGAATATAAAAATCTTTAATTGTTAAACAAAAATAAATGACTAGAAAAATCATATATATCTTCAAAGAAAACCCTATATATATGTTGTATTTACTTAACATAACAAACAAGATTAGAAGAAAAGTCCATTTCATTGAAATTTGCATATTATTTTCCATAGGCTATATCTCCTGCTTCGTAATATAATCCTTTTCTCGTATTTTTCTTATAAATGAAAGAATAAGTTTTTTTAACTCATAATCATATAGGAATATACCAACTACTACGATAAACGTATTAAGAACAAGTGCAATCAAATTATATGTCTTTAATACATATTGCACTCCAATAAAAGTTACACCAAAATAAATTGTATACGGTATTACAATTTGGAATACAATTTTTTTCCTCACTGTACTTACTGCTGTATATCCAATCAAAGCCACTATTTCAAATAAAACCATAGCGTAAGCCGCTCCTCTAACTCCACCAATGCTACTGAAGCTATATAGCATAATTCCGCCAATTACTAAAGCAACACACTGTACGGCAGTTCTCTTATTTTGAAATCCACTCGTTGTTAAACCATCGGCAATAGCAACATTTAAACTTTGTAATACAATGAGAAAAGATAGTATTTGGAGCGGCTCTACTGCATTACTCCATTCCGCATGAAAAAATATAGAAATAAAATAGGGTGCTAAATTATATAAACCTATCGTCATACATATTCCCACGACCGCCATTGATTTTATTTGAATCATATTTAATTTCGTATGCTCTTCTAAATTATTCTGGTTATAGTGTTTAAAGAGCACTGGGAAAAATGCCCCTGCAATTACCCCTGGCACTTGATATAAAGCCGCTGGCATCCGATAAGCTACCGCGAAAACACCCACCATACTTAATGGTAATGTATAATTGAGTAAGATGGGTGCTAATTGTGGCGTACTCATTATTAAAAACCCACTAACAATAAAAGGACCTAATTTCCAAAACAATCCTTTATGAATTGCTACTTTCATATTAATGTTCGTCTTTTTTCTCATAACGTATATGCTAAATAAACCGCCAATCATATAACCAAAACCATATAAGCGAGCTGTTATATACACTGGTAATTCCCCGAAAATGCAAAAGCATGTAATTATAATGACAACTGTTGCGGATACAACTTTAATTAGTGCTATATATTTCATACGTTCCATAAGCTGAAAGTAGGCAATCCCTATATTTTGACATGTAAGGCCTATTAACATCAGGAACATTACGTTTAACATCATATAAATTAAATTCTTATCCTCGTACACATAATGAATAGCTATATAACCAATTACAGAAATAAAAATAAGAAGAAGTATCCTTATCTTTATGTATGAAGATACAATCGTCCCTAAATCTACTCCATCCTTTGCCCCTTCTCGAAGAAATGTATTACTAAGCCCTAAATCTGTAAAAAATAACATTACAAACGTAAATGCTATCGCAACACTAAACATCCCGTAATTTTGTGCATTAAAAAAGTTGGCTAAAGCAATTAAGCTAATGGCTTGAAGAAGATTAGCTAAAATCGTACTATAAAATAGATGTACAATATTGTTTAGAATGGATCTACCCATACCAGTTCTCCTTTGCATGTAACCTACTTATATTTGTTGTGTATTAATTTAATATTTACATAAAACTATATTTACTATGTTTTTTATCTTGCGCCATTCCCATTCAATACAATAAAAACTGTCTTACATAAAATACGAATATCCATTCTAATCGTCTTCACTTCAATATATTCCATATCCAATTCCAACTTTTCTTTCGGATCAAGATTATATCCTCCATTTATTTGTGCCCACCCTGTTAACCCTGGTTTTACTAATAAACGGTGCCTGAATTCTGGAATATTAACTTCGAATTTTTCATAAAAATACTCTCTCTCTGGCCTAGGACCAACAAAAGACATATCACCTTTTAAAATATTTATAAGTTGTGGTAATTCATCCATTCTCGTTTTTCTTATAAACAATCCAACCTTTGTAATTCTCGGATCATTTTCATTTGCCCATTGTGGTCCGTTCTTTTCAGCATCGCTAACCATCGATCTTAATTTAAATAAATAAAATCTCTTTCCATTGATTCCTAAACGCTCTTGAAAATAGATTGGAGCCCCTGATGTTTCTAAAGCAATCAAAATACAAAAAAACAACATAATTGGTATCGTAAAAAGTAACAATATGAGTGAAAATATAATATCAAACAAGCGTTTTACACTTCGATTCAAAACCTTATCCTTTTCTTGAGCCGGAATAGCATACAACTTAGCTTGATTTGTTTCACGAATCATGGATCGTTACCCCCAAATTCAAGAATATAAAACTATACCTAGCAATTCACATTCTTTCCTCTTTATGTCCGCTATTACTTTTTTCACTGTACGCAGCGAATCTTTTCGTTTTTTGACTGCCAAAATTACTCCATCACATTTCTCCGCAATAATATACGTAGCAGGAAGCTCAAATACTTCGGATGAATAAAAGAAAATATAATCAAAGTCTACTTTCCACTTGTCTATTACATTATCAAATTCATCCATAGCAACTAAGGGCGTCCCAGTATGTACATTTTTTTTTGCGGGAATACAATATAAATATTCAGAAAAAGAACTAGAAAAAGATTCATAATTTAAGGCGGAAGAGCTTAATATATCGTTTACTGTTGTCATATGGTTGCTGTGTAATAGTAGATGGAGTTTAGGATCAGAAAAATTCATATCGACAAGTAATACTTTTTTTTTCATTTCCGCAAAAACTAATCCCATATTTACTATAAGTGAAGCAACAACACCTCTATCCTTCGTTGAGCTAACTGTGAATACTCGTTTTCCTGATTTTTTCAATTCATGATATATAGTATAAAATTGCTCTTTCATCAGAGCATCATGCGGATCGAATGGCAGCTTTTTCTTTGTCTTAAACATCGACATGTTCACCTCGATATATAGATGATTGCTTATCAACCTCTGTAGGTTTCTTTTTTCTTTTCGGTTTCATATTTATATGACCAATAACAGAGACTGTCGTTATTTTCTCTAAATCCTGTTCCACGTATATACGTTCATCAAAATAATCTCGAAATACAGCTAAACCTACACCAACAAAAAAACTAACAATTAAAGAGATAGGAATGATAAGTTGAAATTTCGGAAACAGCTTTTCAGCTTCTTCCTGTAACTCTCGGTCAGTTAATATTTTTACCCCCTGTACATTCGTATACTGTTGAAAGCTTTTTTGAGATTGTTCTGCCAATGACTTTACAATTTCTTTCACGATTTTAGGATCCGAATCTTTTACTGTAACAGTAACAATTTGTGAGTTGTCCGTATTCAACACCGAAATTTTTTGTGCTAATTCATAACTTGATTGTTCTAATTTCAAAGTGTTTCTTACTGTCGAAATAATAAGTGGACTTTTTAAAATGTCAACAAACGATGTTACAAGTTGCTTATTTTCTTGTGTTTTATTCGCTGTATTTTCCTTATTAAACTCATCTAAATTTCCAACAAGAATTTGCGCTGAATATTGATACGAAGGCTTTAGCACATACATAGAAATAAGAACTAGAGAAACGGTTAAACAACACATCGTCAAAATGATCGTTACGAATCTCCTTTTCAATAACTGTTGAAAATCTTTTATACTCATTTCTTGCTTCAATTATTTCACCGCCTTTGTCTGAATAACATCCTGCACATCATTTTCTACTAATAACTCTTTCCTCTCTCTATCCGCTCGCTTTGTGACATACTTTCCGACTCTAAATGCAAATTTTTCTACAAATACATACG
This sequence comes from Bacillus mycoides, assembly GCF_000832605.1. Taxonomy (GTDB): domain Bacteria; phylum Bacillota; class Bacilli; order Bacillales; family Bacillaceae_G; genus Bacillus_A; species Bacillus_A mycoides. Next base: position 4,182,874 of record NZ_CP009692.1, read on the forward strand.
AAATCGTTGCTAGTATAAGCGAAAGAATAAGCGACAAAATTAAAACAATAGGTAACGGTAATATTTCATGGAGCACGTATATAAGAGAAAATAAAGATATGTTATGGTATAAATAAAGACTGTAAGAAATCTTCCCCAAATATAACAAGTATTTATTATGCAGTAAGGACGACAAAGTTGAAACTGACAAGCTTAATATGACAAATAGACATGCGCTTATCGCTACTACGTAGTCTCGAAATATAAAATTATTGAGCACTTTAATTTCTCCAATAAGCCCTTCATACATATAAAGTAAAATCGCAAATAAAAACCATGTAATTTTCGTATTTTTAGTACAATTACTATAAAAAGCTATTAAATTATTTTTATACTTCGCAACTAGTGCTCCTAGTAAAAACAGCACTGTGTAATGCAACGTTAATACATAGCTTGTTAATGTTAAACTCGAGCGAAATAAAAATAATATCACGACAGAACATATACTAAAACTAAACAATGATAGTAATGAACCCCTTACTGTTTTGCGTAAACAAACCATCAAAACTAACGGGAAAATTATAGATATTCGCATTTCATGTACAAGTGACCAAATCACACTGTTATATGTATCTGTATTATATTTCCCAACCAATAAAACATGCTGTGCTATTAGACTTAAAGAACTTTCAATCGTCCATGAGCGATTAAACCATTCGCTTAAATAAGAAATACCATATTTACTTATTGTAGTCTGGCATATAATAGCTATGACTATTGCCACAATATATGGAATGTATATTCTGCATATACGTTTTAAAAGGTATGATCCATAGCTACTATTTGTTTTTTGAATAGATTCATACAAAACAAATCCACTCAAAACAAAAAAGATAATAACAGATTCGTTACCACTACTAAAAATAAGACGTGCAGGCGTTTCTTTTAATAGATATACAACAAATGGTTTATTATCTTCATAACTGTAATTTTGAAATGCTGAGAAAATCATCAAATAATGACCAATCATTACTACCAATGAAGAAATTCCTCTTATAGAATCCAGTTCTTCATGCCTCTCCATCGTTTTACATCAACTCCTAATGAAATGATAATAATCATTTCAAAGCGACATCATTATTCATATTCCTCTCCTTTCTTTTCATTCCAATTTTTCATATTAAAATGATTTTATAGTATAAATTTGAGTGTATTGTAACATTTTTTGTAATATTATGAATAGCGAATCTTAAAAATTGGTATATACCAATTTCAACCTCAAAAAATGGGTAATATTGTTAGAAAAACACTATAAAAATATGTTGCATACTTACAAAATTAAAGAGAGGACTAGTGTTTTTTCAATATAAAATAAAAAAGATAGCCTTTATTTATAGGCTATCTTTTTTATTTTATTTAATTATTAGCACCATTATATGCTACATGTCGTTTCTCAATCCGTTCTTCAATTTCTTTCATATTCTCTTTATTAGTTAGTAGGGATTGTTTATTTTCTATTAATAATTGTTTAAAGGATTTTCTCACTTTTTTTCGCATGTTTATTTTCCTCCTTGGGGGATGGTTTATATAAAAGATAACTTGAAACTTTAATCAATGAGAGGATTTACCCTCACTAATTATTAGCCTACATCAATCGGGCTTTTACAGGGAGTTACTCTTCCATCATCACTCTTTATTCAGCTATAATACTGAGATAGAAGTCCTATCTCCCGTTAATGCGGGATAAGGATTTATCTGTGTGTCCTTATAATAATTGATTGTTGTGAATTCCATTTGAACTTCATATGAAAATTCCGTTTATTTTCTGACAACTTTGTGAACAAAAAAAAGAAAGGTTACTCAAAAATATATTTGATCAACCTTTCCATACTCTTTAAAGCATATTAATTAATATTTCAGGTCTTCCCCAATTCATTTCGTTACAAACAAAGCGTAGTTTTTCTTCGTCCATTGTGTGTAACCCTTCTTCTAATAAGCATGAAATTGGAACTTCACAATGAATTTGCGCTAATTGTAAAGAGATATTTAAATTCTCTAAATCACTTTCAATTTTTGTGCGCTGCGCTTTCGTTAATGATGCTATATTTTCTAGCACTGCCGATACTGTCCCGTATTCTTGAATCAGCTTATACGCTGTTTTTTCACCAATACCTTTTACACCCGGATAATTATCACTTGTATCTCCCATGAAAGCTTTCGCATGAACAATTTGCCAAGGTTCTACACCTTTCTCTTCCATGATTTTTTCCGGTGTGTAATACTCGTAATTTCCAATTCCTTTACGAAGAAGCATAGCTGTAACATTCGTATCAACAAGTTGAAGTAAATCTGTATCACCTGTCAAAATATAAACTTCCGCTTCATTGCAATATTGTTTTGCAAGCGTACCGATACAATCATCCGCTTCATAACCTTTCATACCGATTACAGGCATAGATAATTTCGCAGTCATTTCTTGCACTAAATCAAATTGCGGAATTAATTCTTCCGGCGGTGCTGCACGATTTGCTTTATAATTCGAGAAAGATTCCGTTCTAAATGTCGTACTTCCCATATCCCAGCACGTTACAATGTGCGTTGGTTCGATTGCTTGTATTGCTGTTAATAAATGCTTCATATAACCATGAATCCCATTCGTCGGGGTACCATCTTGTCGTTTCATAAATTGTCCATATACACTTGTTGCGTAAAAAGCACGAAATAATAGTGCCATACCATCAACTAATAATACTTTTTTCATAATTCCTCTCCTACTAACAAAAAATAATAACCTCACGTTATCACGTAAGGTTATATATAGATTACCATTCTACGTTTTTGTTCAACTTTGTCTATTATACATTGTTTTTGTATATTTAGCATCATTAACACATTAAGACATTCTACCGCAGCAAGTATGAAGTATTCCTGAATACGTATTTTTACCTGTCGAAACAACTACAGCCTTTGCATTTCCGTCAACAATATACGTACCTTTGAAACATACATTTTCAAGTTCAAGTGGATTATAGTCTTTCATCCGTTTTAATGGAATAAATCGTTTACGTTCAAGATGATAGCAACTTTCAAATTTCTCAATACTAGCATTATTTCCTGTCAGCATAGATTCATTTACTAATAAATCATTTGCATAAATAATACGTACATCTGCCGGCACTGTATCGCCCTCTGAAAGAAAAATCATATCTCCAGGTACAAGCTCTTGTACTGGTAATTTCATCATTTTTAGTTCACTGTTTAGCCCTGTTACGCTACAGCCAGCTACTCTAGAAACAGTAACTGTTTCACATTGTAATTCATCACCCATATGTTGTTTTGAAAGACCTGGGATCATTCCACTTAGCTTCATCATTACTTCCGCAATACGCGCTCTTTTTGAAGTTAATTCATTTCGGCCGTATACTTGAATACGCTTTTGTGCCTCTTTCATAGATAGTCCGTCTCTTGTTGTTTTAAAATACGCAAATACAGATTTTACATCTCTTGTTGCAATTTCAATTAATAAATCTTTATTTTTTTGAAGCATTGTTTGTTCTTTCATTGCTTTTTTACTTAATTTATACGAAGTGTTACCCACACTTTTATTTACATATAACATATTATCGTCTCCTCCTTTACAACATAGGAAGAAACGCTTTGTTTCTCAATTTATCCACTTTACTGTGAAAGTGTCTAGCGCTTAAATACTCGAATAAACGCTACATTATGATAAATATAGAGGGAGGAACAAGTCGTTTCCTGCCTACATCATATATTTTTGATTTGAAGTATATGGGTAACGGAACCGAGTCAGAATTTGACATGCTCCTCACCTCCTCTTTAATTTTTTAGTTATAATCTATACTATGAAATTACTCATAGCTTGCTAACAAAAAAGACCCTTACTCATAAGAGAGCAAAGGTCATTGCATACACAAATAAGCGATTCCTAATATAATACAATTAGAAATCTATGGACCTCTCCCTCGCCGAGTTTTAGCACTGTATAGCATAGGTTCATTACCAGCTACGTTAAGAAAAACCTTAATTCGATCATTCCTGTTGACCCATTGGCGTCTCTCGACATTTTTGGGCAGTAGCATTTCTCTATACAGGAGCCTCACCTAACAGAGACTTATTATAATTACATAGAAAATGTTACTCTTATTTAAAATAGATGTCAACACTTTGTATGGAAACTTTTCCTTATTACAATAACTATCTCGAGTTTAGTACACTAATACGCATCCTGCTCAGCGTTCGGCTACATAAATTAATTGAACACATATTGCAAAAAATTAGCAAATGAAAAATAAAACCCTTACGTTAAAATGTAAGGGTTTTAATACGTTACACAACCAGCAATTACAATTCCGATGGAAAGTGATAAAAACATAAGGAAAAGACCAACTGCTTGATTATCTTCTTCAAGACTTTTATTAATATTAAAACGTGGTGTAAGCCATTCCGCTAAATAAAAGACAATAATTTGAGCTAAGATCCCAACAGCTCCCCATGAAATCATATCAAGAATTGAAATAGAATTAGCAGCCGTTGAATATAAAACGATAGCAAGACCAAGTAGTCTTCCTCCAAGTACATAGCTTACCGCTTTATTCCCTTGAGCCATTAACTTAAATTCCTTAACTTTCGTTGTCACTTCCATAAGAAAAAGACCGATACATAAAAGTACAAGTGATACTGCTAAATATAGTAAAAAATTAATCATTTATTTTCCTCCTTCTTAATACCTACCGGTAAATAATACGATTCATTTCCCGTAATTTTTTCTCCGGCACGTATACCGATGCTGCTCGCTTTTCCAGCAATTAAAAAAGCCCCAAACACGTACGACAGCTTCTCAATTCCTTTTTCAGTTTCTAAAAATACAACTGGAAGCTCTGTATATTTCTGAAATATAGGCAGTGACGATTTATACGTTTCATGTGCATTTCGAATCATAATATTTGTATCCTTATCACGAATCGTAATCGTGTCACCTTCCCTACCGAACGAAGGTTTTTGAACGAAAGGACTTTTCCCCAAAAATAAATCTGGCTCTAAATATGTAGGAAGCATATATTCTTTAATCCACTTTTGTTCCTCACTTGTGTAAAAAGCACCTTCTTCTGCTAATCCCCAAATAAGACATTGAATTGATTTCGGCTGAAGTAAAAAGGCCGACAAAGGATTTATAATAAAAAGCTTTCCTTCTTTTACAAGTTGCAAAAGTTCTACTCCCACCAAATCCCCCGTTTCGGGATCTTGATCTTCAATCAAGTCTTCAATTGGATATGTTTGGCGATACAAAACATCAATTGGTAAACCATCTCTATCTACTAAAGCATCATCTGTAATTCTAAGTTCTGTCATTGGCATCACTTTATTTTCAACATGACATAGCCCACTCAAATACATAGTCGTATTCCAATCTTCTATATGTTCAGGATGAGCTGTGAAAACAACATTTGGCTCTTCCATTCCTTTTGTAAACTCCATTACGGCTTTTGTAATACCAGAAGAAAGTAAGCGCTCTTGATTTGCATTTGGATCATCATAGTCAAGTTCTTCACAAACTTTTCCATTCATTTGAAAGCATTCCACAATAAAAGTTGGAGTATCACTATTAAACTCAAGCATTTTAATACGATTATCCTCTGTTAAAGCAAAATCAAATCGTGAAATAACAGATTCAGGATACATCCCTTTCAGTCTAATAAAAGGCAAGCTTGCAGTTGGAAAACCGAGTTCAAGAAGCTGTTCATTAGATAAATTCCGAAGAATTCTAGCAGTCTTAAAAAATATTTTTCCCATTCGTTCAGTTGCTACTTGTAATTGTTTCATTGTTTGCTCTGTTATCGGGAAAACATGAAACAAACTATACTCACATTCATATAAGTCCGACCAGAAATGAGGATAATTCGAATAAAATTCTTTTCTTTTCTTTATGTATTGCGACATATTTTAACCTCCAAATCCACCTTTTGAACCGCTTCCAATTCCACCTTTAAATTCGGCCGAAGATTGATAAGTTTTAAACTCTGATGAATTTTTGAAGGTGGATTTATTTTGATAGTATGTACCACCATAAAAGTAATGTCCACGATAACCTGAACTACTATCATCACACTGCCAAACACCAAGCTCATCATCCCAATCCCAATCAGAACAACTATTATCATTCGGTTCGGGGGGAATATCTTGCGCGCAGCCAAATAAAGTGCCCGTCATTAAAGATGTTAGGACACCACCTACTAGCCATTTCGTTTTTGTCACCTTTGCACTCCCCTTTTTAAATTATATTTCTATTATATAAGATGTCATGATAAAGTAGAAGAAAAAGGAAGAAGAGGGATAAAATGCGATTGGAATATCGGCTCAATGATGAAACAAACGGGTATCCAGCTTTATGGAACTACGCAAATATTTCTAATTCTGAAATTGTCGCGCGCATGACTTGTGAATATTTTATAAAAGATGGAAATACATATATCGTTACTGCAACTTCAGTAGATCCAGACGGGACAGCAGTGTTATATATACAAAAAGAAGTTTTTTCCAACGACCCTTCAGATCCTACATATTCGCACATAGGTTTTGAAATTAGAGAACTAAAGGAAACCTGCTCAATTATGATAGAAAGTAAAGATATTTGGAATTACGAGGATATCTTACCCTCTCTCCATTCAGATATTATATATATTCAACGGGATGGAATACATTTGGAATTCACCCTCGATTCAAGAGAAATTGATGAAGACCGCAAGTGCTATATTTATTATGGGAACTTTACAGGTAAATCTAGATAACATGAGTATATTTATTCAACAAAAAAACCTTACGTATAAAACGTAAGGTTTTTTATATAGTCCCACATATGCCGTTATCTATAGATGTCCATAAACCTGCTTTCACAGGTGGATGTTCTCACAAATGTTTGTAACTTCCTTCTTAAAAAGATGGCCTGCTATCTACATTTAAATATTGAACTTCCGCATTATACTTATTGGTTTAAGACATACACAAGCTACGTACACCGTAGGAATTTTATATACTATTAGTTGAAATAAGACCCCCGCAAGTGCCGTCTCTCGTAAATGTCCAAAAACCCGCTACTCGCAGGTGGATGCCCTCACAGTTACCGTATATCTTCCTCCACAAGGAAGGCTTGATAATGGTCACTAAATATTGAGCTTCCGTAAAACTAACATCGGTTTTAGACATAAATAAGTTACGCACACCGCAGGATGTATTATTTACTTGTCGTTATATTATCACATTGTTTCCAATGTGTAAAATATAATTTTTTTGAAGCAATCTCTTGCTTGTGACCTTATTTTAATACAAATTATTTTTGCATGCAAGTGATTAATCTTCTTCTTTTGCAATTTGATTTTCTGGATAAGAAATCCAATCACTCCAGCTACCTGTATACAATTTAACATTTTGAAAACCAGCTAATTTTAATGCAACTATGTTCGGACACGCTGTAACACCAGAACCACAATATACGATTGTTTCCTTCTCTTTATCAAGATTTTGGAAACGCCCTTGCTGTTCCTCTTCGTTTTTAAAGTGTCCCGATTCTAAAATCCCATCTTTCCAAAAATAGTTTACTGCCGTCGGAATATGCCCTGCCTTCGAATCAACGAGCTCTTCCGCACCAGCATAACGTTTTGGTTCCCTAGAATCAATTAATGTCATATTTGCACCTGCACGAATTTTCCCTCTCACATCTTCCATCGTTACAAGCATATTTTCTTGTATTTCCGGTATAAAAGGTTTTCGTGCAATAACTGGGATATTCGGCGTTGTGTGTAGTCCATTCTCTTTCCAAGCTGGAAATCCGCCATCTAATATATATACTTTCTCATGTCCTACATAGTTTAATAACCACCAGAGACGAGAAGCATTTGCACCCGCTTGACTGTCATATGCAATTACTGTCGTATGTTCACCAATACCAGCTTGTGAAAGCTTGTCTGCAAACTCCTCAATATTCGGCAATGGATGGCGACCACCATGTTCTGTTACAGGACTTGATAAATCTAAATTCAAATCAAAATATAACGCATGAAGAATATGTTCTTCCTCATACTTTTCTCTACCCCAATTAGGATTCGCTAAATCAAAACGACAATCGATTATACGGACATTCTCATCTTCTATATGCTCACGTAACCATTCGACTGTAACTATCATCTTTAACGACCTTCTTTCTCTTGCAAACGACTTACATACTCCATAACCATTTCTTCTGTAACAAATTTACGCTGCAGTGTAACACCATTTTTTGCAAGATCATTAATTTGCTTTGTTACAACATTAATGATATCAACCGAAAATTCTTTCCCCTTTGACGCAAGAGATACGGCTGCTTCAATAGCTGCTTCACGCTGCGCATCTAATTGTAAACATGCTTTTACACTTTCATTTTGTTTACGAGAATGTGCTGTAATTGCTTTATGTACTTCCATCTTCTCTTCCCCCTAAATAAGTTATACGTTCTTATTCAATTCCATTGCAAGCCGAATCATATCGCGACATACAATCCCATTTTCAATAATCTCTTCTTCATAATGCTTTGAAAAGTAATCAAAATCAATAGAAAAAATACGAAATCCACATTTTTGATATAAAGCAAGTTGTGAAACACTAGAATTGCCTGTACCAACTTCAAGTTTTGACATACCATATCCTTTAGCAGTTTCTACGGCATGACTTAATAGCTGCTTTCCAATCCCTTTTCCTTGCAAATGCTCTACAACCGCAATATTCATAATTTCCATTGTCCTTGGTCTTGTTTCCAAAAGCACATATACACCGATGATTCTTTCTTCTTGTTTAGCTATATACGTATACCCTCTCTGTACATATGCATCAATTTGGCTTTCACTTGGATCAGCAAGAAGTAATAAAGATTTCGGTATAGCTTCTTTCGAAATACGCTCTATGACAACAGACATAAAAATTCCCCCTCCTCTATTGTTCTAAACCCCCCTTGTCTACCATAGATAATAGAAAGGAGGGATTCACCATGGACAACAATGAGAAAAAATGCAACGTCATCTCTATTGATGGAAAGAAAAAGAAGAGCGACACATATTCCTATCCAAAATTAGTAGTAGAAAACAAAACGTATGAGTTTTCTTCATTCGTCTTATGCGGTGAAACACCAGACGGCAGACGCTTAGTTCTTACCCATATGATTTCTACTGATGAGTTTGCAGGGTTTGTAAAATCTTTAGATACTGTACTACAAAAGAAAATTGAACGAATCTTTTTTTCATAACAGCTATTTAATATAAATTTCTTTTTCAATTTCTACTAACTGCTTTTGTAGCTCTTCTTTACTTTGTTCGTATAGCGATACATCAATTGTTTCAGCTAAAGCGAATAATATACTTTCATAATAATTCTCAACGTCTTGCTGCATCACTTTTTGGAATAGGTTCCATTTTGCATCCCACTCTTGCTTATAATGATGAACGAATAAATCTTCTTCATCAACTACATAGTTTGATACGAAAGGTTCTAACACTCCTTTAGCGTCTTCTTGCATAAAAGCTTTATCATTTTTTTCAAAAAAGCTTTTCTCATTTTTAAAATGTGCTAGTGCCTTTTTAAAATCTTTTATTTCTATTGAAGGAAACGGCTCTTTATGTGTAATAATTTTATATTCATAATCCACTGTTCCACCCATAGAAATCGATTCATTTTCCACTTTGCAATTCACAACAATTTCATCCTTTGCACGCTTCATCGCTTCATCTATCCATTTTTCAAGACGTAATGATGTCGCACGCATTTCTTGTAATAAATCATGTTGAATAAATGAAACTAATTCCATTACACATTGCTGCAACTGCATTTTCACATTCCCATCTGTTCGTAACGACGCCGGATTAATAAATTCAGTAAACACATCGTTATAGCGTAAAAATAGACGTTGGTGTACATAATAAAGCAATTCTTTCACTTCATTTTGCATTGCTTGCTCTTCAGCAAGTACACTATATGATGAAATAATATGAAGTAGCTGATTACGCTCTGCTTCATATTTTTTTGTTTGCTTCTCTTTCTCATCATTTCCCTGCTTTGCGCCATTTATCATATTTACAAGAAGCTGATTCGCTCCTTGCAATGCACCATATAAAGCATGCACAGATACAAGCATTAAATCCCTCATCATAAAGGACGTAAATGATTCTTCAAACTTAGTAATCCCGGAGTTTTGTAAAATACCATACTTTTCTTTATCAATACTTTTCCCTTGCTTTTCTTCAAGCGCACATAAACTTGAAATTGCAAATAAACGTGGATTTCTAATACCGTATTGCAGGAGCTGATCCGCAATATAACCTTTTACCATTTCAAGTTCTTCTTCAGATTGTGCTAAATCGGCAGCATTTATTAAGAAGAACATTTTATCAAGTGCAAATGTATCCTTTACACGACCGAGCTGAATTAAAAATTCACGATCCGCACGAGAGAAAACATGATTATAGTATGTTACGAATAAAATAGCATCTGCGTTTTTAATATACTGGAATGCAACATCCGTATGGCGCGCGTTAATAGAATCCGCCCCTGGTGTATCTACAAGAGCTACTCCTTGCCTTGTTAAAGCACAATCATAATAAAGCTCCATATACTCAACAAAGCATGATTTTTCTTCATTAGCTACATAATCAGAGAACTCCTCTAACGTAACTTGTAATTGTTCCCCTAAATGATTAGCAACTGCCTCATATCCTTTTTGTACCGCTCGCAAAAAGCTAAATGTTGTTTTTTGCTTCCCACTTGGTGAAGGGTATTTCATAATTTGATCAATTTTCGTTAACGCTTCTTCCAATGTAGCAATTTCATAGTGAAACATTTTATAAACAGCTTTCATATCTTCTAACAGCGCTTGCTCTGACTTAAACTGGACAATTACCGTTCCATGTGGTTTATCTTCTGTAACTGGCAAAATTTGATTTATTGTTGCTGTCGTTGGGTTTGGCGATACAGGAAGTACCTTTTCACCGAGCAATGCGTTAGCAAATGATGATTTCCCAGCACTAAAAGCTCCAAATAACGCTACTGTAAATTGCTTCGTTTCTACACGCTGTCTTTTTCCAACTACTTCTTGCTGTAGATGTTTCAGTGTAGGCAATGGATCTAATATCGTTTCAGCTTTCTTCACTTTTTCTAATATACGCTGAATATTTAAAGCTTTCGTTCCTTTAATCTCTTCTTCACTAGCCGCTACGTTATCATTTACAATTTCTTGCTCTTGTAGTTTAAACTTCTCACTAACAACTTGTTTTTTACTTTGTAATATTTCGTCTATTTGCAATCCATCTGGTATAGAAACATTTTCATTCCAAATATCTCCTAAATAGCTCTCATATTCCTCATACGTCTTAATGTACTGTAATTTTGTTTCTTTTGCTGTTTGTAACATCGTGTATTTTTCAATTTCTTCTTCAATACGAGCAATCTCTATCTTCACTTTCTTCTGCAATATACCCGTACTTTTTCCAAAGATTTGCTGAGATTTCATAAAGTATCTTTTCTTTAACTCATTTGCAACGTCAGCAGTATAAAGAAGTAAGTAATCACCGGTAAATCCAGCCCCCTGTTTAATTGTTTCAGCCAACACTTCCGGTCCGAAAGCAATTTCTAACGCATATATGTCTTTCCCTATTTCCTCTGTAAATAACCCTTCTTCTTTTAAGAAGGCTACAATAAATTCTTTCACATGAAAATCAAGTTGCGTTTCAACAGTCTTTTGAAGAGCAGAATAAAAAGCATCTACACGTCTCTGTTTTTCTTGCTCCGTCTTTCCTTTCGCAAATAACAAACCAACTTTAAACTTCGTTAATTTCGTTTCTAAATATTTATTTGCCAATTCTCTCATTTCAAATGGCATTAAATACGCGTTATCTAATATGGCTTGTAAACCTTTTATAAATTCATTTCTCACATCAGATTCTTTACTAGCCACCCGATTTTTATTTTCAGTTAACTCTTCCTTTTTTTCAACTATCTCTGAAAGTGACAGTGGTGATGTTAATTCTTCTTCATATTTCATGAGATGTTTTTCATTTTCAGAAAGAATAAACGAACAATGTTCTTGCAGTAAATATTCTGTTTCTCGCTCCATTCCCTTTCTTACATACTGCTCTTTTTCTTTCATGATAGAAAAGATTAATGCTTCTAAACTTTGAATTTCATTGTATGGATGATTCATCATTCGCAATGATGTATAGAAAATACCATCTACTTCAATATCCCAGTTAGAAAAAGACTGTTTTACACTATCTCTATACTCTTCAAACGATAACTCATTTGCTTTATGTTTATCTATTTGGTTTACAACGAGATAAACCGTTTTATTACGTTGTTTCAATTCTTTAACAAACTGTAAGTTAACCTCTGATTGGACATGGTTATAATCCATCATATAGAAAATAACATCTGCTAGATGCAGTGTTGATTCCGTCGCTAATTGGTGGGCATCATCCGTAGAATCAATTCCGGGCGTATCAACTAACATAACCCCATCAGGAATTGGCGCATCATTTCGATAAATATGAACACCAATTACTTCATCACCGTCTTTACATATTTGTTTTAATTCTTCTGCTGAATATGCGCCGTCATATTCATACTGTTCTCCAGACTTAATCGTTACAACAACACGATCAGATCCTCTTTCAATTTTAACAACGTTAGCACTCGTTGGAATCGGACTTGTCGGTAATAATTGCGCTTTATATAGGTGATTCATCATTGTCGATTTCCCCGCAGAAAAATGACCACAAAAAGCTAGCATAAGCTGCTCTTGTTTATATTTTTGAATCACTTCAAACAACTTCAAACTATTCTCTACATCGCCGTTTTTTTGCCACTCTTCATAAAAACAAACAAGTTTTTTCATACCGTTTGTCTGTACTATGTTTGTCATCCCCTTGTTCCCCTTTATCCAAGATGTATATACTTTATCCCGCTATTTGTGGGCAGTAAAAACCCGTTTCGTGCGGGCTAGTAATCAGTGAGGGATAGACCTCCCCGCTGATTAAAGTTTCACTTTATTATCATACTAAATTTTCAGCATATTCACATCAAAAATAAAAAATCCCTTTCATTCTTTTTACAAATGAAAGGGATTTTATGTAATATTATTCATTTTGTTGTTCCTACTCCATTTAATACATACTTTGTAACACCAACATATATAGCAATCGTTCCTGTAACAAGTGCATACACCATATTAACACACCAACCTTTTTTGATAATGATTATCACTTTTGAATACATTTTATCATTAAAGAGAATCATTATCAACAAATTTCTAAAAAAAGAAAGCTCCTTCGGGAAAAGGAGCTTTACTGCCTGTTTTAAAGAAGTTTAAAACTTGCTGTGCACTCTTATTATATCTCATAATACACATCTTAGCAGTTTTAAAAATTGGAAATAACCTATATACCCTCCCCTTTACATTTTGTATAATAAAGTGAAACTGTAATTAGTGGGGATATTTCCCATCCCCACTAATTATTAGTTGAACCAATCGGGCTTTTACAAGCAGTTGATCTCCCACCTAACTTCCTCGTATTCACTGAATTTTGAGGTGGGAGTCTTACTGCTTGTTAATGCGGGATAAAAGGGAATTACTTAACAAGGAGGAAAATAATGACACAAAATATTTCACAAGGCGAGAGGATACATTCCATCGATATTATTAGAGGAATAGCTGTACTAGGTATTTTTCTTGTTAACTGGCCAGTTATCGCTGGTGTTGATTCTCGAGATATTTCCGGCGTTTATGATGGATTAGACAGCTATATTCGCTTATTTTATGACATGTTTATTCAAACGAAGTTTTATACTATTTTTTCATTTTTATTCGGATTAGGTTTCTATATCTTTATGAATCGTGCTGAGGCGAAAACAGATCGTCCGAAAACTTTATTTGTTCGCCGCTTGCTTATTTTATTATTATTTGGGTTCTTGCATTACGTTCTTTTATGGGACGGAGACATCTTACATAGTTATGCCATCGCTGGATTTTTCTTATTGTTATTTTATAAGAGAGAGCCTCGTACTATTTTAATATGGGCATTAGTTTTACTAAGTATTTTTCAATTTTTCATGCTAATCGCTAGTATAGTGGTTGCCTTAGTACCAAAGGCAGAGTTAGGGTTTTCCTTACCGATCATGCCACTTGAAGACTGGGTGTCACAAATACAAAATCGTTTCCATGCATTTTATTCTGAAGGAATTGGACTAAATGTATTCATGCTCCCAGAAACAGTTGGACTATTTTTACTTGGTTTATACGCCGGCAAAAAAGATATTTTCCGCCGCACGAAAGAGTTGGATCCAAAGCTTAAAAAATGGCAAATCATTATGTTCATTTTGACATTACCAATGTGGTTCTTCATGGTCCGTTACTTCTTATCAAAACCATCTTATGAACCATTTTATATGCAGGCCTTTACAATGTTTAGTGGAAAAACATTATTCATATTCTACATTTTCACGCTCATGCGTTTATTACAAAAAGAAAGATGGCAAACATTATTACGTCCGTTCCAATATGTCGGACGAATGGCGTTAACAAATTACATCACGCATACGATTGTTACGTTACTTGTATTCGGCCTATTTTTCAAAAATTATTATCCCGCTCCATTATGGGTGGGACCACTATTTTGCATCGGCTTTTATACGTTACAAATCTTTATTAGCCACTGGTGGCTTTCACGTTACCAATATGGGCCACTTGAGTACATTTGGCGTCTTGGTACGTACGGGAAAATGATGCCACTTAAAAAGAAAAGCAAGGTCTCATAATGAGACCTTGCTTTTCTATGCTTCTCTTACTGCACTTTGCATCGGAACTGGCTCTTCTTTTACTTTACGCTGCGGTACCATATTAAATACAATATTTAAAAGTACTGCTGATGCACTTCCAAGTACAATTCCGTTATCTGTCAAAATACGAATGTTTTCCGGAAGCTGTGAAAATAACGTTGGAACAACTGTAACTCCAAGTCCGATTCCGACAGAACATGCAACAATTAATAAATTTTCTTGTTTTCCAAAATCAACACTGCTTAACATTTTAATACCATATGCCATAACCATGCCGAACATTGCTAGCATTGCACCGCCAAGTACTGATTTCGGAATAATTGTTGTAATGGCTGCGATTTTAGGAATAAACCCAAGAGCAATTAACATACCACCACAAGTATAGATAATGACGCGATTTCTTACTCCAGTTAATTGAACAAGTCCTACGTTTTGAGAATATGTTGTGTATGGAAATGCGTTAAAAATACCACCTAGAACCATTGCTAATCCTTCTGCGCGATAACCTTTTGTTAATTCTTTTTCACCGATCTTTTTATTACAAATATCAGATAATGCAAAATATACCCCTGTTGCTTCCACAATTCCTACGCAAGCAACGAGAATCATCGTAATAATTGGCGTTAATTCAAATGTTGGTGTACCGAAGTAAAACGGCTGAATACCGTGGAACCAATCTGCCTCTCCAACCGCTTGCAAACTTACTTTCCCCATAAACGCTGCGACGATTGTACCGAACAAAAGACCAAGTAATATAGAGATTGAACGGATAAATCCATCAAAGAAACGATACATAATAATGATAAATAATAAAACACCAAATGCTAACGCTAAATTTTCTAGACTTCCGAAATCTTTACTTCCAACTCCTCCAGCCATATCATTAATAGCTGCTGGAACAAGTGTAACCCCAATAACTGTAACGACAGATCCTGTTACAACAGGAGGAAACAGTTTTACAAGCTTCCCAAATAATTTCGCGAAAATAACAACAAATAATCCCGCTGCAATAATTGCTCCATATATAGAGGACACGCCGTATTGTTTACCAATTGCAATCATCGGTCCAACCGCTGTAAATGTACAACCAAGTACAACCGGAAGCCCAATACCGAAAAAGCGATTTGATAATGCTTGTAAAATCGTTGCTACGCCGCACATTAATAAGTCAATCGATACTAAATACGTTAATTCTTGTTGATTTAAACCAAGTCCCCCGCCGACAATAAGAGGAACAATAATTGCGCCAGCGTACATGGCAAGCATGTGCTGAATACCAAGCGATGCGATTTTAAATGGGTGCTGCTTCATCGTTAGTTCACCTCCGCAGTTTCTTGCTGTACAAATGTAACTGTGCCGTTATCAAGTGATGCAATTTCTGCTAGTGATTCAACACGAACACCCTGTTCACGCAGCTTCTTTCCTCCATCTTGAAATGCTTTTTCAATAACAATGCCAATTCCCGCAATACTTGCCCCGGCTTGCTCTACTAAACTCATTAAACCTAAAGCAGCCTGACCATTTGCTAAAAAGTCATCAATAATTAATACATGATCATTTTCATCAATATGATTTCGAGATAATGAAATCTCGTTCGTTTCTTGTTTTGTAAATGAATATACGTTTGCAACATACATATTATCTTGTAACGTTAACGATTTACGCTTTCTTGCAAAAACTACTTTTACACCAAGCTCTAAAGCAGCCATAACCGCTGGTGCAATGCCTGAAGATTCAATCGTCACGATTTTTGTAATGTTCTCTTCTTTAAAACGCTTAGCGAATTCTTTTCCGATTTCTTGCATAAGTACTGGATCAATTTGATGATTTAAAAATGCATCTACCTTTAATACATCACCAGATAAAACCTTTCCTTCGTTCAAAATCTTTTCTTGTAATACTTTCATGTTAGTTCCTCCTCTTATGCAAATAAAAAACTCCAAAAGCCGCCACCACTCGTTACAAGTGAGAGACGTGCTTTTGGAGTTTCGCAAAAAAGAATGCTAAACAAGCAAATATATTCGTCCTCACTCATAGTCAAAGTATTTACGGTACTTCGGTAGAAACTTGCAGGCCATATCCCCGCGATTATATGAGTGTAGCTAACTTATTTATTTATAGAAGGATTATAACGCACTTTTTTCACTTTGAAAAGCATTTATCGAAAAAACACGTACGAATTTTATGAAAATACCATTTTCGTTCGAGTTTTTCAAACTTTCACATTTCATATTACAACGTCGTTAATATGATAGGACCATCCTTCGTAATCGCAATTGTATGCTCATACTGTGCAGATAATTTCCCATCCATCGTCCGTGCAGTCCATCCGTTTAAATCTACTTTAGAATATCGCATACCGGCATTTACAATAGGTTCAATTGTAATTACCATTCCTTCTTGTAATTCTTGTCCTTGCCTTGGCTTACCAAAATGAAAAATTGCTGGTTCCTCATGAATTTCTTTACCAATTCCGTGTCCCGTAAAGTCTCTTGCAACAGAAAACCCTTCAGAGGCTACATAACTTTCAATTGCGTATCCAATATCTCCAACATGGTTACCACTTATTGCTTGCTCAATCCCTTTATATAAAGCACTCTCTGCTACTAACAATAACCTTTTTGCTTCATCAGAAATATCTCCAACTATATACGTCCATGCAGAATCCGAAAGCGCACCATTTAAGTTTACTACCATGTCAATTGTCACAATATCGCCTTCACTTAAAGGAACATCTGTTGGAAACCCATGACACATTTCATTGTTCACAGATGCACATATTGCGTATGGATAATCGTTATACCCTTTCTGTTCGGATCTGGCACCATGCTCTTCTAAATACGCTTCAACAAACGTATCAATTTCTTGTGTCGTTATTCCTGGTTTCATCATTTTTGCAATTTCTCTATGACAAGAAGCTAGTAACTTCCCAGATTCATGCATCAAATCTATTTCATTTTTCGTTTTAATTGTAATCATACTACCTCTCCTTACTAAACTTGCTATTTGCTACTAAACTTCAATCATACACATCCTCTTCCAAAATTTCAAAACTTCTAATTAAAACAAGTACAAAAACAAACATCATTTATTTCTACATCAAAATAAAAAAACAGAAGCTCTTCTCTGTTTTTTAATCATTTTTACATATATAATTCATTTTCAAAAACTCAAAACAACTACCATTTGTTTTCTGTATAAACGTTCCAACAGCTTCGAATCCTGCTCTTTTATACACTTTAATCGCTCTTTCATTAAATGTCGCTACTGATAGTGTTATATAATTACATCCGTATTTTTCTTTACTAAAAGCTATTCCAGCTTTTACGAACTGTAGACCAAATCCATTCCCAGTTATATCAGGTCTCATTCCAAGACCTATATCAACCGTTTGATTATTTATGTTACTAAAACTAAAGAAACCAATGAGAGTACCATTTTCCTTCACAGAAAATGTATGATTCCCTCTACTCTCATCCTCTAAAAACTCAGCTAAATCTTCTTCATCTGCCTCTATATCATAAAAGGAATACTCCCCTTCATAATGCCAGTTATATGCAATTTCTTCTGCTTCCGCTCGCGACATTACTGTAAACATATAGCCCATTTCTCTCACTCCCTCATAAAAAAAAGCTGCAATTAAGCAGCTCCTGTTTTATAACTCATAAATCTCTTTATATTTAGCTTCTAAATAATCAGCTAAGTAGTTTGCATTTAAACCTTCACCTGTCACATCTTTTAAAATTTCAAGTGGTTTTTTCGTTTTGCCATATTGGTGAATATTCTCTGTTAACCATTCACGAATTGGTGTCACGTTTCCTTCTTCTAATAATGCATCAAAGTTTGGAATATCCTTTAGCATCCTATGTTTAAATTGCGCTGCATACATATAACCAAGCGCATAAGATGGGAAGTATCCAAATGAACCACCAGCCCAGTGAACATCTTGCAATACACCTTGTGCATCGTTTTCCGGACGAATTCCTAAATATGCTTCCATCTTATCATTCCAAGCCGCTGGGAAATCCTTCACTTGTAATGTACCATCAAATAATTCTTTCTCAAGTTCATAACGAACCATGACGTGAAGCGGATATGTAAGCTCATCTGCTTCTATACGAATAAACGATGGCTTCGATTCGTTAATCGCATCATAAAACTCATCTACTGATATATCATTGAATTGACCATCGCTATACTCTTTTAATAAATCATAATTTTTCTTCCAGAATGATTTATTACGACCGATAAAGTTCTCAAAGAATAATGATTGTGACTCATGAATACCCATAGAAGTTCCACTACATAGCGGTGTACCTTCAAATTCCTCCGCAATATTTTGTTCATATACAGCATGACCACATTCATGAATCGTGCCGAAAACAGCCATACGGAAGTCTTTCTCATCGTAACGAGTCGTAATACGAACATCCCCTCTATTTAATGTAATTTCAAAAGGATGTACCGTTTCATCAAGACGACCCGCTTCAAAGTTATAGTTCAATTGTTTTAATAACTCTAAAGTAAAATTCTTTTGTTTTTCTTTTGAAAAATGTTCAGCTAAAGCATTTGTTTTTAATTCTTTTTTAGACTCAGAAATTTCTTTCACAAGCGGAACGATACGTTCACGTAGTTGACCAAATACATGATCTAACACTTCTACTGTGATTCCCGGCTCATACATGTCTAATAGCGTGTTATATTTGTACGTTTCGTAACCCCAATATGTAATAAACTTCTTTTTGAATTCAATAATTTTTTCTAAATACGGACGGAACATTTCGAAGTCAGATTTTTCGCGAGCTTCTTCCCATACACTTTCCGCTTTCGCTTCTAATTTCACATACGCTTCATATTCCGCTTGTGGAATTTTCTTATTTCTATCATATTCTTTACGACACTCTTCAACCATTTTCTTTGTCGTTTCAGAAAGTTTATTTTCAACAATTAAAGATTCTAGTTCAGTTAAATAGTTCCCCATCTCATCTGAAGTCGACATCACAAACACTTCGGATGAAAGCATTCCAATTACTTCTGAACGCTGGTCTACTCCTTGCTTTGGTGCACCTGTTCTTAAATCCCAAAACATTAAGCTTAATGCCTCTCCGTAATTCTCTATCTTCTTCACATATGTTAAAAATTGTTTTTCCACTTCATATGTAGCAACTGTCATAGTATAAAAAACCTCCTTTTTCTACCTCAAACTTATTTCGACACTGAAACATAAATTCCTTTTCTAATAGAAAAAAAGCTTGGCAAATGCCAAACTTTTCCCTACAACATTTTTTCGCTTAAAGTACTTTTCCTTCTACCGGAAGTACTTTCTTCACTGCTTCTATCACTTTTTCATCTTCATTATCTGATAAGAATAATGATATAGCACCTTTATCTTCACTTGTACGAATTAAACGTCCAATTCCTTGGCGAAGACGTAAAATCATATAAGGCACATCTACATCCCAGAATGGATCATTCACATGTTTACGCTTCGCCTCAAACACAGGATCGTTTGGAGGGAATGGTAATGACCAAATAATAACATGTGATAATGATGAACCTGGAATGTCTAAACCTTCCCATAAATGAACGGCACAAAGTACAGTCTCTTCTTCATTTTGGAAGCGCGAAACAAGCTGACTAATTTCTTGATCTCCTTCATATAGGAACGGAACTGACATTTGCTCTTTACTTACATATTCTTTAAACGCTGCAAGTTCTTGCGTTGTACGGAATAATACGAGTGTACGTCCATTGGTTTTTTGTATATTTTCAAGTGTATATTGACACTTTCTTTCCCATTCATTTTCTTTCGTATACGGAAGTAAGTTTACTGTCATTTGCTCTTCATAATCAAACGGCGAAGCAACTGAGAATGATAAGTAATCTTTTACCCCTAGACTATTTGCAGTAAATGCGAACGAATCATTGTCAGATAATGTCGCAGAAGAGAAAATATATGGAATCTTCTTCGAGAATACTTTTTCTTGTAACACTTCTTCAACTGCACGCGGCATAATAACTAACGTGAAAGCACCATCGCCTTCTTCACCCCACGTAATTACATTTTTCTCGTGCATGAAAAGACGAAGTGAATGCTCTAACACATCTAAATGCTCATCAACAATATTTAAATCGTATGTGTTTACTGTATGCATTTCACTTTCAAATACTAATGCATCACCGACTTCACCGATTTTCGCATAAAGTCTTTTCGCTTCTGCAGTTACCTTTTCTGTCACAGTAATTTCTAAACGATCAGAACCTTCAATTTCCTTTTTATTCTCTTGTAGTACCCCAAAGAATTGTTCAGTTTGCCAAATTGTTTCTTCTACTAAATGTGCGAACTCTTCACGAATATCATTTTGTAATAATCTCGTTAAAAGTTGCTCCATCATCGTTTGTTTTAAACGGTACGTTAAAGCTTTTTGAGCTGCATATTCTACAAGATGCCCTTCATCGAATACAACGCAACTACTTTCTGGTAATAACGGAATTTGCCCTTCACGTTTGCGAGCTTCGTACGTCCAAATATGATCCATATAGAAATCTTGAGAACAAATGATTAAATCTGCCGCTTTACGATAATGCTCGCGCGAAAGAGTTTGACCACAACGATGACGAGAATCACAAGTGAAGCAATCTTGGAAGTAATCCCAGTTTACCTTTGACCATTCCTCGTCATTTAACAGTGGAAATTCTTTTCGATCACCATAGTGAGTAAAGTTCTGCATCGTACCATGATCAAATACGAACTGAGGTAATTCGTAATATACATCTTCAATTACTTCTGGAGCTCGTCCACTCATAACATCTTCAAGTTTACGTAAACATAAATAATTATCCATTGACTTCGCAAGTCTAACATCAACAGATAGCCCTAATGCTTCAGATAACTTAGCAATGTCTCCTTCTTCTTTCACAAGCTGCTCAATTAACGTTTCATCTGCACAAGCGATAATAGCCGGCTTCCCTGTATAACGTGCATAACAAATTGCATATAAAAGATATACAATTGTTTTCCCTGTTCCTACACCTGCTTCTGCAAACATAACTTTCTTCTCTTGGAAAGCGCGCTCTAACTGAAACGCCATAAAAATCTGTTCATCACGCTCTTCAAAGCCTTTTTCCGGAAGAATGTCGTAAAACACATCTCCAATCCACTCATTCAACTTATCATAAAAATTATCTTGTTTTCCTACTTCAAATGGTAACCTATTCTCAGTAAACATCCTTAGCCTCCAACCAAACAGTTTTTCTATAAAAAGATATAGCAACTGCTACTCACATGTGTGCAGCCACTTTCCCCTGTTACAATACATAGAAATACACGAAAAAAAATTTTCCTTTCGAAAAAGGAAAATTTTTTTCTATATTAATGACCTTAAATAACGTTTATCAATCGCTGTTTCATGTGAAAGAGCTGACAAATATTCTTCCTGCGCTTTTTGTATTCCATCTACAATTGCACCTTGACTATCCACTTCTTTTCCGAGCTCATCATACGTACGGTGAATAGCTTTTTGAATCATCGATAATTGGAAACTATCCATATCACTTCCTCCTTTACGCATTACATAATAGCCAGTATATGCGTGCTGGAGGAGTTTTATACTATGAATTACGCGGTGGACGCTTTCCGAAGTATTGATAGTAATCTGTACGGATAAATCCGTTAAACAGTTTACGCTTTTTCGATGCATCTTTCCCATAACATTTCTCAAATGCTTCATAACTTGTTAATAAATACATTGACCACGTATCTAATGGGCGGAATACCTCTCCCATTTCTTTATATAATTTTTCAACAAGCGCTCTTTCACTTAAACGTTCTCCGTATGGAGGATTCGTTACAACATAGCCATATTCCTCTTTTGTCGTGAAATCTTTTACTTGCATTTGTTTAAATGATATAAGATCCCCTAATCCAACTTCTTCTGCGTTATCTTGGGCAACTCTTATCATACGGTGATCGATATCTGATCCAATGATTTGCAATGGTTGATTATAATTAGCTAAATCTTCAGCTTCTTGACGAGCTTCGCGCCAATTTTGTTTACCAACCCAGCCCCATTCATCCGATGCAAAGCCTCGGTTAAATCCTGGTGCGATATTTTGTCCAATTAATGCAGCTTCAATTGGAATTGTACCAGATCCACAGAAAGGATCAACGAAAGGACGATCCGCCTTCCAGTTTGTTAACTTAATTAAAGAAGCAGCTAATGTTTCTTTTAAAGGCGCTTCACCTTGCTCAAGACGGTATCCACGCTTATGAAGACCTACACCACTCGCATCGATTGTTAACGTCGCAATATCCTTGAGCATTGCAATTTCAATACGGAATAACGGTCCATCTTCTTCAAACCAAGTTGTGCGTCTATACGTTGTTTTTAATTTCTCAACAACAGCCTTTTTAACGATACGTTGGCAGTCTGAAACGCTAAATAATGTTGATTTCAAAGATTTCCCAATAACAGGAAATTCTCCGTTCTCTGGAATATAATCTCCCCAGTTTAACGCTTTTGTTTTTTCAAATAACTCATCGAATGTTGTTGCTTTAAATTCGCCGACTTTAATTTTCACACGGTCTGCAGTACGTAACCATAAATTCGTACGACAAATCGCTTTTTCATCCGCTTCAAACGTTACCTTTCCGTTTTCCACTTCACATTCATAACCAAGATCGCGAACTTCTCGGGCAACTAACGCTTCAATACCCATTGCCGCTGTTGCAATTAAAGTAACTTTTCCCATTTGCATTCACCTCTTATGTATAATCAAACAATAATTAATAACATGTTGTCCTATTAATTATCACATATTACGAAGAATATTCTCACTTACCATTTTAACTCACAACTTATAACTTCATACAAATAAAAAGCCCTCCTCTAACAAAGGAGAGCTGAGTTATTTCATAGTTGGTTCATAACGTTCTGTAAGCCATGTTCTGTTCCTTTGTACTGCAAACGGCCCACGCCTCGTACTCCGGTGGTAATCATCTATCTACAGGTTACGAAAACCTGTCCTTTTCCGTCGTTCATTTCCTTGGAAAAGATTCCCCTACCATTATTTGGGTTTCTCGCTCGTGGGGTTTACCTCGTTCCACTCCTATCATTTCTTCAAGGACTTCGTCACTGTGGCACTTTAAAGGTAGTCAAACCATATCCGAAAGGACTTAGGTTTTTTCCCTGCCGTTAAACCAGCCTTACAGCCAGAATACCCTAGCTTATGACTTGGCTAGGCACGAACACTACAGCCATCTCAGGCCGTGCGAGCATGGACTTTCCTCTACAACGTTGGCGTTGCAGCGATTACCCAAACGTTATGACAAACATTAGTATAGTGGAAACAAAAAGATTTTGCAATGTTTTTTTCTATGTAAAATGCTTTAACCTTTTTGTTACCTTAATTTATTCGTATAACTTACTTCCAAATACAGCTTTTTCTAAATTAGATAGACGTTTTAAAATATCCGTATTCGTATTGTTATACACTGGTTGTGCAACTGGTGTTTGTACCGGTTGTTGCGGAACTTGTGTTGCCGCTACTTTTTGTTCTTCTAATTCACGTTTCAAACGAGCATTTTGTTGTTTTAATTGATCAAATTCCTTATGAAAAGCTTCATAATCTTTAATAATCATATCAAGAAACTTATCTACTTCTTCTTGTTGATAACCTCTCATACCTGTTTTAAATTCTTTTTCTAAAATATCTTTCGCTGTTAATTTAATTTTATCCGAAATCATTTTCTTCACCTCAAATTTTTGCCAAAGCTTTCATTAACTAAATTTTTTCAGAAACAACGCCTTTTGTCAATCAAATATACGAGTACTATATTACATATTACTCTGCATTATTCCACTGTTCCTCTTCCATTATATCTTGTAAATCAGAAAAAAGAATGAAATAACTGTGATAATTTTCTATTTCTCCTTTTTTCTTAGCTGCTTCTACAATATATTTAGGGCTCCCAGACTTTTCTTCATCATATACAGCTAAAAGTGCATCGCTTTTTTCAATAAAAAATTGATTCTTTAATTTAAATTGCTCTGGGCTTTCGTACTTCCGTTTCGTAATACTATCAATATGATCTGCTTGTGAAAGAATAAATTCGTAATATTCACGGTTATCTTCCTTCCAATTTTCCTCTTGTTCTAAAAAAGGAGTAAATACAGCTAATTTTAAATTTGGATATTCTACTTGAATTTCAAAAACAACTTCAGCAGCCCATAGCTCTACTCCTAACTGACCACTTATAATAACCCACTCCAAACCTTCTTCTACAAAAACAGTTAATTTACGACGCAGCGCCTTTTTTATACACTCTACTCCTGGATGATCATTTTTAAATATTCCAAGTTCAAACGGCTTATATCCTGTTACAGCAACAACCTTCATATCAACACTCCAATTACAAAAAAAGAACTAGCATTTCGCTAGTTCTAACATATCATTTACTTTTTAAACATTCCACCAACGTTTGGTCCGATATTTGGTCCAAATGGTGATACGTTCGGTCCTGGTCCATATGGTGATACATTCGGTCCTGGTCCAAATGGTGATATTTGATGCCCATGGTGATGATGGCCATGACCGCATGGTCCACATCCACCGCCAAATCCACCAACAGATCCACCGCCAAATCCTGGATCACCAGGATCTACAACGTTTACGTTCGAGTTTGTTTGTGGGAAGAAGCCTTGATTTTTAATTTGTTGATGATGAACATGCGTTGTATGGGTTGGAAAAATGTGTGGCACCACCGTTGTTGAAAAAGAATGTGTTACGCATTGTTTCGTTGGATGAATGACAGGAGCTGTCGTACAAATAGGTCCTACAGGCTTATGCCCTCCAAAGCAAGGATGACAATGATGCATAGTTTTTTCTCTCCTCTCTCATTAAAAAAATCTGACTACACTTTACAATATGAGCGAGGGGCTAAAGCCGCTTGTTATATATACCCATTTATTTCATGGAAATTTGTCTAGTATCCAATTTCATACGTAATACCTATTATAGACAACCCCCTACCATTATTTACCAAAAAAGCCCCCGACTTGCTTAACAATCCCTGTTACTTGATTCATCGCGTTCATCATTTGTCCAGCCGTGTTCATCATTTTATTTACATCGTAGTTACCATCTGATGATTTAAATTGTGAAACAAAACTAGAAAACTGACTTGGTTGCTGTTGCTGTTGCTTTTGTTTATTCATCGTTGGATATGGTTGTTTTGGTGGATAAAACATAGCTTGTTGATTTACATATTGAGCTGGCGACATGTAGTTTTGTGAATTCATATACGCTTGCTGTGGTTGATTCGTATACATTTGCTGCGGCTGATTCATATGCGGTTGTTGCGACTGATCCATGTGCGGTTGTTGCGGTTGATTCATATACGCTTGTTGCGACTGATTCATGTGCGGTTGTTGCGGTTGATTCATATGCGCTTGCTGCGGTTGATTCCCAAAAGATACTTCAAATGGTTGATAATAATTTTGGTTTCCATAATGAGGCTCGAAAGGATACATATTATATCGCAAATATGTATCCTCATTATATTGGTACATATTTTGCTGTGCATATGGATTTGCTTGCTGATATACATTAGGTTGTTGAAACATGCATTCTCTCCTCCTTGGCATAAGTTTCTACATATAGAATATGTACCTATAAAATAAAATGTGTGACGGAGTACCTGTCTGTTTTTGTCGGAAGTTTAAATTTTTAAAAAAATTAGAAAGTAAACCCTTCCATGCTATGATAATAAGGAAGAAGATTCTCATGGGGGAGGAATCAACATGGTATTAGGGGATTTAAAACAAGCGTTTTCTCAAAAAAAGGGGTATTACACAGAAAATTCGAATGAACTGTTAGACTTTGCAAGACATTGTTATCTTGAAGGAAAAGTATGCATATCAGATTACCGAACATTAATACGAGAGTTAGAAATAAACGGTGCAACAAAACCTACAACAGTGACAGAGGCATAAAAAAACAAGAGGGTTTTCCCTCTTGTTATTTACATTGATCTACGATATTTTGCAAAGTATACGAAATAGCTTGATGAGTTTCAAAGAAACGTTTGCCTTTTCCCTTATTAACAAAACATTGTAGCACATTAGTTTGTAAATTATCATACACTTGATCAATTTGTTGTACATGTATATACTTAGGTCGTTCTTCCTTTATCCACCTATAAGCTAATTCTTTCCACATCTCTAACTCCGCATCTACAATATCAACAAATGGCTTCATATCCTTATAAAAATCATATTCAGCCATCTCTCTTTTTTTCACATTCGCTTCATCATTATACTGCATTAACTTCTCCGAAGACTGGATTAATGCTTCATGTCCCATTTTGTTCCCACCTTATTATGCACTCACTACGACGTTTTGAAATGTCTTTACCCAGCTCCCTTTTTCTTCGTGATGCACTAATTTATTTTCCATATGTTCTATATGCATTTCTGTTATTTCTATCTTATTGCATATTTTTTCACCTTTATCCTTCAATGCATGATTCATTCTAATCCCAATCTTCATTTCCAGCAAATCGAGAGAACTTAACATTTGATCCATTTTTTTCATAACATCTTCCTTCTGAACCATCGCCATATTTAAAACGCCCCCTTCTTTGCCTTTCCTTTGTCATGTAATTTCGCCGATTGATTAATTACTCCTTCTCACATGACAAAACTAGTTGATATTCGTCAAAGAAATCATTTAGTATGCCATTATTAGAAATGGTAACAATACAAAAAGGAGGTGTATTACGATGGCAAAAAATAAAAACGAAAAAAAGAAAAAGCAAAACAAACAACAAAACCAACCTGAGACTGGTAATCCAAAGCTTGATGGTCCAAATTTCCCCGCTACATAAAGTGAAACTTTAATCAGTGGGGTTTTGTTCATCCCCCACTGATTATCAACCCGCACCAATCGGGTGTTTACGGACAGCAGGGCTTCCACCTACCTTCTTTGCTCCAGCCAAATTTTGAGGTGGGAGTTTTACTGTCCGCAAATAGCGGGATAAAATGACACTTTAACCAAAGTGGCTTTTACAAACAACTATTTTCTAGTCTATCTTACCTCTTCGCTTTCGATAAATGTTGAAGTTAAAGTCGTACTGCCGACAAATAACCGATTAGAAAGTAACTTGTTGTAGAGCTTATTACTTTTAATAAAGAAGTCCCGCCTTCATTTAAGAAGGCGGGACTTCTTTATTATATCATGAACTCATCTATTCTTTTAACAAAACTACTTAATATAGAAAGAGTATGTATTTGCTCCCTCTTCTTTCTATACCATTCTGTTATATTAATTTCTCCCTTAGGTTTTTCAAGTAAAAATAATGAATCTATTTCCAACCCTTCACTAAACCAATCTTTTTCAATTAATTTTTCATGAGTGACAATAGAATACACTTCCCGAAGAGCCGGCGTACATGATTTTCTAATTCCCCTTATATTACATTCATAATCCATTCTTGACCCTGTATGCCTAGTTTGCACTGCAAATTTATAAAAAGAAGACTTATACTTTGAATGAAATAGTAACCAAGCTAATTGCTTCCCCAGTTCTATACGTTTTTGCAACGTTTCAAATTGATAAACTGA
This sequence comes from Bacillus mycoides, assembly GCF_000832605.1. GTDB lineage: Bacteria > Bacillota > Bacilli > Bacillales > Bacillaceae_G > Bacillus_A > Bacillus_A mycoides. Next base: position 4,211,343 of record NZ_CP009692.1, read on the forward strand.
AAATCCATACATTCCCCCTTCCACCGTTGGAAAAATAACTGCACTAACATGAAATATTTCTTGAAATTTGAACAGTGCAGTATCAAATACGTGTTTTTGAAAGTATGCATTCTCAATTACTGGTTTTTGAATTTTATTTTGTTCATTAATAATAAGTGCCGTCATAAGCCTATTTATATCTTTTTTCTCCCAAAACGCGACCCATTCTTTTTCCATAAAAATTGATATGTTGAAAAATTGTAACAAATGGAAGAGCGGCGCACATCTCTTTTTACTTTCCTCATACAGTAATAGTTGAGGAAATGCATCTAAGAAAATGAGCCAATTGGCTTTCTCATACAAAAGAAATAATCGTCTCTTAACTGTTTGAGATAAAAGATTAGAATAATATTCTCCTTCTAAATCTGTCATGTTCCATCCCCCATTCCTTGAAACCATACTCGCTAAAAAAGACCATCTAATTTCTCTATTTCTCAAATAATATTCTTGGTAAGATTGTGTACGTGAAATATTATCTACGTTAGCTACATCCGTTCTCTCCTTAATAGTAAGAACTATAACTTTTTCCTCTTCTGTACAAAAAATATCATTACGGTTCTGTTTAATTTTTTCATAGTCATTCCATCGAAACATAAGTAAGTCACCATACCTTTCTTGAAAAAGGTCACATCTTTTTTCATTTTTTGATATAATCACCTTTGTAAGTAATTCTTATCAAGTTGGGAGTGGACAAAATATGACCATTCGTTACCCAAATGGAAAAAGGTACGATCAAGCTTCACAACCTCATAAAACACCAATAAAAAAACATACTTACAGTAATAGAGGTATGTCCCTTGAAGAGGAATTGAATGAAACCAATCAATATTACTTAACCCATAATATTGCATGCGTACATAAAAAACCTACACCTCTTCAAATTGTAAAAGTAGATTACCCCGCTCGAAGTGCTGCAGTGGTAAAAGAAGCGTATTTCAAACAACCTTCTACAACAGATTACAACGGTGTATACAAAGGGAAATACATCGATTTTGAAGCGAAAGAAACTAAAAATAAAACCAGTTTTCCACTTCAAAACTTCCACCTTCATCAAATTGAACATATGAAGCAAGTAGTCGCTCATAATGGAATTGCATTTGTTATTATTAAATTTACACTTTTTGATGAATTTTATTTATTAGATGCAAAACATATTATTGCATTTTGGAATCGTCAAAATACTGGTGGACGTAAATCGATTACAAAACAAGAAATAGAAGAGCATGGGTCTTTATTATCATGCGGTTATCACCCTCGAATTGATTATATCCGCGTACTAGACACGGTTTATTTTTCGTGATAGAGTCATCACTAAGGCTCTTTTTTCGACTTTTGGGGGAGAGAATGAAAGGTAGGAGAAAGTATAATGTCAGATAATTATCGTTCTCGTACAGAACGAAATCATGTAAAAAATCAAACGAAAGAAACAAATAATAAAGAAGAAAAACCAAAGAAAAAAGGTTCCTTTTTCAAGAGATTTCTTATAGGTTGTCTACTTCTTGGTATCGTCGGTCTCGTAGCTGGCGTTTCGGCCTTCTTTGTTATGGTAAAGGACGCTCCAAAACTAGACAAATCAAAGCTAGTCAATCCTTTATCAACAAAATTCCTTGATAAAAACGGGAATTTCTTCTATGAATACGGTGCTGAAAAACGAACCCATGTTACATACGATCAAATTCCAAAAGTAATTGAAAGTGCATTCCTTGCGACTGAGGATGCTCGTTTCTACGATCATAATGGAATTGATTTTAGACGTACTGGAATGGCAGTCATGGAAAATGTCACTGGTGGTTTTGGATCACAAGGTGGTAGTACGATTACACAGCAAGTAGTTAAAAACTATTTTCTAACGATGGACAAAACTGCAAAAAGAAAAGTGCAGGAATGGTACTTATCTTATAAGTTAGAGCAACAGTACTCAAAACATGAAATTTTAGAAATGTACTTAAATAAGATTAACCTCGGTAATCGCTCTTACGGTATTTCAACAGCAGCAAAAAAATATTACGGCAAAGATTTAAAAGACATACAACTACACGAAGCTGCAATGCTCGCTGGTTTACCCCAAGGTCCTAACATTTATGATCCAACAAAACCAGATAACGTTGATAGAGCAACGAAACGTCGTAATATCGTATTAACATTAATGAACCGACACGGGTATATAACGAAACAAGAAATGAATGACGCAATGCAAATCTCTGTAACACAAGGACTTCTTCCATCTTCAGAAGTGACTGAAATGAAGTATCAAGCATTTATAGATGCTGCTGTAAAGGAAGTTGAAAAAGAATACCCTGATGTAAATATCGGTTCAGATGGTTTAACGATTCATACAACACTTGATCAAGATGCTCAAGATTACGCTGAGAAAATTATGGATGGCAATCTCATTAAATATCCAAACGATCAGTTCCAAGGATCATTTGTATTTATGGATACACAGTCTGGAGAAGTTCGAGCAATTGGTGCTGGGCGTAAAGAAAGTAAGTCTACTTTCAAAGGTCATAATATGGCAGTTGATTTAAAACGCCAAGTTGGTTCAACAATGAAACCAATTTTCGACTATGGTCCAGCAATTGAGAATCTTCAATGGTCTACTTATCATCAATTAAATGACTCTGAATATACTTACTCTGATGGCACAAAGATTAAAAATGCTACAGGTAATTTTAAAGGTGACGTTTCACTTCGTGAAGCATTGAAGAAGTCATTAAACATCCCGGCTTTAAAAACAGCTCAAGCAGTCGGTATTCCTAAGGCACAAGAGTTTGCTGAAGGTTTAGGAATGACGTTTAAAGATGGGAAAGCATATGAATCTACTGCAATCGGTAGTAATGAAGGCTCTCCGTTAGATGTCGCTGGAGCTTATGCAACATTTGGAAATGACGGTGTATACAATAAACCTCATTTCGTTAAAGAAGTTATTTTCCCAGATGGAAAAAAGAAAAGCTTTAAACCGAAAGAACAGCGTGCAATGCACGACTATACAGCTTACATGGTTACTGACGTTCTTCGTGACGTAGTAAAACCTGGTTCTGGCGGTACAGGGTCAACAGCATATGTTTCTGGATTCGACGTTGCTGGTAAAACAGGAACACAAAACTTTGATAAATCTGTTATTAAAAAATACGGTATTCCAGCAGATGCCAACAGAGATAGTTGGTTCGCAGGATATACACCACAATATACAATGGCTGTATGGACTGGTTATGAAAAAGATAGCCCAGAAAATTACATTAGCGATCGTTCTACTAGAATTGCTCAGCAAATGTTCCAAGCAATGATGAGCAAATTTGCTACGGATAAATCTCGTTTCGAGCGCCCTTCTTCTGTACAAGAATTAAATGGAGAACTGTACATTAAAGGTGCGAAAAAAGATGCAGTTAAAGAAATTAAAGTAGATCCACCTAGTGGCCTTAATGTCGCTTTCGATGGCGCTAGCACAGTGACACTGAACTGGTCTGGACCATCATCAAATGTTGATGCATACGCAGCAAGCTATAAAGCTACTGACGGTTCTAGTGGTAGCTTATCAGTAAGCGGTACGACAGCTACTCTTGGTGGTATTAAACCAGGTGTTACTTACAGTTTCTCTGTAGTAGCGAAAAAGGGTACTGGAACAAGCCCTGCAGTTGGTGCATCCTTCACTGCCCCTGGCGGAACTCCAGATGCGAAAAAAGCTGACGAAGAAGCTAAGAAAAAAGCTGACGAAGAAGCCCTGAAAAAGACCAATGAAGATAAACTAAAACAAGAAGAAGCTAAGAAAAAAGCTGATGAAGATCAGCGTAAACAGCAAGAACAGCAGCAACAGCAACAGCAACAGCAACAAGAACAACAACGTAAACAACAAGAACAACAGCAGCAACAAGAACAACAACGTAAACAGCAAGAAGAAGCTCAAAAGAAAGCCGCTGACGAAGAGGCTAAGAAGAAAGCTGACGAAGAAGCTAAGAGAAAAGCCGACGAAGAAGCTAAAAGAAAAGCTGACGAAGAAGCTAGAAAAAAAGCTGAAGAGCAACAACAGCAACAAAATACCGGAGGAGATATACCTCACGCGGACGGAAATGTTGTTACAACAGAGTCTTAATAAACAAAAAAAGAAGTCGGTTTCTCTTAATGAGAAATCGACTTCTTTTTTGTTATCATTTTCTTTACATATAGCTTTTCTATTTCGATATACAACTGTACTAATTGAATATACGAATGGTAATTACTCGGTTTCTTTATAATAAATGAATATCGCTCCATAAAATTAACAGGTTGTACTTCCAATTTATTCGTATTTACTTGCATCTCATTCAAACTATGAACAGGCTGCTCATTTAACCAATATATAACCGATAGAAAGTGCGCTGCAAAAAGAATCATCGGACCCTCAGCTTCTTGTTTTTTTCTGTTCCGAAATAGTATAGCAATTTCTTCATGCTTGCTTTTCCATATATTTAACACCGCTGGAATACTTGTTTCAATTTCATTCCATGGCTCATATTTTCTTTCAATATCAAATATAAAGTAAGTATTTTGTATTATCTCTTCAAAAGATTGGTCTGTGTGATACGTAATCGAATTTGCACTCTCTTTAAAAAATGGTACGCACCGAAACTCTTTCGGTATTTCTATAACTCGCTCCATCCTTTATTTCCCCTTCATTCGTTTCTTTCCTTCGCGACATATTTCTAGTAATCGACACTCTTCACATTGTGGTCGCTGCGCCTTACAGTAATAACGTCCGAAGAAAATCATACGGTGGTGTGTAACTCCCCACTCATCCATTGGAATCTTCTTCATCAATGTCTTTTCCACTTCTAACACAGAATCTTTCCATCTACAAATTGCTAACCGTTTACTCACTCTCTCTACATGCGTATCAACAGCAATCGCTGGAATCCCAAATGCTACCGAAACAACTACATTCGCTGTCTTTCTCCCTACTCCTGGTAATTTCGTCAGCTCATCACGGTCTTCTGGAACTTTCCCGTTATAATCATCTAGTAACATCCGGCACAATTTTTGAATATTTTTCGCCTTATTTCTAAACAATCCAATGGAACGTATATCTTGTTGTAATTCTTCTAAAGACACACTTAAATAATCTTCTGGTGTTTTATATTTTTGAAATAAGTTTTTCGTCACTTTATTCACAAGTACATCTGTACATTGCGCAGATAATGCCACTGCGATTACAAGTTCAAATGGATTATCATGAATTAATTCACAATGCGCTTCTGGATACATATCCGCCATTGTATCTAAACAATAACGAATTTGCGTTTTGTTCAACATATCTTTCCTCCTACACTACTGCTCCAACCAATTATAAAAAGGCACTTTCCCAGTAAATTTCGTCTCTTGTTTTGTCGTTTGTTGTGTGCGTTGTTGATTCGCTCTAAATTTCTGGCCTTGATTTTGCGCTTGATCTACCGTTTTAATTCCGTTCTTTTTCCACTCAAACAAAATACGATCAATATACCGGAAATTAAGTTTACCACTCATAACAGCTTCACGAAGAGCCGCTTGAATTAAATTCGGATGGTGTTGATCTTGATCTTCCCACATCCCTAATGTTTCACATTCAAATGGCGAAAGTGGTCTTCCGAATTCTTTTTCAAATACTGTATATAAATTTACTTGAATTTGCTTTTGTTCTTTTTGCTCTTCCTCTATAGATTCATTCATTAAAAAGTGCAATATTTTTTCCCACAGTGGTTGTAAAGAATAACTTTCACACATCATCGCTTCAGATCTTCGTCCACCTTCTAGTGCTAAAAAACCTTTTTGGATTAAAGTCTGAATCACTTCCATGCATTTCATTTCTGTTATCGTCATCCGTTCTGAAATCTCTGAAGGAGTCGGGAACGAATTACCTGATTCTAAAAATGTGTGTACATGAAGTACTACCATAAATTCCGTCTCATTTAAACCTAGCTTTTTATAATGCATCATAAGCAATTTAGGAATCGCTATGCTTCCCTGTTCAAACCATTGTAACATCATTTTCTTTTTCATCACCAAACACCTCGTTCTCTAGTATAACACACCTTTAGCCATTTCTTTTTGCCACAATTCGTCAAAAAAACCTCCCTATATATAGGGAGGTTTTTTGCCATTTACTACAAGAAACAGACGATTAAGCCTGTACTTTACTTTTCATGAACGTATGAATTCGTTCTAATGCTTTCTCAACTTGCTCAAGAGATGTCGCATACGATAATCGAACGTTATTTGGTGCACCAAATCCTGTACCTGGAACAAGAGCCACCTTTTCTTCTTCTAATAATGCTTTTGCCCACTCATCAACTGTATCATACCCAGCTAACGCTACGGCTTCTTTTACATTTGGGAATAAGTAAAAAGCACCTTGTGGCTTAATGCAAGTGAAACCAGGAATTTGAATTAATTTATCATAAATAATGTTCGATCTTTCTTCAAACGCTTGACGCATTGTTTCTACAGGTTCTTGTGAGCCTGCATACGCAGCAATTGCACCGTATTGAGCAATTGAAGTAGGGTTTGACGTACTATGACTCGCTAAGTTCGTCATCGCTTTAATAAGCTGCTTATTTCCTGCTGCATATCCAATACGCCAACCTGTCATAGAATGTGATTTAGATACACCATTAATAATAAGTGTTTGTTCTTTTAATACATTAGAAAGCTGGGCAATTGAAGTATATTCCGCGTCACCATAAATTAATTTTTCATAAATCTCATCTGAAACGATTAAGATATCATGCTCTAAACATACTTCTCCAAGCTGTTGTAATTCTTCTTTGCTGTAAATCATCCCTGTTGGATTGCTCGGTGAATTAATAATAACAGCTTTCGTTTTCTCTGTAATTGCCTCACGCAGCTGCTTTGCTGTAATTTTGTACTCATTGCCTTCTAGACCTTCTACATAAACTGGCTTACCACCAGCAAGCTTTACTTGCTCAGGATAACTTACCCAATAAGGAGTTGGGATGATAACTTCATCTCCTTCATCAAGTAACACTTGGAATAATGTATATAATGCATGCTTGGCACCATTACATACAATAATTTCAGATGGATCATACGCAATTCCTTGATCACGAGTAAACTTCTTCACAATTTCTTGTTTTAACGCTTGTAATCCACCTGTTGGTGTATATTTCGTATGTCCTTCTAACATCGCTTTATGCGCAGCATCCATAATATGTTTTGGCGTATTAAAGTCAGGTTCTCCTGCTCCTAATCCAATTACATCATGACCTTCTGCTTTTAATGCTTGTGCCTTTGCTGTAATTTCTAAAGTTGCAGATGGTGTTAAAGCAGCTACTCGCTTTGCTAATTTCATTTGTAGTTCCCCCTACATCTATTTTTCAATGCTGTAGTGTCCAGCATAAACCCCATTTTGAAACTCTAAATAGTAATACGTATAACGATCTACCTGATCAATATATGTAATTTCCCACAATGGAATATCGTTTTGAGCACCTAATTTTACTTTTATAATTTCTTTTGGTTTCGGCTTCGGCTCAGCACCTTCTCCTGTAGCTTGTTCAGCCAATTTTTGCAAAGCTTCTTTTTTAGAAATACCTTCGCTCTTTTTCTTCACAAGGACATTTCCTTTTTTATCAGGCACCCAAACGATAAGTTGTTCTCCTTTTTCATCTGTACCTTGTACGACTGTATATGAAGATTTTCCATTATAATAATCAACAGTATTTACCTTTGTAAGCTTTGCCTTTTCTTTCGCAATTTCTACAGACTTTGACTCTTTTGGAATTTTCTTTTCCATCGCTTTATTATAAACATATGCCCCATATATTCCGCTAGCAACGATAACGATAATGATTGTAAAGATCCACTTTTTCATTGTATCACTACGTTCTGTAAATCGTAAATACAGCTGTTTCTTTATCTTTTTCGTCTAATGCTAATCCGAACATGAGGTCCTGCTCTTTTAACGTACGATTCAAACCATCAACAATTTTATACAAGTCAGACGAATATTTAATACGCGTCGTTGATAGGACTTCGATTTTCTTATCCATGAAAAAACTCCTCCGTTACACAAAAATTTCTAATTATAGAAGAACGCAATGCGGTTACAATAAGAGTACATTCTTTACAACCCCTGCTTCATCACCCATCTATTATAGCAGGACATGTACAGCAAAAAAAGGTTTCAAATCGAAAAGCAATATATTTTGTATACAAGAAGTAAGAAAAATAAAATTCCTCCTACCCACATTTTTTACGCCTGAAGTTTAAATGTACTTCAGGCGTATTTTTCTTCCAATTTTATTCATTTGACGATTCTTCTAACTGTACTAACAATTCTTCTAACGGTCCTTCATAGAGCGGTACAGTTGGGATTGATTGTAAAAATCGTTTTCCATAGGAAGAACTTGTCAAACGACGATCTAATACAAATACAGTTCCCGTATCTGTATTTGTTCTAATAAGACGACCAAACCCTTGTTTGAAACGCAAGATTGCTTGTGGGAGCGCCAACTTATCAAATACGTCTTCTCCTTGATTTTTTAACCACTCTCCTTTTGCTTCCATCATCGGCTGATGAGGAGGGGTAAAAGGCAGACGGACAATGACAAGACAACTCAGAGCATCTCCAGGTATATCTATCCCTTCCCAAAAACTACTTGTTCCTAACAAAATCGATTTGTCGAACTCCTGGAATTTTCGGATTAGACGACTTCGGCTCTTATTATTCACACTTTGCGTTAATAATAAATATCCTTCTAATGTCTCATCATTTTTCAAATTCGTATACGCTTCTTTCAACATTTCATACGAAGTGAATAAAACGAGCATTCTACCTTTTGTAGCTTTCGCTATTTTCGCAATATGTGCCGATATAGACTCAATATATTCTTCATTACTTGCTTTCTTAATAAAAGGTACATCCGTTGAAACCATTAATTTCATTTGCTCTTCAAAACGGAATGGTGATGGAACCTTTAATGTATTGGGAGCAAAATCATGTAAACCTAGCTCCTCTTTTATATAGTCGAATGAATCATTAACTGTTAACGTTGCTGATGTGAAAATAACACTCTTTTTCTGGGTTAAAAATTCATCAGCAAATCTTTCACCAATATGAACAGGCTGCGCATATAGAACTGTTGAATGAATCGTTCCCTTCGTTTCAGTCTCCATCCATGTCACGTATGAATTTTTTTCTAAAATGAGTAATTGTAAAGATTGTGCCATCTTTCTCAACAACTCAATTAAATGCATATATTCACCTGTAACGACATGCATCTCCCATTCTAATTTACTTTGCAATATTTCAGCTTGCTTCTCAAGTGTAGTCAATAACTTTCTTACATCATACACAAATCGATTTGTTAACTCGGTAATGCTATCCCATAACTTACCTTTCTCTACTTCCGTGTTATATCGATAAATGAGTGGCATATTGCTCATCCCTTGTTCCTGCTTTGTTTGTTTAAATACGAAAGTCCGTAACATTTGAAATAGTTCATCCGCATCAAATTTCAATTCCTTCAAACTATGACTCACCATACGGAAAGTCGAACGCGATGCTTGCTCTGATTTTTTCATCATTTTATATACTTTAGAAAGTACATCATCTGTTTCTAGCGTACCAAGACGAGATAAAGCTAATTGAAAATACATGCATGAGAACTGTTCACCTAATGTTCTACTCGCCGCTTCCTCGATATGATGAGCTTCATCAAAAATAATATGTTCACATGAAGCAAATAGTGGTTCTTCACTTGAAAAATCTTGAAATAATAACGCATGATTTGTAATAACGATATCTGCAAATAATGCTTTATTCTTTGCTCTTTGATAAAAACAACGACTATACCAGTTGCTTTGCATCCCGCCTGGACTATGTACATCACTACAAATACGGTTCCAAAGTAACTTGCCGCCCTCAGGAATATTTAATTCATCACGATCGCCAGTTTCCGTTTGCAATAACCACACTAAAATTTTTGCCTTTGTGAGCGCCATATCATAATTTTTCTCTTCCTCTTGCAAAGCATATTCAAATTTGTGTAGACAAAGGTAATGCTTTCTTCCTTTCAGAAGAGCTACTTCAAATGAAAATGGCATTATTTTCTTTAATAAAGGAATTTCTTTTTCTAGTATTTGTTGTTGCAATTGTACAGTTTGTGTACTTATAATGACAGGCTCTTCTTTTTTCTTTGCGAAATAAATACTTGGAAGTAAATATGCAAGCGTCTTCCCCGTACCTGTTCCTGCTTCAATCAGTGAAAACCTAGAATCTCTTAGCGCTGTATATATTTCCTTCATCATAATTTGTTGGCTTTCTCTTTTTTCAAACTTTGGCATATTCAATTCAAGTTTATCGATTGTCTTATGTAAGAAAGCATCAAATTTAGATGAGTATGTTTCACTGAGGCTTAAAGAATAATTCCGCTTTCGAAGCGCAATATTTCGATACACCTCACACTCCTCTGCCTCTTCTTTACCATGCATCATTTTCTTTAAAATATTTTCAGAAAGTACATCAGCTATATCACTTTGGAAAACATCACTTAATTCATAAAGCGATTGTAATGTGACAAGTGGTAACTTTTCAATTTCACTTAAAAATTGTAAAAACAACTCCGCTGTTGCAAGAGCATCACTATCCGCACGATGTGGTTGATCGTGCTCTAGTTCATGCTGCTTAGCTAAATCACGTAATTTATAACTATCAGCTGTTGGCAAAAGAATTTGCGCCAATTCAACTGTATCAATTTTAGGACAATGTACTTCTGTATATCCAGCCTGCCTTAATTCTTCATTTAAAAAATTCCAATCAAAGTGAACGTTATGTGCAACAAAAGCCGCACCTTGTAATAGCTCAACAATCATCGGGGCTACATCTCGAAATAACGGGGCTTGTTTTACAAGATTTTCATCAATCCCAGTTAATTCTGTAATAAATAGGGGAATCTCTCTCTTCGGATTAATAAAAGATGAAAAAATCTCTAATATCTCTCCATCTTCCACTACAACAGCTGCAATTTGGGTGATTTTATCCTTCCCATCCTTCCAGGAGTTCCCTGTCGTCTCTAAATCAACAACGACATAACGCTTACTCATATATGTAACACCTCAATTTCTTACCTATCAAACACAAAAATTATATAATGTTACTATACCACGTTTTACCTCATCTTAATGAAAAGATGCACAAAAAAGCTATCTCCTTAATTAGAGATAGCCTTCCTACTTATAATATCGTGCCAGCTTTTTCAGCACCTAACATTTCAATAATTTGATTATCATCGTCTAATACTGCAATTTTCGGCTCTTGTTTATGAATATTTTCTTCTGCCACTAAACCATAGCAAATAATAATAACTTTATCACCCGGTTGTACAAGCCTTGCAGCTGCACCATTTAAACACACAACACCGCTACCGCGCTCTCCTTTAATAACATATGTCTCTAAGCGAGCTCCATTGTTGTTATTTACAATTTGTACTTTTTCATTTTCTACAATATTTACCGCATCCATTAAATCTTCATCAATTGTAATACTACCTACATAATTTAAATTTGCTTCTGTTACAGTTGCACGATGTAACTTCGCTCTCATCATTGTGCGAAACATAGATGCTCCCCCTTATTTCCCCATTAATGTTATATTGTCAATTAATCGTACATTTTCAAACTTAACCGCAATCGCTAAAATGATTCTTCCTTCAATTTTATTTATTGCTTTTAATGAAGGATATGCATATAAATCAGCATAATCTACAGTGCCTTTCGTATACTTCTCAATATGCTCTTTCACAAGATTCATAATGATTTCCGGATTACGTTCGCCTGCCTCAATTCGTTCTTTCGCTATACATAGACTGCCGTATAAATGAGGAGCCTCTTCACGTTCTTCTAGTGATAAATACACATTACGAGAACTTTTCGCTAATCCATCTTCTTCCCTTACAATATCAACTGGTACGATCGTAACGGGAATATTAAAATCAGTTACGAATCCTTCAATTACAGCTACTTGCTGTGCATCTTTCATACCGAAATAAGCACGCGTTGGCAATGTAATATTAAATAGTTTCATTAGTACAGTCGCAACACCAGCGAAATGACCAGGTCTTTGTTTGCCACATAATACGTCGGTACGCTTCACAACTTCTACTGTTGTCGTTTGTTCTGCTGGATACATCTCTTCTACACTCGGATAAAATAAATAATCAACACCATTTTCTTTTGCTACATTTTCATCTCTATCAATATCACGTGGGTATCGATCTAAATCTTCATTTGGTCCAAATTGTAGTGGATTTACAAATACACTTAAAACTACAATTTCATTTTCTTCCCTTGCCTTACGTAGTAACGTAGCATGCCCTTCGTGTAAATACCCCATCGTTGGAACAAAACCGATACTTTTTCCACTTGTACGAAGTTCGTTTGTAATTTGCTGCATCTCTTGCACTGTAGTTATGATTTTCATTATTGTTTTCCTCCGTATAACGCTAAGCACTCTTCCTCTTTCATTGTGAATGAATGTTTTTCTTCAGGAAATTGCCCTGTCTTTACTTCAGTAACGTATTGCGAAATTCCTCGCACAATCTCCTCTTGAACAGACGTATATTGCTTCACAAATTTCGGAACACGATTTACGCCGTACGAGATAAGATCGTGGTATACAAGAACTTGCCCATCTACTTTTTGTCCTGCTCCAATTCCGATTGTAGGAATTGTTAACTGCTCTGAAATAATTTCTGCTAATTGCATTGGCACACATTCTAGCACAAGTGCTATCGCACCAGCTTCCTCACATTTCTTTGCATCTTCTATTAATTTTTTTGCACTTTCAGCATCTTTCCCTTGTACTTTATACCCACCTAGCACTCCTACAGATTGAGGAGTTAAACCTAAATGCGCCACAACGGGAATTCCCGCATTCGTTAAGTAGTGAATAGTTGATATAACTTCTCCAGCACCTTCTACCTTTAATGCATGTGCCCCGCTCTCTTGAACAATGCGACGTGCATTAATCATCGTATCTTGCGATGAGACATGATAAGACATAAATGGCATATCAGTTACAATAAACGTCTCTTTCGCTCCGCGGCGTACAGCTTTCGTATGATGAATCATATCCTCTACTGTTACTGGAACTGTTGAATCATACCCAAGTACAACCATTCCTAGAGAATCACCCACTAAAATCATATCGACTTTAGCTTCTTCTGCTAATTTAGCAGATGGATAATCATACGCCGTTAGCATTGTAATCGGCTCACCTTGCTCTTTCATTTTCAAAAAATCTGTTTTTGTTTTCAAAAACTACTCCTCCTTTATGCAGGAGAGAGGAGATGGCCGAAATCATATAAAAAACCCCTCTGGCCATAAAAGGGCAGAAGGGTTGTGTGTTAGTCGGCATTATTCATCCCTCTGTCCCAGTCCGTTATTGGATCAAGGCAGAATCCAAATTATTATTTTTTCATACTGCGTAAAATAATGGTGCAGTTCGCTTTGATACTGCCCATATTCGAAATAATTATAGCAAACTCTGAAAAGGAATTGCTACATTTTTTCGAAAAAATAATTTTTTATCCCTATTATGGTATGTGAAATTTATTAGTATCTAAATGACAAAAAGAAGCTCCAAAATAGGAACTTCTTTTACTTAATTTCTATATCAGCAGAATGAATGTGGTGCACTTGTCCTTGATGATCCTCAAGTAACAATACACCATCCTCCGTAATTCCTTTTGCTAGCCCATTAATAGTTTCCTTCATCGTTCGAGCTGTAATTTCTTTTCCGATACTTACTGCGTAACTTTCCCAAAGAATTTTAATAACAGAGAAGCCATTTTTTAAATACTCTTCATACAATTTCTCTAGTTGCAAGAAAATTTGTTGCATAAGTTCCGCACGAACAATCGGCTTACCCGATTCAATTGCTAATGAAGTTGCAATTTGCTGAATTTCCTCATCAAAATGTTCTTGTTTCTGATTTGCATTAATGCCAATTCCCATAATAACAGCATTAATTTTATCTGGATCAGCTTGCATCTCCGTTAATATACCGACAGCTTTTTTACCTTGAATTAAAATATCATTCGGCCATTTAATCCCTACGTTTACACCGGTACATTTTTCAATTGCTTGCGCTACGCTAACAGCTGCTAATAAAGTAAGCTGTGGTGCATGATGAACTGGAATCGAGGGACGCAAAATAATACTCATCCAAATTCCTGTTCCTTTTGGGGAATACCATTTTCTACTTAAACGTCCTCTACCTGCTGTTTGTTCTTCAGCAACGACAATTGTTCCCTCTTCTGCGCCTTCATAAGCAAGTCTCGCTGCAATATGCTGAGTAGACTCAACCGATTCTTCAAAATAAACCGTTCTACCGATACGCTCTGTTTGTAATCCTAATTGAATCTCATTCGCAGTTACTTTATCTGGTTTACTAGCAATTCGGTACCCTAAGCGGCGTACAGCTTCTAGTTCATACCCTTCATTACGAAGGTCCTCCATATGCTTCCATACAGCGGTTCTCGAACAACCAAGTTTGTCACTAAGTATTTGACCAGATACAAATGCACCATCTGCTTCAGAAAAAACTTGTAATAACTGCTTTCTTATAGTAGATTGCATCTTTGTAGCCACTCCCTTATATCCTCTTTCTTATTAACTAAATCTCCTTGTACGATTGCTTCTTCAATATTTTGAAGCATTTCGGCAACCCACGGACCTGGCTTTTTATCTGTCCAGCTTAATAAATCATTACCAGTCACATTCATTTCTTGACGATTTTTTATCGGCAATGCATGAAATAATGATTGTACTTGCTTAACAGACGCACTATTATAACTTTCTATTATCGCTTCATATACTCTTTCCGCCATCTCAGCGATGCGAATCCCAGTTTTATAAAGAAGGATTGTATCCCACTCCTTCTCCTTTCTAGAACGAATTGCTAATAAAACCGCTACGATATCTTTAATCTTTTTATTCGAGAACTTCCATTGACGCAAAAAGACAGATGGATGCTCTTCTCCGATACAATATAAGAAAAATGCCCACGCCTCAACGTCTGTTTCGAAAGAATCCCATTTATACTGCGTAGCTTTCAAGAGTCTTTCTTCTGACATTTGCAAATATGGCAGATGAGAAAATAGCTTAGTTTCTACTAACTCTTGAAGACCATTCACACAATATGTACCGGTCAACAATTTTTCAAATTCAACTGTAATTCTTTCAATCGCTATATGTTCGAGCAAATGCCCATACGTTTCAATTGCTTGTTTCGTCTTTATTTCCAAAGAGAAACCTAACGTACTTACGAACCGAATACCACGCATCATTCGCAGTGCATCTTCTTGAAAACGGTCTGCAGCATCTCCAACCGTTGTAATTTCCTTCAGACGAATCGCTTCTTTCCCAGCAAATAAATCAACCATTTCGCCTTCCTCTGTCATTGCAATTGCATTCATCGTGAAATCACGTCGTTTTAAATCCTCTTCTAATGAACGGACAAATTGAACACTACTAGGTCTTCGAAAATCTTCATATTCGCTTTCTGTTCGAAAAGTAGTTACCTCATACGGTTCACCATTTTCTACAACAATTACAGTTCCATGCTCAAGACCAACCGGAACATGTCTTGGGAAAATAGCCATTACTTCTTCTGGTAAAGCAGATGTTGCGATATCGATATCTCCAATCGGTCTATCGATAATAAGATCGCGTACACTTCCACCAACGAAGTAAGCCTCATGTCCGTGCTGTTTTAACATCTCAATAATTGAACTAGCTTTTTTAAATCTTTCCATTCTTGTCATCCCTTAGTATGTCATAATAAATCGCCTCATACTGTGAAACGATTTTTTCCGAACGAAACTGCTCATATACAGATTTCATCGCTCGCTCTCCCATATTACGGTGAAGTTCTTCATTTTCTAGTAGCTGAATTGCTTGCTTAGCTATTCCGTCTGTATCTCCAACTTCACATATATATCCTGTTTCACCATGTTGAATGACCTCTGGAATGCCCCCAACCCTCGTTCCGATACTAGGCACACCACACGCCATCGCTTCTAATATAACAAGACCAAAACTTTCCTTTTCTGATAAAAGTAGCATTAAATCACTCATCGCAAGAAGCTCTGCAACATTATCTTGCTTTCCTAGGAATAAGACACGTTCCTCAATATGTAAACTTTTCACCAATTGTAAAATAGTACAGAACTCTGGTCCATCACCAACAAGAAGCAATTTCGCATCTACTTCCTTTACAATTTTGGCAAATGACTGCACAACATCCTGTACACGCTTAACCTTTCGGAAATTTGAAATATGAATCAACACTTTTTCATTTTCTCGTATACCATATTCTTTTTTTAATTGAGACATATCACGTTTGAAATAAACACGTTCATCTACAAAATTGTATACCGTCTCAATTTCTTTATCTGGTTTTACAAGTTCATTTGTTTCTTCAATTAACGAATGTGACACAGCTGTAACAACATCAGATTGTTCAATACCAAAGCGAATTAAATTATTTAACGAAGGGTCGGAACCTAACACAGTAATATCCGTTCCATGTAAGGTCGTAACAATTTTAATACGCTCCCCAATCATTTGTTTTGCTAAATATGCACAAATAGCATGCGGGATTGCATAATGCACATGTAAAATATCAAGGTTTTCTCTTTGAGCAACCTCTGCCATTTTACTCGCTAATGCTAAATCGTAAGGTGGATATTGAAAAACAGAATATTGATTTACTGTTACTTCGTGAAAATAAATGTTCGGGTACACTTTATTCAACCGAAATGGTACACCCGATGTAATAAAATGAATTTCATGCCCGCGTTCCGCCAATTGCTTTCCTAACTCTGTCCCAACAACCCCAGAACCACCTACAGAAGGATAACATGTAATACCTATTTTCAATTTCATTTACATCCCCCTATTAAATCAGCATGTAATAAAACCGGTTTCTTACTCATAAATCCTTCGGCATACAGCACTCCAACTTCTTTCCCAAACATCTTCTCCCGAGCGATTACAGTTTCAACGTATCCTTCGGTTAATGGCGTCTTAACACCATCACTCCCTGTTGAAAACTGACTTTCATACGCTTCTAACGCTTCCACCTTTTTAGAAAGGTATTCACTAATATCTATACAAAAATTCGGTTTATGAAAACCATTAATCATATAATTATAAAACGACTCTACACGGTGCGGCGGAAGTTCAGGCATATATTTACGAATTCCCGCTGAAAAGATAGCTTCTTCCACAAGTTTCGCGCAATTAGCATGGTCTGGATGACGATCTTCGTAATATGGTGCGAAAATTAGTGTTGGTTTATATGTACGAATAATCTTTACAATTTCACGTATATATTCTTCTTTCATATACAAACCACGGTCTGGCATTGCTAAATTAATTCTCGTTTTTACTCCCATAATACGAGCTGCAGCCTTTGCTTCTTCTTTTCTTAGTTCTACCGTTCCATTTGAAGAAAGATCAGCTTCTGTTAAATCGCAAATGCCTACTTCATATCCTTGCTTCGTATACTTTGCAATGGTACCTGCCATGCCGATTTCAACATCATCGGCATGAGCACCAAACGCTAATATATGTAATCCACTCATAATTGTTCCCCTCATTTTCTTAACTTTCGGTAATCTAAATCTCCCCGCTCTAATGCATGCATTAGCATTTCAGCACTTGCCATATTTGTTGCTAATGGGATGGCGTATACATCACATAAACGAAGTAACGCATTAACATCTGGTTCATGCGGCTGGGCTGTTAGTGGATCCCGGAAAAAAATCACCATATCCATCTCATTTTTTGCAATCATTGCACCAATTTCTTGATCTCCACCAAGAGGACCGGATTGATATCTTGTTACAACTAAACCAGTTGCCTCCATAATACGAAGTCCTGTCGTTCCTGTTGCAAAAAGTTCATGTTTTTCAAAAATTGGTTTATATGCGTATGCGAACGAAACCATATCATCTTTCTTTTTGTCATGTGCGATTAAGGCAATTTTCATCCGTTGTCTCCCCTTTAGTCGATAATATTTTCTAAACCGTACACAAGATGATCAAGGTTCATTACTGTTTCAATTGATAGTTTTACACCTGACATAAATGATGCACGGTTGAATGAATCATGGCGAACTGTTAGCATTTGTCCATCTCCGCCGAACATTACTTCTTGGTGTGCAATAAGCCCTGGTAGACGTACGCTATGAATGTGAATACCGTCTACATTTGCACCACGTGCCCCTTCTAATTGTTCCGTTTCATTAGGGTGCCCTTGCTCTTTTGGTACACGATTTTGACGGATTAATTCTACTGTTTTTACAGCTGTACCAGATGGTGCGTCTAATTTTTGATCATGGTGTAATTCAATTACTTCAACATCTTGGAAGTACTTCGCTGCCATTTGAGAGAACTTCATCATAAGTACTGCACCAATCGCAAAATTTGGAGCGATAATTGTTCCTACTTCTTTTTCTTTTGCATTTTCTGTTAATTGCTTTAGTTCTTCTTCAGTAAATCCAGTTGTACCAATAACTGATCGAAGTCCACGTTCAACTGCAAGTGTCACATGTTTCTTTCCAATTTCTGGTGTTGTTAAATCTAACAATACATCTGCTTCTACTTCATCTAAACAAGTATGTAAATCCGCGTAAATAGGTGCATCTAGCGCTGGCATTCCCGGTAAATCAGAAATTTTTTCTCCGCCATGCTTATAATCAATTGCTGCTACTAAATTGAAATGCGCTGTTCTTTCCATAAGAAGGACTGCTTCATATCCCATGCGTCCTCGTGGTCCAGCGATAATTACTTTAATTTCTTTCATGCGTCTTTCTCTCCCTCATCAATACGTGTCCAACGATCTTTATCACGTGTATTAAATTTATTCATTACAATGTTATGCGCTGTTTCTAAATCAATATTTAAACTATTTGCCATACAAATCATAACAAATAAAACATCTCCAAGCTCTTCCTCAACACTTCGTTCTTTCTCAGTCGTTTTCTTTGGTTTCTCACCATAATAATGATTAACCTCTCTTGCAAGCTCTCCCATTTCTTCAGTTAAACGAGCCATCATTGCAAGCGGACTAAAATAACCTTCTTTAAATTGACCGATATATGCATCTACTTCTTTCTGCATATCTTTCATCGTTTTTGCTTCCATACTAGTCACCTCTTATTCCTTCCTCTTTCATGTTAGCCAATTCATCGCGATTTGACAAATATTATTCCCTCATATCACTATTTACGACTCTTTTTAGGATAGACTATAATAAAGTGAAACTTCTTTTGCGTGATTTTTGCAAAAGATCAGCCTGAACCAATCGGGTCCCTGCGGCTGGTTCGACCTTTTCTTCTTCGCTTTTCCCTCTACCAGCCGTTGGGACGGGATAAAGTGAAACTTTCTTTTGCATTTTTTCCGCACAATATCAGGCTGAACTAATTAAGCTCTTATACCATTCTCTATTTTTACTATCAACTAGAAATAACTTATTATTATGTTCTATCGTTTAAGAGGAGCAATGCAATCATTACATAATTAGGGGGATTTCTAAATGACATCAAATTTGAAGATTCGAAATATCATTTTTATTTTAATCGGTTCCGCTATTTTTTCTTTCGGTATTGTGAATATCAATATTGAAAATCATCTTGCAGAGGGTGGATTTACCGGCATTACGCTATTATTATATTTTAAATTTTCACTTGATCCTTCCTATACAAACTTAATTTTAAACGTCCCTCTATTTTTCATTGGCTGGAAATTACTCGGCCGAACAACATTTTTATACACATTAATCGGTACATTTAGCGTCTCTTTATTCCTTTGGGTGTTTCAGCGCTACGAGGTTCTCAACTTACATTTAAACTTGCAAAATGATATGACACTGGCTGCTTTATTCGCTGGGGCATTTATCGGCATAGGACTTGGAATTATATTCAAATACGGCGGGACTACTGGCGGTGTTGATATTATCGCAAGGCTAGCTCACAAATATGTTGGCTGGAGTATGGGAAAAACGATGTTTATGTTTGATGCGGTCGTTATCATTATCTCTATTCTTACATATTTATCATATCGCGAGGGCATGTATACGTTAGTTGCTGTTTTTATCGGGGCTAAGGTTATTGATTTCATGCAAGAAGGTGCTTATGCAGCAAAAGGAGCAACTATTATTTCTGATAAAAACGATGAAATTGCTTCAAAAATTTTATCAGAAATGGAGCGCGGAGCAACCTTTTTAAAAGCAGTTGGATCCTATACAAAAATAGAACGTAATGTACTATATTGTGTTGTTGCTAAAAATGAAATCGTAAAATTAAAAAATATCATTATTTCAGTAGATCCACATGCCTTTGTCGCTGTAAGTGATGTACACGATGTTGTTGGTGAAGGATTTACATTAGATGAAAATAAAAATCCGTTACATAATTAAATTCAGCTAGAAAAGCTCTGTAGCTTTTCTAGTTTTTTATTATAAATCTTTTAAGTTTCTCCAAATCCTCATAAATAAGCTCCAACAAACTCCGATTATAGAAAATAGAAGCTGGATGAAAGGTCGGAAAAATATGATATTCTTTTTCTGACCAAATAAATTCTGTACTGCTGCTATCTTTCAATCGCTGCACAGGTTGCTTTAACAATTCTCCATGAACATCCGTAATTTTATTATTTTTACCAACTAAACGCTGTAATGCAATATTACCAAGTGTGACAATAACCGGCTGCTGTATAAATTCCAGTTCATAATCTAGCAAAGGTGCATGGGCAAGTATCTCACCTTGATTCGGTGTTCTATTGTACTTCTTCTGTATTATTTCGCCATTTCGTTCCCTTTTCTCTCTCCATTTATAAGGTCTACTCCGGACCGCACTCGTAATATATACTTCTTCCCTTGTAACGTGAATACGTTCTAAAAATTCCATTAAATGTTTTCCCGCTCTCCCACTAAATGGAATCCCATTATGAATTTCTGTTTCACCAGGTGCTTCTCCAACAAGCATTAATTTCGGGTTTTTAGGGCCCTGTCCACTTAAAAAACCTTCTAATTGGTATGTAGCACTACGCTCCTTCACTTGTTTAACTAAATAATATGGATATTCTATGTCCGTCACCTTCTTTCATCATTCCATACTTATCTTTATTTTAACTAGTTCTATACCCCATATTCTCTCTATTATTTCCATTTGTAACATATTATAAGATTCAATCCACAAAACAAAAAAAGACTATCAAAATTGATAGTCTTTAATCGTCGCTACGCTGCATACCAGTATAAATTAATACGAGACGTAATAATTCAAATACTGCTACAGCAGCTGCTGCTACATATGTTAATGCTGCCGCATTTAATACTTTACGAGCTTGACCGTACTCATCTGTTGATACGATACCAAGTGCTTCAATTTGTTGCATTGCGCGTTTTGATGCATCAAACTCAACTGGTAATGTAACAAGTTGGAAAATAACACCTGCTGCCATTAAAATAATTCCTAGTAACAACAAACCAGACATTTGTGCAAATACACCAATTAGGACAAAAACCCATGACATGTTTGAACCAAAATTAGCAACTGGCACTAACGAATGGCGTACACGCATAAAGTTATAATCTTTCGCATCTTGAATTGCGTGTCCTACTTCATGTGCTGCTACAGCTGTACCAGCAACTGAATGACCATAATAGTTATCTGTCGATAATCTAACCGTCTTTACACGCGGGTCATAATGATCTGACAAATGACCTGGCGTTTCTTCTACGGCTACATTGTACAATCCATTTTCATCTAAAATTTTTCGAGCCACTTCCGCTCCTGTCATACCTGATGTTGAATAAACTTGTGAATACTTGCTATAGGCACTACGTACTTTTGACTGTGCATACAACGGTATGATCAAAATGATCGCGAAGTAAATTAAATAAAACATCATAAACCTCCATTGAAGTTTTAATTATAGTACTTCTCATTCTATTTTTTTCTTCCACCGTTGTCAATAAATAAACCTTACAATCCGTATCTTTATTTATGCGTATTATTTATCTTTAGAATGCAAGTTGCTTCTCCGCTTCTCTCTCTCCCCTTTATACTTTCTCCATCCAACATACGTTAAAGTGAACAAAATAAGTCCTCCAGTAATTGTCATAAACCAAATGAGAGAGGGAGCAATCTCGTCTTTTTTTACTGTATGAAATATTTTTTGCAAATCACCTTTAATAATCCCTAGTTGCATTTGTCCACCTTTCGTTTTTAACATAACGTTACGAAATTCATCCAAATAAGATAAATGTGCATTTACACGCTGCGCTTCGTTTTCTGGCAGAGCAATCATTAAACTAGGATAAATAATATTAAATTCATTTAAAAATGTATTTAGCGTCTGTTGGAACTGTCCATCATCGTCTTTTTCCATCGCCTTTTCTACTTGAGAAAAAGCATTCATTATCTTTCTTTCTCTTTCCATCCAAAGTGGCTGATATTTAGATACTTGTGCATCAACAGCAAGTTGTAACGCTAACATATTATCCACTTTAACTTGCCTATCTGAATCTTCCGCGAGAGATTGTTTCGCCTTATCGTATGCTAAAGAAACGACTCTAATTTGTCCCGGAGTTACTTTTGAATTATTTTCATTCTCCTTTGATAGAAATTGCTCTGAGAAATGGTACAGTACTTGTATTGCCTTTTCATCTTCTTTTTTCTTCACTAACTGCAAAGAGTCATCTAGCAATCCAGTTAGTTCACTCCACTCTTCAGCATATATACGTACTGGAAACATTATAATTAGAAATGCTATCAGTCCAATTAATGTTCTCTTCATCCCGGTCCCCCCTATAACTACTAGTACAAAATATGTGGAATTGGACAAGAATAGAACAGAACAAAACCAAAAAATATATTATCTCTATGAAAACAAAAAAATTCTCTTTAAACAGAGAATTTTTTCTTTGAAACCCTTTTCTTTTTCACTAAATATTTATACACACCGTAACAAAGCATACTACCACCTAAAATCAATAATAAAATAATACATGCAGCATGCATAAAGAATTCTTCCGGTAACATTAAAATAACCGGATCTGTTTCAATATCAAACATCCAATAATCATTGCTAAATAAAAGCTTATGAAATAATACGAAACTCTTTTCAAAATTAATAGCAATTGGTAACGTAAGAGCTATTGGAAAAATAATTGTAAGAATCGCTCCGTGAAGTAAAAACTTTTCTTTTTTCTTTTTTAATAAATACGCTCCTCCTAATACAGCAATTACAATCGTTCCATACATTATATATTGAATCTTTACTAAAATATTTTTAACATCTACAAAATGAATGCGTCCATTTGTGGACATATCTAATGTCGGCAATTGTAATGCACCTTCATAAAACGGCGATAAATATGTAATAAGCACATCATAGTTTCTCTTAATTTCATCTTTCGTCATATCCGCTAAATCTGGAATATTTAAAAAATCAATTTCAAAATAATACAACCATTTTCCATATACAACTACCGTTGTCGCGAGAGCGAAAACAGAAAATGCTATGCTATAGGAAACTACTAAAGTGATCAATCGATCCAATATGTTTATACCGCTCTTATTTTTCTTCATTTTCTCCCCCTAAATGTCCTCACCATCATAAAGAAAACTGTTTTCGGTTCTCACGTAAGCAATAATAATATGTAATACACAGTACAGCAATACTTAACCAAAACGTAAAATAACCAATTTTCTCTACAAATAAATGCATAATCCCATATCTCGGCATTTGCCAAAATAAATAATCAATTGCATCATTATGTAATGTCCATATGCCAACTACAGTGAAGTGCCATTTTTTTATCCGATAAAACGGAGCATATAACATTCCCTGCACTGCCATCGCAAAATGAGATAACATTAACATATATCCCATAAGGCCAATAGGGCCTTTTACATAAATCATAATTGCATTTACAACAACAGCCCAAACACCATATTTTATTAAAGTAACTATCGCTAGCGCTTCTATTAACCCCCAGTTCTTCTTCATCAAAAAAGCAATTAAAACAAAGACAAAAAAGAGAGTCGCCATAGGGCTATCTGGTACAAACGGCCAAAATATAGGTGAGGTTTCTTTTAATTGATTTCCATACCATATGAATCCGTAAATTGTACCTAATATGTTAACAACCAATAAAAATAATAGTACCGAACGTTGCCTTAACATTGCATACAAGTAAGCCAATCTGTATGTCCAACACCTTTCAAACAAAGTAATTCTTTCATCGAACTCTACTCTATTATATAGCAAACTTTCCGTCATCGTAGAGTAGAAAACTGAAACAGATTAAATTTTCTTTAGAGATGGCTTTGCTATCCCTTTTCTGTTTCAGCTTCCCCTCATCAAACCGTACGTGAGGTTTTCCCTCATACGGCTTTCCGATGCTCTTCCTTCTTTAGCTTTCAGTTTGTTCTAGCTTCCTACTTTCACGAGTGTGTATGTTATTTTCTTCATCAAGTCCTTGATACGACCATGTTTCTTTCGAACATTTCTTTTCTTATTCCAGAAAAGGTTAAGCCGTTCTAAGACGTACCAATCTATTTTACCGAGCCACTTCTGTCCAATTAAAGATAGGCTATAATAATTTTTGAATCCTTGTAGAATTCTATTTAAACCTTTCACCATCAAACAGTGCCCAGCTTAGCTGGGTACGCAAAATAAAAAGCTGACCACAGATTTTGTAGTCAGCTTTTCTATTATTTTTTATTATACTTTGCAACGAATTCCGAAAGCTTTTTCAGTTCCTCATCTGTACCTTTAAATACACCTTTAGGCATTGAACCTTTTCCATCTTTCGCAATTTTAGCGATTTCTTCTGGTTTTAAAGTTAAGTTTTGCAAAGCCGGTGCTGCCGCTCCGCCCTGTAAATTGTCACCATGACATGTTAAACAAGTATTTTTTTGCATCAACTTGTAGCCGTCATCATTTTTATCAACTGGTGCTGTTTTTACAATTGCTCCTTGTTTTTTTGCAGCTTCCCAATCGTGGTGTGCTACAGATTCCCAAGTTAAAAAAATAATCGATGCAATTGCTAAAAGCATAAACCCCGTTGCTACAGGACGCTTCAATGGTGCTCTTTCTGGGCCTCGATCTAGAAACGGAGCTAATAGTAACGCTCCAAACGCAATCCCCGGCATAATAAACGCACCAATTACAGTAAATGAGCCTGAAGCATACGAATACTTTAATAACTGATACAAGAATAAGAAATACCAATCTGGAAGTGGTATATATCCTGCATCTGTAGGATCCGCCATTCTCTCAAGCGGTGACGGATGCGCCACTGTTAAACATAAATAACCGACTAAAAAAACTGCACCAACCATCCATTCTTTTAACAAGAAATTCGGCCAAAACGCTTCTGTTTTCCCTGGATATTCAGAATAATCTTTTGGAATATTTGGTTTCCGGGCTACTGGTACCCGAGAATCTCCTACAAACTTCATCCCTTTGCCGCGATGCATAATCTCCCTCCTTTTGTTCTTTCCCCTTTAATTTAGCAATCTCTTATAGCGGACCGGAAATACCTTGTTTGCGAATCATGATGAAGTGGAAGGCCATTAAACCTAGAAGTGCTGCTGGTAAGAAGAAGACGTGAATAGCAAAGAAGCGAGTTAATGTTTGAGCGCCAACGATTTCGGAATGACCAGCGAGTAATGTTTTAATATAAGGACCAATGAGCGGCGTTTGCTCTGCAATTTGAATCCCTACTTTCGTAGCAAATAACGCTTTCATATCCCACGGTAATAAATATCCGGTAAAACCAAGACCTAACATAACAAAGAAAATAAGAACACCAACAATCCAGTTTAACTCACGAGGCTTTTTATACGCACCTTGGAAGAAAACTCTGAGTGTATGTAAAAACATCATTACAATTACGAGACTAGCACCCCAGTGATGCATACCACGAACAATTTGCCCGTAAGCTACTTCATTTTGTAAATAATAAACCGACTCCCAAGCATTTTTAATATCCGGCACATAATACATCGTCAAAAACATTCCGGACAAAATTTGAATTACTGTAACGAAAAAGGTAAGTCCTCCAAAGCAATAGACGAATGCAGAAAAGTGATGTGCCGGGTTAACATGCTCAGGTACTTCATGATCAGCGATATCACGCCATATCGGTGTAATATCTAAACGTTCGTCCACCCAATCATAAATTTTATTTAGCATCTACTTTGCACCCCCTCTTGGCTTCGCTTTTCCTAAATACAACGTTCCATCTTTCACTTTAGACTCGTACACATCAAGCGGAGCAAGAGGCGGTGTGCCTTTAATGTTCATCCCATCTTTTGTGTAACGTCCCCCGTGACACGGGCAAAAGAATTGATTAGGATGTGCTTTGTCCGAATTCCAGTTCACTGTGCAACCTAAATGTTTACATACTGGAGAAAACGCAACAATTTCTCCACTTTCATCTTTATGCACCCAAGCAGATTTTGGCTCTTCAGACTTGTACCACCCGTCAACCTGCTTCACCTTAAAATCGAAGCGCTTCGGCTCTGTTGTAATATCCTTTACTTGTCCAACAGCAACCATATCTGTTCCCGCTTCTTTTCTTAACACCGGATCAAGCGCAAACCTCGTCATCGGCATTAAAATACCCGCCGCCATAAAGCCTCCTACCCCTGTAAGTGTGTAATTTAAAAACTGTCTTCTTGACACACGATGTTCTTTCTCGCTCACGAAAATTTCCCCCCTCTATCAGAAATTGTCCCCTCGTGAAAAAATTATATAAAAAATAAAAACTAGGACACTATCATGATATAATACCCTCTTGTATAGGTCAATATCATACTACTCATAATAATAAGAACTTTCTGTTTATTATTATTTTATCCATCTTTCTTCCAACATTTCCATAATATTTTTTATGTGTGCACGAATAACTTCCCTTTTCGCTTGGTCACTAAATTGGTCTAATGATAACGATGGAAACCAAAATAAATCACCCTGCACATCTCTCATATCTTCTTTCCATGAAAAGTCACTTGTCACATAGGCAATATGCTTAAAACCTTGCCTTTGCAAATGATCTGTCCATTCTTGCAAACGGTCTTTTTCATTCTTTTGGCTCTCTACCAAATACGTAAATGCGGGCAGTAAAAGCACTCTTCCTTTATACTCCCTTTCCAACTCCATACTCAAAGCCTCAATAAATTCACCTTGCTCTACAACCATTTTCATCCCTTTTGCTGCCGAAATAGACAAAAGGGGTATAATCCCTGTATCTACATACTCCCTCGCTTGCTCAAACTGTTCTACATCTTTTACAATCCATTTCACCTTTTCTCCCCTCCTCCATTTGAAATAACAGAACTTTCACTTTATATATATTAAACCATACTAAAAGAGGTAAAAAAAGAAAAACTACCTATTATTAAGTAGTTTTTCTTAAAAAGTCTGAATTTCGTAAAGATTACATAATCAAAATGAATTCTATAAAATCTTCAACTCTGCTGTTAACCTATGAAATGCTTCCTTATCTTGCTTATCCAAAGCTTCATCAATTTGTTTCAAAAGACGTTCTCTTCTAAATGAGAATACACTTTCTTCTAAAAATCGTTCTGCAAGCAATCGATCTTTTTCATTCACTTCAATATGCTTTGGCAAATATGGGTTTTCTTCTAATACAGCTACATAGTTTGCATTTTGGAACGATGATTTAAAATTAAGCTGAATATAAATATCCTCATCTCGATTCAAACGAATATCATGAAACGATTTTTCTGCATCTGTTGTCATTACATTTTGTTTGAAAAAGTGAAACGGTGTGTCTTTCACACAATTTGCTGACATTACTAAGCCACGCGGACAATATTTTGCATGTTCTACGAAGTGGACTTTATGCATTAATTGATCGTGACTCATTAAATAATTCAAAATCCATACACATTCACGCTGTTTCAGTTGGTAATTATTCAAAAACCATTTTACAAAATCCTTCTTCTCGTTTACAGAAACAGGGGTATTCATAGCGATTAAGTCCCTCCTCTGTCTTTCTCTTTTCTTTTTAGATTCAAGAAGCGGCATTCAGTTTCCTTCCAACTTATGAAAAATCCTCTAAATTATATAACAATTCTTCAATATGAATTTGTGTCGGGTCTAGTTGTATTAACTGCGTAAATACTTCTTTCGCCTCTTTTCGCATTCCTTCTTCTAATAAGAAATAACCGTACTCTTCCAAGAAATCTGGATGATTCTTAAAAGAAGTATATGCACTTTCATAGTGTTTTAATGCATCCGAATACATTTCTAATTGTTTTTTTGCAAATGCAAGATCCCAAAGTAGTTGTGTATCTGGTTCTCCACTGTCAATTGCACGCTCTACAACTGCAATTAGCTCTTCGTATTTCTCTTGTTCTTTTAAAATATACGCATATTTTAATATCGCACCTAAATGTCCCGGATCTAGCTCCAGCGCTTTTTGAAGCACTTCTTCTGCCTCCGCTATTTTACCTAATTTCGCCGCAATATTCGCTAATTCTACATAGAAAGGAACAGACAGCTCATCTACTTTAATTCCTTCTTGAAGTGTTTCATAGCTTTCTTGAAGCATGCCTTCTTTTTCATAGCTTTTCGCTAAATACATGTATAACGATGCGTATTCAGGATCTAATTCTTTTAATTCTTGCCAAGCACCAATTGCTCTTTGATATTCTTCTCCTTGGTATAATGTGAAGGCATATCCAAATAATGAGTGAATATCTTTTTGCTCTTCTAACCCCGCTTCATAGTAAGAGATTGCCTCTTCCCAGTTTCCAATAGCACTTAAAGTTTCTGCTAGACGAAGCGCAATGACAACACCACCCATAACTTT
Source organism: Bacillus mycoides (assembly GCF_000832605.1). Lineage (GTDB taxonomy): Bacteria > Bacillota > Bacilli > Bacillales > Bacillaceae_G > Bacillus_A > Bacillus_A mycoides. Next base: position 4,240,275 of record NZ_CP009692.1, read on the forward strand.
ATGTTCTGCTAGTAACGATTCATAATAAGTGATCGCCTTTTGCTCTTCACCTTTACTACTATATAATTCTGCTAACCCAAACGTAATAACAGGTTCGTCTGGCATCATTTCTTTCGCCTTTAATAGTTTTTGTTCTGCTACATCATCAAAACCTTGCATTTGGAATAAATCCGCTACAAGTAATAACGATTGAACATATAAATCATCGTTTTCTGGAATATCATGAAGCACTTCAATCGCTTCATCTTCTTTATCTAAATCAATATATAATTCTGCTAAAAATACCGTAAATTCACTTTCTTCCGGATATAGCAAGCGTAAGTCTTCAGTAATTGCTAACGCCTCATCCATAAACCCAAGTGTATGATAGTAACGAGCGATATCATACTTCTCTTCATCATTAGCAACTCGTAGTTGTTCTTTTAATAATTGTAATCCTTTTTCTGCTTCACCGTTTTCAATATAAGAAACAGCCTGTTCAAACTTTTGCATAAACGTCTCCTTTAATTCAAAAAATATTCTCTTCTGTTCATTTATCATAAGCAACTAGGTGTAAGAACGCAACCTTTTGAGTGAACTACCTCTTCCTATACTTTCTCTCATAGCGCAGCTAATTGTTCGAAAAATTCCGGATACGATACAGCGACCGCATCACTATTCTCTATTTTCACTTCTCCATCTATAATACACGATGCGATTGCAAGCATCATCCCAATACGATGATCGCCGTGACTATTAACAGTATTTCCTTTTAAACTTTGTTTACCATATATAATCATACCATCTGGTGTAGCTTCAATCTTCGCACCTAATTTGCCTAATTCATCTACAACCGTATCGATACGATTTGTTTCTTTTACTTTTAACTCCTCAGCGTTTTTAATAACAGTACTTCCTTCTGCCTGCGTTGCTAATAAAGCAATTACAGGAATTTCATCAATTAATCTTGGAATAAGAGTTCCACCAATTTCTATTCCTTTTAGTTTAGATGTTTCAATCGTAATATCCCCGCACGGTTCAAACTCTTCATTTCTAATATGATCGATAGAAATAAGTGCACCCATCTTTGTTAATACATCTAAAACCCCTGTTCTCGTCGGATTTAAACCAACATTTTCCAATACAAGCTTACTATTTTGGACAATTGCACCAGCTACTAAGAAAAATGCCGCCGAAGAAATATCCCCTGGAACTTCTATGTCTGCACCTTTAAGTTGTTGTCCACCTTGTAATGAAACAGTCCGTCCATTAACATCTACGGTACAACCGAATGCACGCAACATTCTTTCCGTATGATCACGAGATTGCATAGGCTCTGTTACCGTAGTAATCCCTTCCCCTTGCAAACCCGCAAGTAAAACTGCTGACTTCACTTGTGCGCTTGCTACTGGTGAATGGTAATGCATACCTTTTACCTTACCACCGCGAATAGATAAAGGTGTATATTGTCCGTTTTCTCTACCATCAATTTGAGCATTCATCTGACTAAGCGGGTCTGTAACACGTTTCATAGGACGTTTTCCAATTGATGCATCACCAATTATCGTACTATGGAACGGCGTATTTGCTAAAATCCCAAGCATAAGACGAATAGTCGTCCCTGAATTCCCCACATCTAATACTTCTTTCGGTTCTTGTAAATTATGTAATCCTTTACCGTAAATCGTGACATCGTTACCAAACTGTTCAATCTGGACACCTAGTTTTTGAAAACATGCAATTGTACTTAAACAATCTTCTCCTAATAAAAAATTTGATACTTTCGTCGTCCCTTCCGCTATCGCTCCAAACATAACAGAGCGATGCGAAATAGATTTATCTCCTGGAACAACAATTTTCCCATTCAAACTATTTTTTCGTCCTACTAGTTTCAAACTGTATCCTCCTCACATTTTAAATAAGTTATATGTACAATAGTTCTTCTTATACGTCTACTTCTATTGTAACGTTTTCTTTCTTGAACGTGCAAACAACTCCCCTTATTGCAGTTCAAATGAAAAAGGCTCCTGTAACAGGAGCCTCCACCATTTCTTAAGAATATGTTTCTTCTTTCTTCACTTGTTCTTTTACAAGTTCCGTAAGTAATTCAATAATCTCATCATTTTCTTCTTTTAATCCAACAGTAATACGAATACCATCATGCATACCAAATGCTGCACCAGAACGAACGATATATCCTTTTTTCATTAATCGTTCGAAAGCTTCATTACCAGGTATACCAAGTTTCAAGAAAATGAAATTCGTTTGAGATGGATAGTAGAATACGTTATATTCCTTACAAAATGCATAATATTGATTTAATCCTCCGGCATTTTTCTTCACACACTCTTGTAAAAACTGTTGATCCTCTATTGCCGCTAATGCTACCGCTTGGGCGATAGTTGATGTGTTAAATGGTAGTCTTGCTACCTCTAGCTGCCCAATAAGCTTTGCATCACCAATCGCATATCCAATACGAAAAGCAGCTAATCCATATGCTTTTGAGAATGTGCGTAGCACCATAAGATTTTCGTACTTTTCAAGAAGAGGTAATGTTTGCGGATAATCTTCTGCCCCAGCATATTCATAATATGCTTCGTCCATAATAACGAGCGCTGACTTTGGAACTGATTCTAAAAATGAAAGTAATTTTTGTTTTTCTACATATGTACCTGTCGGATTATTCGGATTACAAACCCATACAATCTTCGTTTTCTCATCTACTTGTTGTAACATTGCATCTAAATCGTGAATACCATCTTTAAGTGGTACTTCACGAACTTCTGCTCCTTCAATAACAGCATGGTGATGGTATTGCGAGAACGTAGGGTTCGCCATTACAACATTTGTTCCATTATGTAGCAAAGCACGACTAATCATTTGAATGACTTCATCTAGCCCACTACCAAATAAAAGTTGTTCCGCTTTTACACCTAAATGCTCTGCTACTTTCTCACGAAGCTCAAATGCCGCCCCGTCCGGATAGAGTGCATATTGATTAACTAACGAAGTTAATGCTTCTGTCACACGCGCAGAGCAGCCAAACGGATTTTCATTCGATGCTAGTTTCACAATTTTTGACAATCCGTATTCTCTTTTTACTTCCTCAATATTTTTCCCAGGTACATATGCTCTCAAAGTTAACAATTGCTCTTTTACTCTCACTTTTCTTCCCCCAGTCATTGATATGATTTATAATGTCTTACTGTCATCTTTAATCATAACCGTCACCATTACGAGAATACCTTTAAATATGCATTTCATACCTGTTCTATGACTTTTTACACCATATCCTTTTGAAATGCTTCTAACGCAATATGAACAGTCTCATCTGAAATAGATACGACATTCACTCCCCCATATTCCTGCATAAGCACCATATGAATTGTTCCAGCATTTGCTTTTTTATCTTGTTTCATCAACTGAACGAGACGTTCTACATTCAAGTCACTTGGCATTTTTGGATAACCGTATTTCAAGAACCACTGCTTCATTTCTTCATAAGAAAGATCAACTTTGTACACTTGCTCACTTAAAAACATAGCAAATAGCATGCCAACCGCTACTCCATCACCGTGAGTAATATTCCCATATCCTAACTCTTTTTCAAGAGCATGTCCTAACGTATGCCCAAAATTCAAATGGGCACGTACACCTTTTTCTGTTTCATCTTGCGACACAATATTCGCTTTCACAGGAATCGCCTTCGTTAATATATGAATTAACTTTTCATCACGAAGATCCGTTAACGTTTGCACTTCTTCTTTTAACCAATGATATAGCTCTACATCACCAATAAGAGCATGCTTTATCACTTCTGCATAACCTGATCGCCACTCTTTTTCAGGAAGTGAATGTAAAAATGGCGTATGATATACAACAGCTTCTGGCTGATGAAACGCTCCAATCATATTTTTCCCTAGTGGATGGTTAATTGCTACTTTCCCGCCTACTGCGCTATCGTGAGCTAATAAAGTCGTTGGAACTTGGACAAAGCGAATACCACGCATAAACGACGCGGCAACAAATCCAGCCAAATCTCCAATCATTCCACCTCCAAGTGCGATGATTAAAGAATTTCTATCTAATTTATTTTCAAGAGCCGAAGTGTGAGCCTCATAGAAATTTTCAAAAGACTTCTCTTTTTCGCCACTCGGTACAACAAACGAAAATACTTTTTGCTCTACTTGCAATGCATCAACAACTGTCTGTAAATGCAGTGATGCAACAGCTTCATCAGAAATGATCATTATGTTAGATACTGCAGGATTCATTTTTTGAATAAGCGTTATTAAGTGTGACAACGCCTCCCTTCCAACATGTACATCATATTCTTTTGATTTCGTTTGAATATGTATGTTCTCCATTAAAATCCCCTCGCATATTCATTATGTTTCTCAATATTTTCACGTATAAGATCGATACGATCTAATCCAAATTGTTCAATTAAAGCTGTTGCGAGCTCCCAAGCCACAACAGCTTCAGCCACAACGCTAGCTGCTGGCACTGCACAACTATCTGAACGTTCAATACTCGCTGTAAAAGGTTCTTTCGTATCAATATCAACACTTTGAAGCGGTTTATATAATGTCGGTATCGGTTTCATAACACCGCGCACAACAACCGGCATACCAGTTGTCATGCCACCTTCTAATCCACCTGCATTGTTCGTTTGTCTTCTGTACCCTTGCACTTCATCCCAAAGGATTTCATCATGCACTTCACTTCCAGGTCTATGTGCTGCTTCAAAACCAATTCCAATTTCAACACCTTTAAAAGCGTTAATACTCATAATTGCCGCTGCTAATTTTGCATCTAATTTTCTATCATAATGTACATAGCTACCTACTCCAATTGGCATTCCTTCTACAACTACTTCAACAATACCACCGATAGAATCACCATTTGCCTTCGCATCATCAATTGCTTGCATCATCTTTTTACCGGCCTCTTCATCTAAACAACGTACAGGAGATGCTTCTGTAGTACTTTGTAATTCCACAATAGAGTTATATTTAATATTCGCTGCCTGTACACCACCAATCTCGATAACATGTCCCGCTACTTGTATACCTAATTCCGCTAATATTTTTTTTGCAACTGCACCAGCTGCAACACGAACTGTCGTTTCACGTGCTGAAGAACGCTCTAATACATTCCTCATATCTCTATGACCATATTTAATCGCACCATTTAAATCTGCGTGTCCAGGTCTAGGTTTCGTAACTTGCCTTTTCATTTCTTTCTCTTCCTGCTCAGTTAACGGCTCTGCACCCATAACCTTTGTCCAATGTGTAAAATCACGATTTTCAACAACAAGTGCAATCGGTGACCCCATCGTCTTCCCATGCCTAACACCACTTACAATTTGCACTTGGTCTTTCTCAATTTGCATGCGTCTACCGCGTCCATATCCTTTTTGTCTTCTAGCTAATTCTTCATTTATATCATTCACTACTAAAGATACCCCTGCCGGAACACCTTCTAAAATTGTCGTAAGTTGCGGACCGTGGGATTCACCAGCTGTAATATATCGCATACGTTATTCCTCTTTTCGCATATGTATTTATCCCGCTACATAAAGCAGCTATATTATCTTCCATCACTCTTTAAAATACAAAGAAATTATATAGTAAATCGAATGTTTGCTTTCCCTACTTGTAATTGTTCGATTATTTTCATAATAGTAGACCTTTTACTTTACATACCAATATATCATAACAGCCCTAACTTCGTAACTGATCGAAATAAAAAAAGTGCAAGAAGAATACCCCTATTCTTCTCACACTTTTTACTATTATCACAGTTATTAAAGCGTTTACAAATTATTTCAAAATAATTAGTAAATCCATTGATTCATTAATTTTGAGTAGTCTACTAATTCTTCTTCCTTAAAGAAAATAGCAATCTCGCGTTCTGCACTTTCTAAAGAATCCGAACCGTGGATAATGTTTTTCGCAACAGTTACACCGAAATCTCCACGAATTGTTCCAGGAGCAGCTTCATGTGGTCGTGTTTTACCCATCATATTGCGTGCTGTATCTACTACACCTTCACCTTGCCATACCATTGCGAATACAGGACCAGATGTAATAAAGTCTACTAATTCACCAAAGAAAGGTCTTTCTTTATGCTCACCGTAGTGTTGTTCAGCAATTTCCGGAGTAACTTGCATTAATTTTGCACCAACTAATTGAAAGCCCTTTTTCTCAAAACGAGCTACAATTTCCCCAATGAAGGCACGTTGTACACCGTCTGGTTTTACCATTAGAAATGTTTTTTCCATAAAAAATCTCTCCACTTCTGAATTATGTATGTAATTGTATATCCCCACACACATATTAACACCCTTATCACAATTGCGCAATAGTTTTGAAATAGAGAGATTATTTTATTTTTTAGACAAAACACTAAAATTTTCGTTTTCCAATATACTTTGCGACATTTTGCAACGCATACTTCGCCTGTCCACGAGGGAGTGGTTTTATTATTTCTAATGCTTTATGTAAATAACGTTCACTAAACGAAAATGCTTTATCAATAGCTTCGCTCGCTTTAATATCATCAATAATTTCTTTCATTTCACTTGCTGTTGTATTTTCATGCACAGATGTAATTTTTTGACGAAGAACTGGATCTTCCATGGCATACAAAACAGGTAATGTAATGTTACCTTGTAATAAATCACCACCAGCAGGCTTTCCAAGCTTCTCTTCTGTCGATACGAAATCTAAAATATCATCAATAATTTGATAAGACATACCAACAAAATATCCGTACCAAAATAGACGATTTACAGTATCACGATTAGCACCAGCAGCAATCGCTCCCAACTGACAACTTGCGGCGATTAACAATGCTGTTTTTCGTTTTATCCTTCTTAAATACGTTCTTAAATTTTGATCATAGTTATACTTATCTTTAATTTGTTCGATTTCACCTTTACAAACTTCTAAAATTGTATGAGACAACGCTTGATGTGCATCTGGAATTTCTATATTTGTTATACATTCAAGAGACTTCGCAAACAAGTAGTCTCCTGTATACATTGCAATACGATCTCCCCATTTCGCATTCACTGTTGCGCTACCGCGTCGTAAAAACGCAGCATCAATGACATCATCGTGAACAAGCGAAGCCATATGAATTAGTTCTAATGCAACCGCAACATGCTTAATTGCATCTAACTTATAATCCCCAAATTTCCCTGCAAGCAAAACAAAAACAGGGCGAATCCGCTTCCCACCTGCTTCAATAAGCTGTAATGCCGCTTCTTCTACTAACGGCTGCTCAGAAGCAACTGTCTTCTTCAATTCTTTTTCTATAACATTAATATCCGATCGTAAAAAAGAGTACATAAGTTGTAACTTCATATTGTTCACCTTAACCTAAAACGTCTTTTTTCTATTTTCTATTTTGATTCTGGTTTAATACCTAAATGCATAGCTGCTACACCAAAAGTAAATGGTTTCACTTGCACATTCTTAAGCCCAGCTTCTTCAAACATACGTGCTAACTCTTTCATCCCTGGGAATGTACTAGCAGATTCCTGAAGCCATGAATATTCTTTATAACTTTTCGCAAACATCTTTCCAAATAACGGCATGATATATTTAAAGTATAAGACATATCCTTGACGAAAACCTATCATCGTTGGTTGAGATGTTTCCAGGCAAATTACTTTTCCACCAGGCTTTACTACACGCGTCATTTCTTTTAATACTTGCATGTAATCCGGAACGTTACGTAACCCAAAACCAATCGTTACATAATCAAACGTATTATCTTCATAAGGAAGTTCCATTGCATTTCCATGCATAAGTTCTACTTGCTTTAATTCTAAAGCTTCTACCTTTTGTTTACCGACAGCTAGCATATTTTCGCTAAAGTCTAAACCGTAAACCTTCCCATCTTCACCTACAGCTCCCGCTAGTGCAATTGTCCAATCTGCCGTCCCGCAGCATACGTCAAGTGCCTTACTCCCGGGTTTCACATCCATAATTCGCATCGTTTCTTTGCGCCATGCCTTATGCCTTTGAAAACTAATTACAGAATTCATCACATCGTATTTATCAGAAATTTTCTCAAATACGTCATGTACTCTTTCTTCTTTTGATTGTTGCATGCTCGTACCTTCTTCCAATGTAAAGTTGCTTATGTCCTTGATTTATCTCTTAACATAGAAATTATCTCATTAACTTCTGTATGATTCTCTAAAAAATTTTCTTCTTGCTTTCTCATTTCCATAAGCCATTCATTAATAACTGTTTCCAAATTTTTATCATCATCCAATGAGATTTTTTGGACTGCTTGAAAAACAGGTGAATTTTGTTTATCAGCATACAATTGACACTCTTTTTGAAGACGATTTTTTCCTAACACATAAGTTATATATGGTTTCCAATTAGATAACTGAAAATGATCACATGTTTTTTGCAAAAGCGCAGATTCAATTATTACTACACTTTCCATTATGTCTTGAATCGTCACATGTGCTTTTTGATACAGCATAATTTTATGTTCATTAATCTCCTTAATTCCTTCAGCAAGTGCACGAATTAAGATAATATCACAATTCATTGACAATAAGTAATAGTATAGACCACTATAATAATCCCCTGCAAGAACTGTCAATTGACGACGCTTATGGAATCCACTCGTCTCTTCGTTTGCTTTATTTGATACTTTTTCATGTGTATCAAGAGCAATTTGTACAAGCATAATCGTTACGACATAATGATCAATTTGTTCTTTATGTATATTTGCACTTTTTAATGCACCGTATAACAGCGCTATTTTTTCTTCATCAATAAATGGTTCTTCAATATAGTTTATAAAATAAGGATGGCGTAATTTCTCCATCAATTTCTCTTTAATACCCGCATACCCTCCGTAGATGTCACACACAAAAAATCACCCTTGTTTTCTAATTCATAAAATTTATTATAACACATACATTCTATTTTCTATAATCAAAACTTGGCTACTTCTGCCAAACTGCCACCGAATAAAGCCTCAACTTTTATTCATACAAGTTATCTTCGTCTCTAACAACTACAAACATTCATTTACACAAAAGGCAGAAGTAATTTTCAACCTTTATATTCTTGCTCTTTAACATTAAAACTATATCATTTTTTTGTATATAAAAAAAAGAAAAGCAGTTTCCCGCTCTTCTTTAATTCGTCTTAATAAACGATAAAATTTCACTACGTGCTGCTGCATCATTTTCTAACACGCCGCGCACTGCAGTCGTTACTGTTTTCGCACCAGGCTTTTTCACACCACGCATCGTCATACACATATGCTCTGCTTCTACTACTACCATTACACCATGCGGCTCTAGTACTTCCATAATAGAGTTAGCTACTGTTGATGTAATACGTTCTTGTAGTTGCGGACGACGCGCAATTGTGTCTACAGTACGAGCTAATTTACTTAGTCCCGTTACTTTTCCACCTTGCGGAATATATGCAACGTGAGCAACTCCATAAAACGGAACAAGATGATGCTCACACATCGAATAGAATGGTATATCTTTTACTAGCACAAGCTCTTCGTGGTCTTCTCCGAATACTTTGTGTAAATGCTCTTTCGGATCCTCATGCATTCCTGAGAATACTTCTGCGTACATTTTCGCAACACGTTTCGGTGTATCAAGTACTCCCTCGCGATTTGGGTCATCTCCGATTGCCTCTAAAATAAGACGTACTGCATGTTCAATTTGTTCTAAATTAACTTTTGCCATCCGCTAGCCCTCCCGAAAAACCTAAAAGTGATACGAACACATTCTAGCATATTTATGTTTTTAAAAGCAAAAAGAAGAGTTTCCAAAAAGGAAACTCTTCTTCCCTGTTAATATGTAAGGATTATTTAACCGCATCTTTTAACGCTTTACCAGGTTTGAATGCAGGTACTTTACTTGCAGCGATTTCAATCTCCTCACCTGTTTGTGGGTTACGACCTTTACGAGCCGCACGCTCACGAACTTCGAAGTTACCGAATCCGATTAGTTGTACTTTATCACCTTGTTTTAAAGCTTCTAAGATAGAATCAAAAACAGCGTCCACTGCTTTTGTTGCGTCCTTTTTAGAAAGGGAACTTGCTTCTGCAACAGCATTGATTAAATCTGTCTTGTTCATGCCATTCACCTCCTCCCAAAGATAAGACTGTATAATGATCATAAAATGAGTCTTACTTTCATTTGTAGGCAATTTTTACAAATTCTATACTACAAAGATGTAGATAAATCATTATCAACGCCTATATTATACGATTCTCCTTTATAATTCAATATTTTTAAGGAAATTGTTACTCTAAAAATGTGAAATTCTGATGAAACTTGACAATTTACAACAAAATATTAGATAATGACTGTTTATTTTTCTATTACGTACTCAAAAAGAAAAAAATCCCTCTGCAATTAGAGGGATTTTTTTCTTATAATATAATCGCAATTAATCCGCCAGATCCTTCATTAATAATTCTTTCTAGTGTTTCTTTTAATTTATAACGAGCGTTTTCTGGCATTAGAGATAACTTCGCTTGAATTCCTTCTCTAACAATAGAGCTAAGAGAGCGCCCAAATATATCAGAATTCCAAATTGATAGCGGGTCATCTTCAAAATCTTGCATCAAGTAACGAACTAGTTCTTCACTTTGTTTTTCAGTACCGATAATTGGTTCAAATGTTGATTCTACATCCACTTTAATCATATGAATAGACGGCGCAACCGCTTTTAATTTAACACCGAACCTTGAGCCGTGACGAATAATTTCCGGTTCATCTAAGCTCATATCAGCTAATGCAGGCGCTGCTACTCCATATCCTGTTTGTTTTACCATCCGCAGGGCATCCGCCACTTGGTCATACTCTGTTTTCGCATGAGATAAATCGAGCATAAGCTTTAATAAATGATCTTTCCCTCGAATCTCTACTCCTACTACTTCTTTTAAAATTTGATCATACAATTCATCTGGCGCATATAAATCAATCTCTGCCACACCTTGCCCCATATCGATGCCAGCTAGACTTGCTCGATCAATAAATTCATATTGACTAAACTGCCAAACGACACGGTCCACATCACGAAGACGTTTTATATCCTTTACAGTCTCTTGAACCGCTTCCTGATAACTTTGGCGTAACCAATGCCCTTCATTTAGCACCATTACCCAGCTCGGAAGGTTTACATTCACTTCTAAAACCGGGAACTCGAATAATGCTTCTCGCAGTACGTTATACACATCTGTTTCTCTTAAACTCTCTACACTCATCGCAATTACTGGGATATCATATTCTTCTGATAAACTTTGACGTAACTGCTCCGTATCTGGATGGTATGGCTGTACAGTATTGATAATCATAATGAAAGGCTTTCCTACTTCTTTTAACTCATTTACAACGCGTTCTTCTGCCTCTATATAATCTCTTCTTGGAATTTCACCAATTGTTCCATCTGTTGTAATAACGACACCAATTGTTGAATGCTCTTGAATTACTTTACGTGTTCCTATTTCTGCAGCTTCATGGAATGGAATAGGCTCTTCATACCAAGGAGTATTAATCATGCGCGGACCATTCTCATCTTCATAGCCTTTTGCTCCTGGAACCGTATATCCAACACAATCTACTAATCGAATATTCACTTCAAGACCTTCATCTACTTCGATAGAAACCGCTTGGTTTGGAACAAACTTCGGTTCCGTCGTCATTATTGTACGACCAGCAGCACTTTGAGGCAGTTCATCCTGCGCTCTTTGACGGTCTGACTCATTTTCAATATTGGGAATAACAACAAGTTCCATAAACTTTTTAATAAATGTTGATTTCCCTGTTCGAACAGCTCCTACAACTCCAAAATAAATATCACCGCCTGTGCGTTCCGCAATATCTTTAAAAATATCTACCTTTTCCAAGTGATTCCCTCCCTCAATATTTTTGGGAATAATTCCACGTTTATAGTCAACTAATACCTTCTCTAATGTTGCCTATAATATCTGATATAATATAATGGTATTCTAGAAGTTCGGACAATATATCATATAATTTTGTCCAATTTCATATGACTATTTAAAAATACCTTTTGTTTGCATCGCAAGTTGTATAACATAAAAAACCTTTCTTCTAGAACTTATTCACTAAAAGAAAGGTTCATGACTTATGATTTTAAAAAAATTGGTTCTCCATTTTTTACTGTGTACGGCAAAGAATATGCAGGAACAAACGGGGAATCCTTCGATAGTATACTCCGGATATCTTCACCTTCTTTAAATTGTCCTTCATTTTTTTTCAACGCTTCATATAAGTCGATTCTATAATCAACAAACAATTCTCCTTTTTCATTAATTACAAGAGGGAGACCTTTTCCTGAGTACGGACTTGTCACTTGTGGTACATCTTTATGTCCTAGTTTTTTGAAGTCTAATTCATAAACACCATCTGTAATCACTTTTTTAAAAGGTGGATATTGATGTTCATCACGATACATCCTTAGCTTCAATGCCACTTCTTGAATTTGTTCCGCCATTCTCACATCAATTAACTTTACTGTCGGATTTTTTTCAACATCTATTAATACATATTGATATACCCCACCACTTTCATACGCATTCCCTGGCGCCTCTTGTATGTACCTTGGAGCAATTTTTTGAAAATCAATTGGATACTTCTGATAAATCGGCGTACTCATATCACGCGTCTTAATTGGTAATAAACCATCCGTTTGCTCCTTATATGTATTAATGGCTTTTTGTACAACTTGCAACTGGTCTTCATAAGGAATAGCACTTTGTTTCATATTTTCTCTTGGATACATACACCCTGTTAAAATGCTCATGCAACAAAATATTAAAATAATATGGATTTTTTTCACTGACAATCACCTTTTCATGCTAGTATGGACTGTTGCTTTTGTAACATTTACCGAATACACATCCTTTATTGCTCAATAGGGCCACTAAATACAACAAGGAAAATAACAATTCCCGATACAATCATGAGGGTGTACGCTACTAAAGCTGTAATCCCTTTCAAAAATTTATTCTTCATTTTATGCCTACTCAATAAAATAAAACTTACTGCAAGAAACATAAATCCAATTGCCCCTAAAGCAAACCACATTTTCATAAGCCCTTCCGACATATATACACCCCTTTACTTTCAATCTATTTTTATACTATTTTAACAAATTAAAATCTTTAAACAAATAAAAATCATCATTTTTCCGTGAATTGATGATTTTTATTTAAAATAATAAAACCGAAGCACGAAATGATGCGCTTCGGTTGACCAAATATGCCCTTAACAGCTCTATTCCCATTCTTTCATAAATATCATATGCATTCTCTAAACTCTTTGTTTCTCATAATTTATTTTTTAAACATTTTACTTAACGAACCAAAATCCGCCGGCATATTATTGTTAATAATCGCTTTTACAATTTGATCCTCTTGCTCTTTTGGCACTTCGCGTCCTGCCATTAGAGCAACTTGATGAATCAATTGGCGAAGCACTGTCTCATCACGTAAGTTCGCATTTTGAACAGACGACGCTAATTTAAAAATATCTTCTTTGTTCACTTTCGCTTCTTTTTCAATGTTATTAAAAATGTTGTTATCCATTCTTTTCACCCTCTCCTCAAGTTACTCTTCATCCTATGCAGAGATGAAAAATTGGTGAAAAGACCCATAAAAAATAAAAAACGGTAGAAGTACGAAATGTACTTCTACCGCTTTCTTTATAACAAATCAGGTATCGCTTCAACTTCATGTTTTCGAACACGTCCCATCAATGAGCCTACTGCATCTTTCACATTATTCCCATTGAACAGCACGTCATATAAAGCAGCTGTAATCGGCATTTCAACTTCCATTTTCTCTGCCAATTCATGAGCAGCTTTCGTTGTTCTTACACCTTCTACAACCATACCCATACTTTCTAGCACTTCTTCTAAAGAGTGCCCTTTTCCAAGCATATTTCCAGCGCGCCAATTTCGGCTATGCACACTTGTACAAGTTACAATTAAGTCTCCCATACCAGTTAGACCAGCAAACGTTAACGGATTTCCGCCCATTTTTCTTCCTAAACGAGCAATCTCTGTTAAACCACGTGTCATTAATGCCGCTTTCGCATTATCACCTAATCCAAGCCCGTCAGATATCCCCGCAGCTAGTGCAATAATATTTTTTAAAGCACCACCAAGTTCAACTCCAACGATATCTGGGTTTGTATATACACGGAAATAGCTATTCATAAACAAATCTTGTACTCCCTCAGCCGCTTCCATACGCTTTGCTGCAGACGTAACAGTTGTCGCTTGACGCAATCCAACTTCTTCAGCGTGACTCGGCCCAGATAGTACAACAACATCCTTAATCAAGCTCTCTGGAATTTCTTCCTCAATCACTTCCGAAATACGTTTTGACGTACCTGGTTCGATTCCTTTACTTGCATGAATCCAAGTAATTGGCTCTGTAACAATTTCTTTCATCTCATGCAATACGTCTCGGTACGCTTTCGTCGGTACTACTAGCAGTACTGTATTTACATCTACTAATGCTTCTTCTAAAGAAGAGTAGGCTACGATTGTGCTTGGCAATGTAATCCCTGGAAGATATCTACTGTTCTCACGCTTCGTATTAATTTCATTCATGAGTTCAGGACGGTTTCCCCAAATACGTACATCATGCCCATTGTCAGCTAATACCATCGCTAACGCTGTTCCCCAGCTACCTGCTCCTATTACTGTGATTTTTGTCATAAAATCACATCCTCTCCATTAGTCTCTTGCTCTAGCGATAATGTGAATCGGCGTTCCTACAAAACCGAACGCTTCACGTAAACGGTTCTTTAAGAAGCGCTCATATGAAAAGTGCATTAATTCTGTATCGTTTACAAATATAACAAATGTTGGTGGTTTTACCGCAACTTGTGTCGCATAGAAGATTTTCAGACGGCTACCATTATGTGTCGGCGTTGGATTCATCGCTACCGCATCCATAATTACATCATTTAATACATTCGTTTGTACACGGATGCTATGGCTTTCATTTACCTCATTGATAACCGGTAATAACGTTTGTGTACGCTTTTTCGTTTTCGCAGATAAGAATACAATCGGTGCATACTCTAAAAATTGGAAATGAGCACGGATGTTTTCTTCAAATGCTTTCATTGTTTTTTCATCTTTTTTCACTGCATCCCATTTGTTTACAACGATAATAACAGCTCGTCCTGAATCATGAGCATATCCAGCGATTTTTTTATCTTGCTCAATAATTCCTTCTTCTCCGTCTAAAACGACTAAAACAACGTCAGAACGTTCAATCGCTCTAAGTGCACGAAGTACACTATACTTTTCTGTACTTTCGTATACTTTCCCTTTTTTACGCATACCAGCTGTATCGATGATTACATAATCTTGATCATCTTTACTATATGGTGTATCAACAGCATCACGTGTCGTTCCCGCTATATTACTTACAATTACACGTTCTTGACCAAGAAGTGCATTTACAAGTGATGATTTCCCTACGTTTGGACGTCCAATTAAAGAGAAACGGATTGTTTCATCGTCATACGCTTCTTCTTCAATCTTTGGAAAATGATTTGCAGCTTCATCTAACAAATCACCAAGTCCTAAACCGTGTGTACCTGAAATCGGGAATGGCTCGCCAAATCCTAATGCATAAAAATCATAAATATCACTACGCATGTCTGGATTATCAACCTTATTTACCGCAAGTACAATTGGTTTTTTAGAACGGTATAAAATTTTAGCAACTTCTTCATCTGCTGCAGTTACACCATCGCGACCATTCGTCATAAAAATGATAACATCCGCTTCATCAATCGCTACTTCCGCCTGTTGACGAATTTGTGTCAAGAACGGCTCGTCTCCAATATCAATTCCACCTGTATCAATAATGTTAAACTCATGATTTAACCATTCTCCCGCACTATAAATACGGTCTCGCGTTATACCTGGTATATCTTCTACGATTGAAACTCTTTCTCCAACAATTCTATTGAAAATAGTAGATTTCCCCACGTTCGGGCGGCCTACTATCGCTATTACTGGTTTCGGCATATACTTTCATCCTTTCAACTTGCTTCTGTTTATTATGTAAAAAACCCTTCTTTGTGCAAGAAGGGATTTGCATTCCAGAATATTTCTCAACGTATCAAAACACCTCACATTATACCACACGTTACTAATGTTTCACAATAATATATACATTATCTTGTAAGCGATGTGCAATACCATCTAAAATAGCCTCTAAATTATTTGCAACAAATTCCAGTTCCTCTGTCGACTCGCAAATAAATAAAGGGGCACCACCTGCAAATTTCTCTGGCGTTGTTGTAATGACTGCGAGAATAACACTTTCTAACATCATCTCTTATCTCCCCTTCCTTTCGGAGCTTCTGATGACATATGAACAGCACTCTCTAATGTTGGTACATTTCCGATTACCCCTATCGCTTTTTCTGCATCTTGATCTTGCGGCAGAACAAAAATCCCAACTCTCCCATCCTCTAAATCACGCTTCGCTAACGGTACAAGTGCCGGCGTTCCAGAATCTCTATATATTCCTAAAGCAACCGAAACATCATGTAAAATAGCTTGCCGTTGTCCTAAGTTTGAGATTGTAACCATCGCATCTATCGATTTCGGTTTTAAAATAAATCCCATTCCATATTTCATAATTTCTTCTTGCCTTGCTGGCAATCCAATATTCATAATGTAAATATTATCAATATAAAGTCCCGCTCCTTCAAAACGAAGTGGAACGTGCTCTATTTCTACAAGGTCATGAAGTCTTTTACCTGACATTAATTTTTTCGCAATGAAAAAACTTACTATACCAGTAATTACCCCGGCAATCCATGAATCGAATCCTATATACGCAAACGTTGTTACAAACGACGTTAACATCGCCAAGTAGTTACGACTTTCAAATACTAATGCAATTCCTTCAATGTATGTATTACCACGTGGTACGAGCTCATATCCATCTAATTGTTGAAGCGTATTTCTTTCCATATTGCGCACATCACGAAATTGCGTCGCTGCTAACGTAAGAAATGTAATTGCAGAGAAATCTTTTTTCAAAACAGACGGAATCGCAATTGCTCCTAAGGCAGCCGCAATTAATCCCATCGCGATATGAATAATTTTCCCGTGAAGCCTCGTCGGATATTGCCTCGTATCGGTACGAAGCATTAACAACCTAGTTATTGTACCTGCAATTACGCCACATAAAATAGCTGGTGTATATTCAGTCATGTATTACCCTCGCCTTTCTTTTACGTGTTTTCCTCTTAAATTGTTCCATATATACCGATGCCTTTGTAATCCAAAGTAAAATCGCCATAAATAAAGTGGAAACAGCAGCAACATCTAAAAAAGCTAAACTGCCGTATTCATAAGGAAAATGTAATTTACGAAAAATCAGCGTCACCAATAATTCTCCTTGTAACATCCCTATATATAAGGAGCATAATCGTAATATGCGATCCCCGTGCAATAAAACCGATGCATACACAAGTGCACCGCTTAACAGCAACAACCTATCAACCACAATCCAAATTGGATCATATACTTCTAACAAATGAAAGCTTGTATATAACATTGCAATAATAAGTGCCGAAAGTAAGGTATATAATTTTTTCCAAATAGAATATAACGCGATACCTACAAAAGAAATAATACAAAGCAAAAGGGCATTTACCGATATTGTGAAAGAAGCAATCGTCACATTTAACGGAGAACAAATAATAAAAATTAATATACAAGCACTTATCTTCCAACGAATAGATTCCTTTTTCATAAAAAAGGTCACGACAATCCACCCTATCCAAGCAACAAAATAAAAAGTACTCCCATCCATCATTTCACCTCCTATGATTTCCATTATGGGAACTTTTTATGAAAGTTAATCCTCCTTTTCTTTGTGCATAGTTTTTCTCATAACAGCAAAACTTTTAATAAGGAGGTGTAACTCACAATGGGTAAAGATCGCCAAGAACGAAAGCTAAGAGAATCACGCCGCGTTGAATCTGATCGCGACCAATCACTTCAATATCCCGGTGCAACAAGTCTTGATACACCGGAGCAAGCTCGAAAGCAGAATCAGCATTAAATAAAGTGAAACTTCAGTGGGGGATTATTAGCCCACACCAATCAAGCTGCCCTCAAATAGGCAATACAAAAAGACGGTTTCGATATTGTACGAAACCGTCTTTTTACACAATTATTTTATTTATTTCTACTCGTAATATAATTCTTTTGTTTTCGCATTATAAACCCTATCACTCAACGAGGCATTAATCGTAACTACACCTGTTGGTTTTTAGAATATGTAATAACATAATACGTATGTAGAGAAGGATCTTTACTCTTTACCTCTACACGTACATAATCCGTCTCTCTTATCTCATTTAACTTTCGCTCAACCTCTTTTTTCGCACCTACAATATCTTCTTTTTCTCCTTTAATTTCCCTACTCACAATGGTATTTCCTTGATCAGAAAGTAATACTACTTCAGCATTACTTAAACTCACTTCATTTGGTATATTAAAATAATAAATTGTATACGAATCTTCCGATGGATTTTTGTCTTCTCCTAATTCCCTTGGCAAAATTAGTGCTTCTATTCCACTTCCTGCATTCACCGTTGGATTCCTATACAATTTATTCCCGACTGCAATTGCAATATTCGTCGTTTTAATTGCTGATTGTGCTGTTGTTGAACTAGAATCTCCTTCTCTTACATTTGAAGTTAATGAAATTTCAACCTTTTTCTTATATCCAGAAACTGCTGTATCTTCTCTTATATTTCGTGCATGGATGTTAAAATCTTCACTATTATATGTAATGCGTCCTATTGTATTTTTACTATTTGAAGATACATTATCTCCTTTTTTATTAACATCCTCATCCCCAAAATTATAGTGAATTTTCCCTTGTTTCTTTTGACTCTTAAATAGCAATCTCTTATCTTGTTTTATCGCTAACCAGCTATATAGAGAGGAATACTTTCTTACTTTTGCCATGTTTCTCTCCACAAACATAGAAAAAGTAAGAATACTCAAATAATTCAGCGGCATATTTTCTACATTTCTTCATTTTTATAACCCCTTTTTTCAATTTTAGCTTTTCTGTATGATATTTATATATACTTTTATCATAATATAAACTCTCTCTTTTTTCCATTTATAGAATTATATAGAATGATAACTTCTCGCCTTCCCTCTTCATTTTACGAAAATAAAACGCAAAAAAATCAACCGGATGGTTGATTTTTTATCGCCTACTATAATGTGCAGTGTCAATCCCTCGCTGCGCTAACCAATGGTACGTTTCACCTTTTACAACAAGAGGTACAGATTGTAACTCTTCTATCGTCTTCACGCCAAGAGCTGTCATAATAAATTTTAAATCTGTATGTAAAAGATCAATTTCATCCACTAAATTCTCAACACCATCTTGCATTAAAATACGTAAAAAGTATCCAGCAAACGCAGTTGTATTCGCCCCTAATGCGATTGCCTTCGCCACGTCAAGTGCTGTTTGTATACCCCCAGATGCAATAAAAGAGAGGTTATTATTTGTAGAGGTTGCTTCAATAATCGAGGTAGCTGTTTGTATGCCCCAGTTATTAAAATAAGAAAGCATTCGCTGTCTTCTTTCATTTTCAACAGCAGCAAAATTCGTACCACCTTGTCCGCCAATATCAATTGCTGTTATACCTATATTCGCTAACTGTTGTACTGTTTCCTTACTCATTCCAAAACCGACTTCTTTTACGATGACAGGTACTTTACTTTTTAAAACTATTTTCTCAATCCGCTGAAGTACACCAGTAAAATCACGGTCTCCTTCTGGCATCGTTAACTCCTGTATGACATTTAAATGAATTTGCAGTGCATTCGCCTCAATCATATCAACGGCACGCTCTGCCTGTTCGACAGTTGCCTCACTTCCTAAGTTTGCGAAAAAAATCCCATTCGGATTTACTTTCCTAACAACTTTATACGAAGCCGCTTCACTTTCATCTTTTAAAGCTGCCATTTGCGAACCTACAGCCATAGCAAGGTTATGATGTTTCGCTACATATGCTAATTGCTCATTAATATGTAATGTTTGCTCTCCTCCACCACCAGTCATCGCATTGATAAAAATCGGCGAACTTAGTGAAAGTTCGCCGATTTTTGTTTCACATGTTATAGTGTCATAACTTGAATTTGGCAAGCTTTGATGCACAAAATCAATATCATGAAAGCCATGCGTACGAGACTGACCAGTAGAAAGAGCATATTCAATATGATCTAATTTACGTTTTGCCCTTACCACTTGTACCCCTCTTTATTTCTTTAATTTTTTCAGTTGTTCACCAATAATATCACTTAACTGGAAAGTAGCCGAATCAGCATTTGGCTCATATTGGCTATAATCTTCTGTTACATTATTTTCTTCAAGCGTTTCTTTTATGCTTAAAGAAATACGTTTTTCTGCTACATGGACTTCAAGTACTTTCACTTTTACTTCTTGTCCCATTTCCAATACTTCATTTGGATTTTTCACGTGACGATTTGCAATTTGAGATACATGTACAAGCCCTTCAACACCAGGTAAAATTTCAACAAACGCACCGAATGTAACAAGGCGTTTTACTACTCCCTCACGAATATCTCCAGCTTTTATTTCGCCAGCAACATTTTCCCAAGGTCCTGGCTGAGCTGCTTTAATTGATAAAGAAATACGTTGCGTATCAGCATCAACAGATAACACTTTCACCTTTACCTTTTGACCTTGCTCTAATACCTCAGAAGGTTGCTCTACACGTTCGTGTGAAATTTGTGAAATGTGAACTAAACCGTCCACACCACCAACGTTAACGAAAGCACCAAAATCCGTTAATCGTTGTACTGTTCCTTCAACAATGTCCCCTTCTTTTAACGAAGAGATTGCCTCTTTTTTCTTAGAATCTAGTTCTAGTTCTACTACCGCTTTATGTGAAAGAATAACACGATTTTTTTCACGGTCTAATTCAACAATTTTCACCGCTAATGTTTTTCCTTTATAGTCAGCAAAGTCTTCTACATAATGTACTTCTACAAGTGAAGCTGGGATAAAACCACGAACACCAAGGTCCACAACTAACCCACCATTCACGATATCTTTTACAATAACATCAAATACATGACCAGAATTAAATTTTTCTTGTAATTCTACCCACGCTTTTTCTGCGTCAACAGCTCTCTTAGATAAAACAAGATCATCATCTTCTAATTTAATAATTTTCAATTCAAGTGTTTGATCTAATTCTACAACATCGCTTGCTTTTTCAATATGAACGTTAGCTAATTCACTAATCGGAATTACGCCATCTGTTTTGTATCCAACATTTACAAGAACTTGTTTCTCTTCAACTTTCGTTACAGAACCTGTAACAACGTCACCAACTTGTAATTCTTTTGAATTCATAACTTCTTCATTCATTTTCTCTACCATGGAAATACCTCCCTACAGAATTGACAAAGCATTTTTATGTATATACGAAATGAAAACAAATGTTTTCATTTGCATGTTTAAGAATTTATCATCACATATTCTGTTTCAATACAGTTCACAAGAAACTATATTAAATCTATATAAATAGTATACAGCAAAATCATCTTGAAGAAAGTATGATTTGAAATATAATAGCGAATATATTCTGACATTTTTTCCCCTCTGTAACTAACTTCTTACAAATTAGCCCATTTGTCAAGAAAAGAGACTTATAATTCACTTATCCTTTACATTTCAAAAAAAAAAAAGAAAGAGGATAGTCCTCTTTCTTTATTTCGCAAATACTCCTGAAACAATACCCATAATTTTTTGGACAACTTCTTCAATTGATAAAGAAGTTGTATCTAATTCCAATGCATCATCAGCTTTTTTCAAAGGAGAAACTTCGCGTTCTGAATCTAATTTATCACGCCTAGCAATTTCTTCTCTTAACTGCTCTAAATTAGAATCGAAACCTTTATTCATATTTTCTAAATGTCTTCTTTCCGCTCTTTCTTCTACAGAAGCAAGCATAAAGATTTTCACTTCAGCATCCGGTAGTACATGTGTACCAATATCACGGCCATCCATTACTACGCCGCCTTTTTTAGCTAATCCTTGTTGACGACGTACCATTTCTTCACGAACAAGACGATGCTTTGCTACAATAGATACACGATTCGTCACATCTGGCGTACGAATCACTTCAGAAACATCTTGTCCATTTAAAAATACAAGTTGTGTATTTTCCCCTTGCTGAAATTCAATATTTACATTTTTTACAACTTCCATTAACTTTTCTTCATTTTCAATATCCACTTTTTGTTCAAGGGCTGCATATGTAATAGTACGGTACATTGCGCCTGTATCAATGTAAACATATGAAAGTTTTTTTGCAACAACTTTTGCCACTGTACTTTTCCCAGCAGCCGCTGGACCATCTATAGCAATCGAAATTCGTTTATCCATTGTAACACCTCATTTTTCACTTATAAAACAAAACGAAAAGCAGGTATTTTCCCCCTGCTTCTTCTCATTTGCCTCACGTCATTAAATCCTCAATAATTGTAGCATAATCCATCATAGAAGAAAATGAAAACTACTTATTCACCTGTAAGATTTCCGCCTTATTTTTCGTGACGACACCTTCGTAATAAACAATTTTCGATAAATATTTCACTGAAGATTTATGTATAAAAAGCAGTTGGACGACAGAAAGAAAAATAAATTGAATCAGTAATATACGAATTATAATTTTCTCCACTTTTTTCAAAAAAACTCACTCCTTCCCTCTCTACACTTACACATCCACTCTCATAAATTTCCATAAACAAAACCTAACCTAATAACCACTTACCGGAGCACACTTAAGGTAATTTATTTTATTGTCATTTTCTAAGCATACTTTTATACATTTTCATTGTCGAATTTACTCAAAACATGTTATGTTCTAAATGTATTTTTCAACTTGAAAGGGGTATAAGCATTGAAAAGAATCCTAGTTTTACACACAGGTGGAACAATTGCAATGGAGGAAGATAAAGAAACTGGGGTCGTACAACCAGGTAAAAAGAATCCTCTTTTAAAATTCATTCCTGATTTAGAAGGCGATGTTGATTTAATTGTCGAAGATGTGTTCCATCTTCCATCTCCTCACATGACTCCTAGCGAAATGCTACAATTGCAAGTCATCATTGACGAAAGAGTAAAACAAGACGATATTCACGGCGTAGTCATCACGCATGGTACCGATACATTAGAAGAGACAGCTTATTTTCTTGATTTAACAGTTCAAGCAACTATCCCAATCGTTGTGACAGGGGCAATGCGTTCTAGTAATGAATTAGGTGCCGATGGTCTATATAATTTTTTATCAGCTGTAAAAGTTGCTAGTAGTAATGAAGCTGCTGAAAAAGGCGTTCTAGTCGTATTAAATGACGAAATACATTGTGCTACAAATGTAACAAAAACGCACACAAGTAATGTCGCGACATTCCAAAGTCCACAGTACGGACCAATTGGCATGGTAACAAAACGTGGTGTTGTTTTCCATCATGCTTTAGTGCATCACGAAACATGCACAGTACGACAGATTTCTAAAAACGTTGTCGTTCTAAAAGCATACGCAGGTATGGATGATACATTATTATCAGCAATCGAAACACTACCAGTAGACGGAATTGTTATTGAAGCACTTGGACAAGGTAATTTACCTCCAAGAACACTTCCTAGTCTAGGGCGATTAATAGAAAAAGGCATTCCAATTGTATTAGTTTCACGCTGCTTTAACGGTATCGTTCAAGACGTATACTCTTATGAAGGTGGCGGAAAACAATTAAAAGATATGGGCATTGTTTTCACCTACGGTTTAAACGCTCAAAAGGCGCGAATTAAATTACTAGTCGCACTAGAAAACACAAACTCTCACGAAACAATCCAACATATGTTTATGCACGATTAAAAAGAAGCTGTCGAAGATTTTGCAGTGACCCCTGTCAAGTAGACAGTATTTAAAAAGCGCAACTAAGCAACCTGAGTTCTATATTTATATGGACTCAGGTTATTTAATTTCTTTTGAAATCTTTGATGGTTATAAAAGTGCATATATTTACGCACGGCAAGTTTGACCTCATTCGCTTTATGGAAGGAGTGTAAATGAAAACACTCTGCCTTAAAGTGACTGAAGAAGTTTTCCATACAAGCATTATCCCAACAGTTGCCTCTTCGAGACATACTTGCCTTCATCTGATATTTTTTAAGTAATTGATTATATTGACGAGATGTATACTGGGACCCTTGATCACTATGTAAGAGGATTCCCTTCACATTTCGTTTTTTCTTTGCCTTTTTCAGTGTATCTAACACAAGTTTTAAGTCGTTTCTACGACTGGTTTCATAGGCAACAATTTCATTATTGTATAAATCCTTAATAGCGGATAAGTACAAGCGCTGTCCATTGAAAATCAAATAGGTAATATCGGTTACCCATTTCTCATTCGGTTTTGAAGCTTGAAACTCCCTATTTAGATGGTTCTCTGAAATCACATAAGCTTCTTTTTTTCCATAATAAGGTCGTTTTTTCCTAATTACGGCTTTGATACCTAGTTCACTCATCAATCTTTGGATGCGCTTATGATTCAAATGAAGGTTATATGTGGCTTTCAGCCACACTTGTATTCTTCTATATCCATAAATTTCTCTTAATTTTTTATGACACGCCAATATCTTTTTCTTAATTTCGATATCCTCTGATGTTTTTTTGAAGGCGTCGTATGCCGTTTTATCCAGTTGTAGTACCCACTTCTGGTTACACCAGCAATATCGCATAGAATGGTCACTGTATAACCTGTTTTTGTCATTTCATGGATGACTTCGAATTTTTCGTTTTGGATACGACTTTCATTCCTCCTTTTACATCCCTAAGAGCTTTTTTAACATTTCATTTTCCGCTTCTAATCGTCGGATCTTAGCTTCAGGATCTTCGGGTCTAACCCTTGGTCTACCTAAACCTGGTCCTTTCGCTTTCCCGCGTTTTTCTTCTAGTCCTTTGATTCCTTCAGCCTCAAAGTGTTTCACCCAGCGACTTACAACCGAGTGATGAATACCTAATTCTTTCGCAATGGTTTTATAGCTCATGCCTTCTTTTAAGTATAAATCTATAGCTTTTTTCTTAAATTCTACATCGTAAGTGACTCTAATTTTTCCCATAAAAAAATCCCCTCCATAGTAAACAGGTTAATGTGCTTTCTTTTTCCTGTCTACTATAAGGGGATCATATCATTTCGACAGCTTCTTTTTATTCTTCTCTTGATGCAATGGTTTGCGCAATCGCATCTCCATGGAATCTACCGTTCTCGATAAATATTTCATTTGCGTTATTCCCCGCAGCAATTACACCTGCAATAAAAATATTTTCAGCGTTTGTTTCCATACTACCCTCTATATAAATCGGGCGCCCTGTTTCTTCATCAATCCGAACTCCCATTTTTGTTAAGAAGCTGTGGTCTGGATGGTAACCCGTCATAGCAAATACAAAATCGTTTTGAATTGTATTTGCCTCACCATCTACTGTATACGTCAACGTATGCTCAGTAATTTCTTTTACATGCGCATGGAAATGCATTTGAATTATCCCATTTCGTACTAACGCCTCAAATTCCGGCAAAATCCACGGCTTAATACTTGGCGAGTATTCCCCACCACGGTATAGAACTGTTACACGTGCACCCGATTTAACAAGCTCTAACGCTGCATCTATACTTGAATTTTTACCACCTATTACAACGACATCTCGATCAAAATAAGGGTGTCCTTCTTTGAAATAATGAGCTACTTTCTCAAGTTTCTCACCAGGTACATTCATATAATTCGGATTATCATAATATCCAGTTGCGACAACAATATATTTCGCAACATATATTTCTTTGTTTCCGTCACGCTTCGTCGTTTCAACTTTAAAAACATCACCATCTTTTTGAACTTGTTCCACTCGTTCAAATGCATTTACACGTATAGATTTACGCTTTACTACTTCACGATAATACGCAAGCGCCTGATTACGAAATGGCTTACGATTTTCTGTAATAAAAGCAACTTCACCAATTTCTAATTTTTCACTAGAGGAGAAAAATGTTTGATGAGTTGGATAATTATAAATTGCATTTACAATGTTTCCTTTTTCGATTACTAACGGATTTAACCCCACTTTTTGCAACGAAATCGCCGCTGCTAATCCGCATGGACCGCCTCCGATAATAATAACTGTTTCTTTTTGCATACTTAGTTCACTCCTAGTCTTCTACCTCTGCTCTATTTATATAAACAAGAAAAAACCTACTTACAGCAGTAGGCATCTATCTTTATTGTATTCATTTTTCATATATTTGTCATCTAAACGAAACATACATCCGATAGACATCTGCTAAAAACTGCTGAAATTTAATTCCTTGTTGCCCTAATACATTCTCAGGATCGATTTTCCGAGTAGGATCCAACGTTTTGTGTGACACAATAGTCTTTTTAGGATTTAAACCGAAATTTTGACATAAATAAGCGTGATACCACGTAAAACGAGTATACGCCTCCCAAAAGTTTACGTCGCCACCATAGCAAAGTTCAACCCCAATTGCAGCCTTATTCGCATCATAACCGAATAACTCATTATCCGTTGGCACATTGTATCGAACATGGTACGCAACTTCATTTATAGGGACAATTTCTAATATTGTTTTATCATCAATAAATGTATGCGCTGAAGCTTTCGGTTGTATTTCATTAAAGTAATCCCGATTTCCTATCGCATTGCTACCAGGGTTCCCCGTGTCATGACTTACAATAAATCTTACTTTTGAAAGAGGAATTCCTGGTCGTGAATTTCCATACCCAATATAGTTACGCTCTATAGGGAACATCGCCATTACTACCAACTCCCGCTCTAAAAAATTACCTTACTTCCTTATATATGTATTCGGTGGCAATGTCCTTATGGCATATTTCTTATGCGAAGAGAACATCGAAAATATTTGATGTGAATACCATAAATAATACAATACTTACAGCCACTCCGTAAAAACCGTAAAACCAAATACAATCTTCTTTCGTATCTAAACCGAAAAATTTATTTACCGATTGTAATAATGTGCCACGCTTGCTTTGTTTGTTTCGTAATACTTCCACTCGTTCTACAACATCTGCTGGCATCATAAATCTTTGGTCTACTGTCATTTTCATCATTTATCTCTCCTTAAAATCATTTCCGTTTTGCTTATCTAAGGAAAGTATAGCACGTTTGTTCGTATAGAACAAGCGTTCTTTTTTATTTTTTATTCTATTTTTCACCAAACCAAGTAATAATTGTGAATATAAACGCGATAATTGGTCCAACTACAACTGCACCAAATATTAAAAATAATAATCCTTCGCCGAACACCCGAACGACACTTGTTTTTCGGGCTCTCTTAGCTCTTGCAAGTTCACCCTCTAACACCTTAACCTTTTCTTCTAATTGGTCTACTCGTTCCATTATTTCATTCCCCATATACAACACCTCATTTAATACTTCAACAAAAAAACGCGATTCCCTCGAAAGGAAATCACGTTTTCTCAAAACATTATATATTATACCCAACCTCTGAAGCGACTAGCCTCAGCCATTTTACGAACACCAATCATGTATGCAGCTAAGCGCATGTTCACTTTACGAACTTGTGATGTTTCATAAATTGAATCGAATGATTTTACCATTACTTTTTCTAAACGTTGTTCTACTTCTTCTTCAGTCCAGTAGTAACCTTGGTTATTTTGTACCCACTCAAAGTAAGATACCGTAACGCCACCAGCACTTGCTAATACGTCTGGAACAAGTAAGATACCACGATCTGTTAAGATTTTTGTTGCTTCTAATGTAGTTGGACCATTTGCAGCTTCAACCACAATTTTCGCTTTAATCTTATCAGCATTTTCTTCTGTAATTTGGTTCTCAATTGCAGCAGGAACTAAAATGTCGCAATCAAGTTCTAACAGTTCTGTATTTGAAATTGTATTATTAAATAGTTTTGTTACAGTACCAAAGCTATCGCGACGATCTAGTAAGTAGTCAATATCTAATCCATTCGGATCATGTAATGCACCGTAAGCATCTGAAATTGCAATTACTTTCGCGCCTGCATCATGCATAAATTTAGCTAAGAAGCTACCCGCATTACCAAATCCTTGAACAACAACGCGTGCACCTTTAATATCAATGTCACGTTTTTTCGCAGCTTCACGAATACAAATTGTTACACCTTTTGCAGTCGCTGTTTCACGTCCGTGTGATCCACCTAATACAAGTGGTTTACCTGTAATAAATCCTGGTGAATTAAATTCATCGATACGGCTATACTCATCCATCATCCATGCCATAATTTGTGAGTTTGTAAATACATCTGGAGCCGGAATATCTTTTGTCGGACCAACAATTTGGCTAATTGCTCGTACATAACCGCGGCTTAATCTTTCTAATTCACGGAAAGACATCTCACGTGGGTCACAAATGATTCCACCTTTACCTCCACCATATGGTAAATCAACAATACCACATTTTAAACTCATCCAAATAGAAAGTGCTTTCACTTCATTTTCTGTTACGTTTGGATGGAAGCGAATTCCACCTTTCGTTGGACCAACAGCATCATTATGTTGTGCACGATATCCTGTAAATATTTTAACAGTCCCGTCATCCATACGAACTGGAATTTTCACTGTCATCATACGAATTGGTTCTTTCAATAATTCATATACTTCGTTTGGATAACCCAATTTTTCTAATGCTTCATTAATTACAATTTGTGTTGAATTTAACAATTCAAAATGTTGTTCCCCTTGTTGTTGTGTTTTCGTTTGAGTTCCCTTTTCGGCTACCATAGTAAGTAAACCCCCTGTAATTTCACTTGTTTAGTAAACCTTCATTGCCTAGTATACACCGTTAAATTTGGAATGCAATAGAAAACGCTAACAAATATATACAAACTATTTTGTATTGCAAGCGTTTTCACTATTATTATAGTCCTTTTATTGCTTTTAGAAAAGTAAAATACTTAAATATTTAAATATTTTTTATTTTCATCAAAATACATTCGATAAAACCATTATTTCATCAAGAAATACTGATTACATTTTAACATACAGATCGGCTAGTCTT
Organism: Bacillus mycoides; assembly: GCF_000832605.1. GTDB lineage: Bacteria > Bacillota > Bacilli > Bacillales > Bacillaceae_G > Bacillus_A > Bacillus_A mycoides. Next base: position 4,269,496 of record NZ_CP009692.1, read on the forward strand.
GTTACCTACACTTCGTTTTATAGATTTTAGATTTTCAGCTGAATAAAAATAAAACCTCAAGCTACGTTACATTAGCTGAGGTTTTGTTTTTTCACAAAGTAATTGTATATTTGTTCAATCGCTTGAGAATCCATTAATTCTTTACCATATTCCATTACGCGGTAAATTGTTGCTGTTGACGGATTACCGTACTCCGCTAAAATAGCTATAAAATCCGCCTTCAATAATTGAAATTGCTCTTCTTCTTCTATCCAAAGATAAAAACGATCATCCCACGTATACAACTTCCCATCAGTTACACCAAGGTTATATAAGCGATTTGACAAATTGATTACATCATCTAATGTAGCAAACTCGTAAAGTATATGTTCACTTTCATCAAGAGTCACTTGCATTTCAATAAACTCGTCACGGAACTCATCTTCTGTGTCCACTTCGTAATTTTCTTTTGTTACAATTACAACCATACCTTGAGCTTGTAGAGAAAATACTTCAACAGCAATCGGTCCATCCGCTTCAAACCCTAATTCTGTATTTGCTTCTTGCATCATATCACGGAATAGTTGCTGTACTTTCGGTGCATTTCTCCACAAATCTTCTTTCGTTAATCCTCGTTCAGATAAATCATCAAATGTTAGGAAAATTTTAATCTTATTATAATTTAAACGTTCCAGTCTCATCTCATACCCTCCCTACGTAACCATTGCATCTAATTTTTATTATATGAAATAGAAAATAGATGGTTCTTTTCGAACGACTATTCCGGCATCTTTAACCATCCATCCCATTCTTCTTTCGTGTTACCAATTAGGATATTTTGAAGATTTAATTGATCTCCAATGCCTTTTCTTCCTATAAAACCACCAGAGATGTTTTCATTTTTTTCTTGCAACAAGTCAATAAATTCTACTGCCTCTTCAAGTTCTCGTTCATCATCAAAAGATATAAACAAATATTTAGGTTGTAATTGTTCAATAGCTAGTAAAATACCTTCTTCATCTAAACCTGTCCCCATATACATTGTTTGATATCCTTTTAGTCGTAAATACGTCGCGAAAATAAATCCTTTTAATATATTATTTTCTAAAACGAAAACTTTGTTAACGGAAGAATACACCGACGCATTATGATAGATCATTCCTAAACGTGTTTGTAAGAATGATACAACATATTTGAATTGCGACATTGTAATCTCATTATTACTTTTTAAAGTTAACAACTTGTTTGCCACTTGAAGAATGATGCTTGCAACAACCTTTTCCGTTGAATATATACTAAAAACCTCGTTTAATAATGCAGAAATTGTAATTTCATCAAATTCTAACAAAGCTTGTAGTATATCGTCCACTAAAACAACTTCTGTATCAGTAATTTTTTCTTTTTGAACGTTGTTCTGCAACCGATTCCCTTCTAATAACTGAACTGCTTGTCCAATCATCATCCCCTCAGAAACTTTGTTCATTAACCATTTCAAAATATGAATATGCTCTTCTGTATATAAACGATGCCCCGCACGATTTCTCTTTGGGGCAATAATATGATAGCGTCTTTCCCATGCGCGAAGTGTACTCGGTTGAATTCCGAGTATATTTGAGACAGCTTTTATATTATATTTTCCATTTGAATTCGGCATTATTTCCCTCCGCATAACGTAATGATATGTGTTTGGGAAGGTGCCCGAAAACGAAGAGGGAACAATGTTGTTCCATACCCATTACTAACAAAGAGAGTCGTATTAGAATGCTTATATACGCCACCCTTTAAATACTTTTCAGATGGAAACAACCGAATCTGGCCTCCATGTGTATGTCCACTTAATACGAGCGAAATTTGTTCATTACCAGACATTTTCTTTATTATATCTGGGTTGTGACTAATTAAAATGCGAAAACCTTCTTCTTTACAATCAGACAACGCTAAATCTAAACGATCTCGTTCTAATCCAACATCATCGATACCGAGTAAGCAAATTTTCTCTCCTAATTCAGATTCAAATACAACTCTTGTATTATCTAATACCTTCACATTATTTTCTATTAATAAAGCATCTAATTCGTGATATTCAATTTCATAGTCATTATTTCCCCATACAAAATATACAGGGGCTATTTCTCTTAACTTTTGAATATTTAAAGAGATTTGCGATAAAGGTACTCCTTTTTCAGCTAAATCACCGCCAATAATTACGATATCTGCTTTTCCTTTCACTCGTTCAATTAGCGAGCTAGAAATGATCCTTCTATGAATATCCGAAATAAAAAAAACTTTAACTTTTTGAAAACTTTCCGGAAATTCTTCGAATACTAAAGTATGTTCCAACACTGTATTACGCATCGCTTCTTTATACATTCCAAGAAGACATACAAAACCAATGCATATGAGAGTACATAATAATATAATCCATGACATATATTTTTTACTCTCCCTCCTCGTAAAGTATAGTCCTTAATTTTATGTGGAGCTATATATCACTCATTTAGCTAGCTCTCATACTTCGTGGACTTATCTTTTATAGGAATTTTCAATTCTTGTCCTACCTTCACTTCGTCTTCTTGTAAATCATTATACTTTTTTATTATTTCTATCCCATCTTCATCTGAGAAATATTGCTTCGCTATACTTTCTAAAGTTTCTCCATCTTTCACAACATGAGTTGCTACTTTCTCAGGCTGCTTCTTTGATTCAGTCTTAGCGGAATCAAAGAAAATTACTTCAAACGCACTTTTCTCAGCATTATTACTATCACTTTTTACCTGTATATACTTATCCGTATACCATAGGATACTAATAGGTAACAATATGAACAAAAATGTTAACACTCGGACGAAAATGTGATTCATTTTAAACTTTGGTTTGTTCTCTTTATTTCTATGAATTTCACTACGCGGCGGTAAACTTTCATCTTCTTCCACTTGCTCAACTTCTAACTCCTCTTCAAAATCAGGAATTCGTTTTCTCATGTTGTTCACCACCACCTTCCATTTATTTTCTTAATTGGAGCCCCATTATAAAATCAACAAGAAAGTGTGCAAAGATTGTTATAAACAAATTTCCTGTCCACTCGAATACATAACCAAAAACAAAACTAATAAAGCAGACGAAACAAAACAAAAAAGGCTTCGTTATATACCGAATATGTAACACAGCAAAAATTAAACTCGCTATTACAATTCCGAAATGAGTCTGCACTACACCTCTAAATAAAAACTCTTCCGCAAAGCCAATAATAAACGTGATAACGAGTAAATGCATGACAGAAATCCCTTGAAACATTCTATCGTTAATGCCACCATCATCAAACCAAGATTCTGGAAACACTCGCATTGCAACATAATCTAATAACACAATACAAATCGCTAACAAGCTACCTATTAAAAGTATAGAAACCGGTTCCCATTTCCATAAACTATAAACTTCTCTTTTATCTTGAAATAATATATATGCTAGTAAACAACCGATACCAATAATGATTAGTTGTGTTATGTAGAGATTCAGTCTTATTTCTCTCGGACTCATATCTTCAACATTATGCCTTTGAATGTTCATCATTCCTCCATCTTTCCTAGGCCGAAAAGCTTTTGTAACTCTGTTTCCCAATTATAGTCGAAAACTAACTGTTGCGCTCGTCTTTTTTTATAATCCGTTTTTGTAATACCACAGTAATCACAACAGTTTTCTATCTCTTTTTCTTTTCTATAACCGAATTGTTGTAATAAATATTCACGTCTACATCCTTGAACTTGTATCCATGACTTCATATTTTCTAACTCACTATATTTATTACGCATTCTCACTTCCACTTCCGCTATTAATCTGTACATTATTTCATCTGACAAGCTCTCTAGCATGAGATTTCGCTGTTGTATGATTCCAAGATGTTCGAGATGATAACGTGTAAAGCGCCAATACTGTTCATTAAATCTTGCTGCATTATAACAAATTTCTTCTACATCTTCTAATGGTAATACTTTCGTTTGAAACATTCTTTCTTGTAGTAACGAAAATAAAAATTGTATTTGCGATTTACTTGGTAATTCATCTTCAATGATTGAAATTGGCAAATCGTGATCCAATGGACTACATAATAAAATGGCTATACTCAATTCTCCATCTCTTCCGGCTCTTCCAATTTCTTGTAAATAGGAAGCTACATTTGTCGGATATTGAAAATGAATAATATATCTTGTATTCGCCTTATTTACCCCCATCCCAAAAGCACTTGTACATATTACAATTTGCAACTGGTCATTCATAAACTGTTGTTGAATTAACATACGCTCTTCATGTTCCATACCACCATGATAAAAAGCTACACCTGTAATTCCTTTTCCTCTTAAATACTCGGTTAAACGCTCTGTCCAGGCCCTACTTGAACAATAAACAATACCAGGGCCTTGCAAATACATTACATGCTCAAAAAGCGCCTCTTTTTTTTCTTCTATTGTTTCCACAAATTGCACTTCCATCGCAATATTTGGACGATCAATTGAGTACACATGCTCAGCAATATTTTTTAGATTTAAACTTTCCGCTATATCTCGCAGTACATCCTTTGTCGCAGTTGCTGTTAATGCTAGTACTGTCGGAGATCCGATACTCTCAATTACTTTATCTAATTTTTTATAATCTGGCCGAAAATCATAGCCCCATTGTGAAATACAATGCGCTTCATCTACGACAAATAATGAAATATGAATTTTTTTCAATTCTCTTATTAGAAGTTCCGACTGCAACATCTCTGGTGATACGAAAACAAATTTATAAAAAGATAGCTTTTTCATTGCTTCTCTTTTTTCAATTAACGTCCGAAAACTATTCAATGCAATAACTCGATTTTTCACGACATACTTTAATTGCGTAACTTGGTCTTCCATTAAAGATAATAATGGTGATACAACAAGCACCGTACCCTCTTGCAGAAGCCCCGGAAGTTGATAACACATTGACTTTCCCCTTCCAGTCGGAAGCATTGCTACAACATCTTTTCCTTCCAATAAGTCCGTAATAACTCCTTTTTGCCCCGGACGAAATTCAGAATATCCAAACCACTTATATAAATATTCCTCAAGCTTCATTTATACCCTCCATCCGTGCCAATACAAGACGTACTTCAAAATAAGAGATTTCCTCTCCAACCGCTTGCTTCAACACACGCAATTTACGTGTTTGTAATGCTTCAATTACTTTTGTTACTTTTTCCATTTTTTCTTTTTCCATAAACATTTCAATAGAAAATTCTTTTTCTCGTAAAGCAATTTCTACAAAATGGTCTTCTATCGTGGCAACCTTCAAATTCCGAATTGTTGCTATTTCTTCTAAAGAGCGTCCTTGTCTCCAAAGATTATATGTTTTTTTTGTTGATAAACTAAATAAATCAGCTTTCTCATTTGGATAAGATATAATTTCAGCTAATAATGGAAACTCATTTTCTTTATTGCGAACTTCTTGAATAAGGAAATGAATTGTACCCCAAAATAAAAAATACACTCGAAATATATCTTGTTTCGTAATTTCCGCTAATTGTTGTAAAGTACACCCAATACGTTTATACCCAGTTAACCGATATATTACGATTGTCGCCTCTACTGGATTATTTTTTTGTAAAAGAGTATGCATTTCCTTCCATAATCTTTTAGCCAATTCACTTCTCATATACGGTATTCCAGTGAGAAAACGTTTCACCCACATCATTATTTCTGTATCCTGTTGAATTGGAATAAATTTCGTATTCGCCTGTTGTAAATTCGAAATGGTTTGAACGATCAATGATAATCTCTTCCAAAATGTTTCACCTATTTCACCATAGTGTAAACCATTTAAATATGTCGGAAAGGCAAAGTCACCTTCCCATTTGTTTAATTGCACGTTACCAGCAGTCGTTAACACATATGTATTATCATGTATACCTTGAACTAAATCCGTTTGTAACAACTTTGCAACTTCTTGATCATAATCAGCTCTATTTAATGACTTATAAATCCCAAACAAAAAAGAAATTTGAAACATATTCCCATCTTGTAATGTTTGCGACGATCTCTTTCCTTTTAATAAATAATAAATCGAAGAAACGGTTCTTTCACCATTCAATTGTTTTAAACAATATAATAAAGTATATTGTAGCTGCATTACCGCTTCCACCTCTCAGTCTAACTTCATTCCTTTTTCAATACGATTGCACATTAACTGCTATTCATTTAACTTATCATATTCACACTACATGCTTGTATATATTCTATTGTATCAAACGAAATAACATTTAAGTATTTTGAAAATCTTATGAAATAATTCAAAAATAAGTTGACACTCTAATTGATAAGCATTATCATTATAATTTTATGTTGAAAAGTTTTTAAAACCGTTTTACAATAAGATTATAATTTTTTGGCGAACTTTTCACATACATATTATCAGGAGGGAAAAAATATGGCAAAATATACAATCGTTGACAAAGATACTTGTATTGCATGCGGTGCTTGTGGTGCTGCTGCACCAGACATTTATGACTATGATGATGAAGGCATTGCATTTGTAACATTAGACGATAACCAAGGTATCGTTGAAATTCCAGATGTATTAATTGAAGATATGATGGATGCATTCGAAGGTTGTCCAACTGACTCAATTAAAGTTGCTGACGAATCATTTGATGGCGACTCTTTAAAATTCGAATAGTCTTTTATTAACTTCAAAAAATCCCCCTCATACTTATGAGGGGGATTTTTTGCACTCTTTTTCATTCTCACTAACAAAAAAACCATTAGCAGTTACGCTGCCAATGGTTTAATATTTTTAAGCATTTTTCATTTTTGCAAATACCCATACTTTCAAGCGTGAAAATAGTGCTACAAATACAATTGTTACAACAATTCCTTTAATTACATTAAACGGTAATATCGCCGTTACAATAGTTTGTCGCATAATATCACTAGACATAGCTGGTGAATTTAAAAACCAAGTGTACGCTGGTAAAATAATAAAGTAGTTTAACACACTCATAATAACTGTCATAGTAATTGTACCTAGCATTAATCCTGTCGTTAAACTTTTTACTGTGCGATACTTTCGGAATAAGAATGCTGCTGGACCAATAAATAAACATCCCGCTATAAAGTTTGCTACTTCTCCTACTGGTACTCCCGTTAAACTTCCTTGAATTCCGTAATGCAAAATATTTTTTATCGCTTCTACAATTACACCTGCAATTGGACTAAAAATTATCGCCGCAATTAAAGCTGGCACATCACTAAAATCAATTTTTAAAAATGGCGGAAGCCCTGGGAATGGAAAATCCAACATCATTAGTAAATACGCAATACTACTTAGCATCGCTACACTCACCATCTGCACTACACTGTTTTTTTGTTTCATCTTTCTCTCTCCTTTTCCATCGATCTTCTCATGGAAAGTGGAAAGGTTCTGCTATGCCTATTTTTTCATAGAACGAAAAAACCCTTTGTGATTTACACAAAGGGAGAATTTTAAGGCACATCAAACAGACGTTCAAATACTTATCTTTTTTGAACGCTTGAACCTCCATCTTCTCCCATCCAGACTGTACTGTCGGCTTTGGAATCACACCAAATCCTGCCTTAACGGCTCGCGGGCTTAGAACGAAATTATTAAATGTTCATCACCGCCGGTCGGGATTTTCACCCTGCCCCGAAGATAGACCGATATTCTATTTTCCACTTCATTATACAACAACATGATCGTATTGTGAACAAAAAAAGTGTAACTTACTAAAAATAAGTTATTGATTTTATATAATTAAAGAAACAATCACTATATTTTACAATACAACCCATATTTTTTATAATTCGGTATTTCTCTTATGAATCCCCCTAGTCATATGTCGTCAAAAGTGATAAGATGTTGAATTGTTAAGATAAGAACATTTTCTGAGTTATGGAGGAAATGTCATGAAGAAAGATAAAAGACACTCTATTCGAGAAGCAATGAAAAAGAACTTAAGAAAAGAATACTTTTATTTGAAAAAAGAATTACTTTTCTACTGTCCAATTGATCTAGGCACATTCTCAAGAGAGACATACTACGCTACTTTTGACCAAGATGGCATAAGTATTTATCAGTATGATAAAAAAACAGAAAGTAAATTAAAATTGTGTGAGCGTCATCCATGGAAGAGTTGGAATAAGGTAAAAGTTGATCACTATTTAACAACTTCTCAATTTATTTTCCAAGGTGAGCGAAACTGGATTTTATCCCTTTTCCAAAAAGGAAAAGAAGCTCAAAAAATAATTGAAGAACATACATCTTTACAAACGGAAGTTGTTTCCCGTCCGTTTTCCAAGAAACTTCCTGGTTTCCGTTCTGATACTCCATTGAATAAATACATCGGTAGCATTTGTTACACTGCACTTATTGCATTTTTATTAAAATGGATGATTCCATTTCAAGCACCACAAATCGCCCTGTATTCTCTTTCAATTGGCTTTATGCTTCTTGGTTTACTTTGTCTTACAATTGGTCTAATCGAACCAACTATCGTACTATTTCGGACAAAAGAAAAAACAAGAACAAAAGTCTTTTACTTATATAGCTACTTAGCTATTACTGGATTTATATGTGTCTTTATTTTTTGGTAAAAGAAGCCGTCCCAAAAGATCTTTTGGGACGGTTTTTCGTTAGGAATAGGTTGCTCTTACTGTCGCATTTTATTGTTAGTCGACATTTCTTGTCGAAATGTCGATATAATAATAGCTATGTTCGATATAAATTTGCGTCGATATAATTTCATTTACTATCGCAATCTTAAATAAGAAAAAAATAAATTTATTCAAAAGTTATGCTTTTGAGACGTTGCCTTTACTTGACGTATAGTTGTTGGTTCGGATAGATTTGCTCTTGTCGCAATCCATTCCTCACTTTAATTTCCTCAACTGTCATACTAAATTTCCGGGCAATACCAACTAAAGTATCACCTTTTTGTACAATATATAGTGATGATGACACAACTTGATTTTTTTGTTCATTTAAAACAAGCAACGGATTCATCGCATTCCTTTTCTCCATCGTCCATCTCCCTTGATGCACTTCTAAATGTAAATGCGCTCCTCGCGATTCTCCTGTATTCCCTACCTCTCCAATTAGCTCTCCTTTTGAAATGTTATCACCTTGAACTACATATCTCTTATTTAAATGCGCATAAACAGCCTCATATTCTCCATGTTTAATAAACACAACATTTCCATAACTACTTGAAAAATAAGACTTTGTCACCTTACCATTTTGAATAGCTGCAACAGGCGTTCCAATAGGCGCAGCTATATCAATACCATAGTGTTTCCCATGTCTTGTCCCAAAATAATCACTTATCTGCCCATCAACAGGCCATATCCACTGATTCCCTTCAGCGTAAACATGTAATTGAGATAAAAATAATACACTCAATATCACCACGCCACATTTTAACGCTTTCATATACATCCTCCGTTTTCTAATAACCGTCATACCTTCTCTATTGTGGGATATTACAGAAAAAAGTATACAAAAAAAAGAAAGTGGATTACTCCACTTCCTTCTCTTCTTTATTACGAAAAACAAGTGCACTGCGGTTATACTCCACATCTTTCACTTGTAAACGCGCATTTATTACTCTAGCAAGCGCAAATAAATAATCAGATAACCTATTTATATACTTTAGAACAATTTCATTGGTTTCTCCTTCTTTTTGCAATGACACTATACAACGTTCTGCTCTTCTTATAACTGTACGTGCAATGTGTAGTGCAGCCGATATCTCGCTACCGCCTGGTAAAATAAAACGCTCTAAAGGCGGCGCTTCTTCTGTATACGAATCAATTCGTCTCTCTAAATACTCGACCATCTCTATCGTTACTTTATAAGGGATTTTCTTCTCTACTATTGCTAAATCCCCTCCACAATCAAATAGTTCATGTTGAATATTTTCAAGTTCGTTATAAATGTTACGAAAACATTCCTCTTGTAATTTAGACATGGCATATCCGATATGAGAATTCGCCTCATCAATTGTTCCATAAGCTTCTACACGTATATGATCTTTATCCACTCGGCCACCTATGACACTCGTTTCCCCTTTATCACCTGTTTTTGTATAAAGTTTCATTTCATTATGACACCTCTCTTTTTATTTTCTTTCTGATTATTAAAGAAAAAAAACTCTACCATTCTTTATTTAATTGCACTTACAAAAAAATAAAAAAACAGTAAAGCTTTTATTCATGATCAACTTTTTAAAAACATATATATCTAAATTATACGATTTGGTAAATATACAGAGAATGTAGTTCCTTCTCCAACGACACTTGATACAGAAATTTTCCCGTCATGACCTTGAACAATATTTTTAGCAATCGCAAGCCCGAGTCCTGTTCCAACTTTTTTCCCTCGCGTTCTTGCTTTATCAGCTTTATAGAATCGATCGAACAAGAACGGAATATCTTCTTCTGGAATACCAGCACCTGAATCTTGCACTTCGAAAGTAAGGCCACTATTTTTCGTATTAATTACAAGTGTAACATGTCCACCTGCATTTGTATGACGGATTGCATTATCAATTAAATTCGTCAGTACCTGTTCCATACGGTCTGCATCAAACGTATATTGTTCAATTGGACTTTGGAAATCCACTGTTAATTGGACTTCTTTATCCTTTGCAATCCCCTGGAATTTACGGCCAATTTTTTCGACAAATGGATGAATATCTACTTCACCTATATGTAACTCTACATGTCCACTTTCCATACGGGCTAAATCTAATAACTCATTTACAAGTTTACCTAAACGAACAGATTCATCATAAATAATTTGAACAAACTCATTAATTTCTTCTTTCGTTTGCACAATATCATCTAAAATTGCTTCACTATATCCTTGAAGCATTACCATCGGTGTACGAAGTTCATGTGATACATTCGCAATAAAGTCTTGACGCATTTTCTCAAGACGACGCTCCTCCGTCATATCTCGCAATACTGCTACAGCTCCACGAATTTTTGTTTGATTGTAAAGCGGTGTCATAAGAACTACGTAGTTACCTTTTTGCAAATTAATTTCAACAACTTGTTGTTGCTCACTTTCTACAACGAGATGGAATAGTTCAACAAGTTCAGAAGGCAGTTTTTTAATTAACTCTACTTCTTTTTCTTCTTGCCAAACTTGTAAGAAGTGTTCTGCCGGTGGGTTGATAACAACGACTTCACCTTCTTGATTTAACGTAACAACACCATCTGCCATACTACTCAAAATGCTAGCTAACTGCTCTTTTTCTTGCTGCAGGGCATTCATATTAAACTTCAACTGTTTCCCCATTTGATTTAAAGCAGTTGCAAGCTCACCAATTTCGTCCTGAGACACCATAGGGGCTTTCGTATCAAATTTCCCGCGCGCTACCTCAAATGCAACCTCACGCATTTTACGAAGCGGTGCCGTAATTCGAGTAGATAAGAAAAATGCAAAGAAAGTTGTTAAAATAATCGCAATCCCGGCTGATAAGAAAATAAAATCAGTCGTTCTCTCCATACCTTGTATTGGAACTTGCAATGATTCATATACAAACACTGCACTTTGATTTTTTGACTGTACTGGTTTCCCGACGATCATAATATCATTTTCAGTATTTTTATTCTTCCTACTATTAGAAGCTTTTCTAATATTATTCTTAATATCCTTTTTATCTGTAAAAACAGCTGCTAATTCTTTATCATTTTTCAAATCATCTATTGTAAGAGTAACTAATCCTTCTTGTTTCGGCGAAGAAGAAATTTCCTTACCGTCTTCTACAATGATAATCCTTGAAAGTGGATCAGAAAATTTGTAAGCAATATTCTCAATCGTTTTTACATCGGCACCTTCTTCAATTAATTCCGTGACACTTGTTGCAACTTTCTGAAGCCTAGCTTCACTCATATCAACATAATACGTTCTAAAAAACTGTGAAAGTAAAATAGCAACAAATCCAAGAACAAACGAAACGAGAAGTAATATGGTCATCCATAACTTCCCTACTACACTTCTCCAAAGCATCAGTCGTTCACAACCTCAAACTTGTAACCTACGCCCCAAACGGTAACAATCATTTTCGCTGCATCTGGTGATTGTTTACTTAACTTTTCACGTAAACGCTTTACATGCGTATCAACTGTACGTAAATCTCCGAAGAACTCATATTGCCATACTTCTTTTAACAATTGCTCACGGTCAAAAACTTTATCCGGGGATTTCGCTAAGAATAATAGTAATTCATATTCTTTCGGTGTTAAGTTTACTTCATTACCATCCGCTGTAACGCGGTGCGCATCATTATCAATTGTTAAATGAGGGAAAACAGTAACATCTTTCGTCGTTGTATCTTGTGTAAAGAATGTCGTTGGTACAGCGCGGCGTAATACTGCTTTCACACGAAGTACTACTTCACGCGGGCTAAACGGCTTTACAATATAATCATCAGTTCCAACTTCAAACCCTTGTACCCTATTTACTTCTTCACCTTTTGCTGTCAGCATAATAATTGGCGTCGCTTTCTTCTCACGAATCCCTTTACACACTTCGATACCATCTTTACCAGGCATCATAATATCCAGTAGGATTAAATCATAATCATTTTGTAACGCCATTTCTAAAGCTGTATCACCATTATCCGCTTCTTCAATTGTGTATTGCTCTCTTTCTAAATACATCTTTAATAAACGACGAATACGATCCTCATCGTCTACAATTAAAATTCTTGATTCATTTTCCATTTCTACCCGCTGCGTACTTTTACCACAACGGTTTACACCTACCCTTCTACAATATAATGTTGCACCTATCCTCGTTTAATTAAGCATTTTTTAACGTTCCACTTCCCATATTATGCTTCACAAGAATAATAAAGTTTGTTCATTTTTTTTCCAAAACTATGTATTTTTTTTGAACAGTATATTTGGTCCTCGACATCATTTTACAGAATCAACCGCTACTTTGTCATGTTTTTCTCAAAAAAGAAGAAAATTTGACAAAAATAAAATAGGAAAGTGACATACACTCTCCTATTTTATTTCTCTATGCATATGAATGTAAACCCGCGATAATTAAGTTTACTACAATAAAGTTAAACATAATGATTGCAAAACCAATCACTGCAAGCCAGGCGGATTTTTCTCCATGCCATCCTTTAGATAAACGTAAATGTAATACCGCAGCATAAAAGAGCCAAGTAATAAGCGCCCAAACTTCTTTTGGATCCCAACCCCAAAAGCGCGTCCAAGCGATTTGAGCCCAGATCATTGCAAAGATTAATGCTCCTAATGTAAACACCGGGAATCCTATCGCAATAGAACGATATCCGATTTCATCTAATAAATCACTATTCGTATTCTTTACTAACGGCTGAAGTGCCGCTGACACTCGCTTACGTAAAACAAGTCTTAATACAATATAAAGTAGCGTTCCGACTAACACTGACCAAATAACAGTATTTAATTTTTTCGCATTTACAATCGCTGGAACTTCAACTGTTGGCTCTAATTTATTTTCTGTCATTAACTTCCCTTCATGCGGTCCAACTAAAGCAGGGAGATTATACTTCATTTCAACTTGTTGTTCATTTTTATCAATCCATTGAAACTTCGCTTCGTATTTCATACTAGAAAATACCGTTGTTATTCCAATAAACCCAACTGTACAAACAAGTGTGAAAACTACTGTCTCTAACCAAAATGTACGCTTACTTCTTGTTGATTGATCTACATTTTTTAGTAAATACATTACGCCTGTAATAAAACTAATTGCTAATATTGCTTGTCCCGCTGCCGCTGTCGTTACATGAATATGTAGCCAATTACTCTTTAAAGATGGGATAAGCGGCGAAATTTCTCTCGGGAACATACTTGCATAAGCGATTAATAAAAGAGCTACCGGTAAAGCAAATAAACCAATAATACTTACACGATATACAAAGTACATAATAATAAAAGCTCCCACAAGCATCATGCCAAAAAATGTACCAAATTCAAAAAAGTTACTAACCGGTGCATGTCCTGATGCGATCCATCTTGTAACAAAATATACTATTTGTGCAATAAATCCTAAAATTGTTATAGTTATACCTATATTTGCCCACTTGTTACCTTTTTCTTTAATTGCTCCTCCAAAAAATAAAGTTGCAATTAAATATAAGATAAACGCCGCGAACAGAAAATTACTACTTATTTGTACCATATCGTTTCCCCACCTTAACTAATTTTTTTCATTCATTTTATCGTGTGGTTGTGGAATCGCTGTTCCTTCTAGTACTCTTTCAATATCTTTCTTTAAGCCGAACCAATTTTTATTCGTATGGCCTGCAACCCACCATTCATCATTAACACGTTGTATCCAAATACGGCGATGGTTCCAATACATACCTTGAATCACACCTACCATAAATATAAATCCTCCAATACCGAGAATCCAAAGCGTCAAATCTTTTCTTACCGTAAGAGCTGTTGCATTTTGCATTTCCACACCTGCAAATGACATTTTATATTTATTATTCCCGTCAGGCTCTATGTTTTGCTGAATACCGACGAAACTAACTTCACCATCTGGTGTTTCCGGGGTAAACATTTTAAAGACGAATGCAGGATTATTCGGTAATTTTGTTTTCGTATTCGGCCTTCCATTCTCATCAAAATAAAAATCAGGAAAATAGCTTAATAGTTCTAGAGAATACCCATTTCCTAAATCATATTTTTCTGTAGGATTCGCTAAATCTACTTTAATCGGTCCCAACTTTTGATTATTTTCTTTGTTTTGCAAATGGAAAGACATGCTTTTAAATTCACTTTCTTTGTAATCCACTTGATAAACAGCAAATTGATCAAATTTCAGTGGCTCATTCACTCGAATTTCAGCTTCTTTTACCTTTTCTAATTTTGGTTTTTGACCCGCTATATTTTCTCCTACCGCTTTATATAATACAGCATTTGTTTGGAAGTTTTTCGCAATCATTTTATCACCAACACGATCAATTGCTTCATCAAAAACTTCTTTATCCTTACTCTTATCATAAACTTCCTTGATAAACTTTTCGTTTTTCAAATAGTATTGACCATCTGTTCCTGGTATTTCTTTCGTTTCACCGTCACGTAACCAAAGTGCTTCATCTACATACATACTCGGTAAAAAACGTAGCATTGCACCGAATAGAAAGATAATAAGACCAATATGGTTTACATATGGACCCCAGCGTGAAAAACGTCCCTTTTCCGCTAAAACGTTCCCGTCTTCCACTTTCACCTTATAATTACGTTTCTTTAAATTAATTTGAACTCGTTCTAAGTCACCTTCATGCGGCGTACCAGTCCCGTGCACTCTCTGTCTTTTCAAAAAACTTGGGTGTCTTTTCACCCCTTGTTTTTTTAAAGCTTTATAAAGAGGAATGACACGGTCTAAACTACATATAACAAGTGAAATACCAATGGAAGCAATTAAAATCATGTACCACCATGATCCATATAAATTATTAAATCCTAATTGATAGTATAATTGTCCTAAAAATCCATACTCGGTCTTATAATATTCAGCTGGTTCGATTCCTGGAGTTATGTACATTTCTTGGGGAAAGATAGTTCCTATTGCCGATGAAGCTAAAGTTATTACGATTAACCATACACCTACTTTTACAGAAGAGAAAAAACTCCAAATTTTATCGACTATCGTTTTTGTATGTGTGAGAGATCTCCGAGCACTCCCCTCATATCTCATATCCAATAATTTTATATTTTCATTACTTTCAAATGGTTTCCCACATGCTTCACAAAAAATGGTTCCTATCGGATTAACATGTCCACATTCACACTTAATTTCTTTCAAAGCTCTCACCGCCCTTTTATCTATATGTACTATTGTATATTCTAGCTTAAAGTTACCGCAATACTCAGAATTTTTAAAGCGAAGGCGCTATACGTAAGCACCTCTTATGTAAAGGCTTTCTTAATTATGGAGTGATTTTCTTTAAGTATTCTTCCAATTGTTCCTTCGTTTGCTCACCTATAATTTGCTCTACTACTTTGCCTTCTTTATCAATTAAAAAGGTTGTTGGTAATGGTCCCACTCCATATGTACCTATGATCTTTTGCCCTTTATCAATTGCAACTGGGAATTTCAAATCATATTGTTTCACAAAGTTCTTCACTGCGATATCCGTTTCATCTGCATCTAAGGCAATAATTTCAACGCCTTTTTCTTTATATTTCGGATATAACTCATTCATATAAGGCATTTCTTTTTCACAAGGTTTACACCAAGTTCCCCAAAAATTTAAAAATACACCTTTTCCCTTTAAATCTTTTAATTCAATATTCTTTCCTTCTAAATCAGTTACAACAAAGTTAGGTGCTTCTTTTCCAATTTGCATTTTCTCTTTATCAGTAAAAAATCCTTGATATAGCGTAAACCCTACCGCACCGCTTAAAATGAGCAAAATGATAACACGAAATAATAAGCGATTTTTTTTCATATTGTCTCCCCTCTCTTCGACGAGTGATAAATATATGTATTTTTTAATAAATCACCAGCGGAGCATTCCACTGGTGAAAGTTTCACAATATAGATTAGCGAGGCTTTGTAGAAGCCAATGCACGTAATTGTTTCACCTCATGTGGTGTCAATTCTCTTGCATCGCCAGGACGCAAGCTACCCACTTCTAAAAAGGCATACCGTTCACGTTTTAATTTCATTACTTTACAATCTAACGCTTCAAACATGCGGCGTACTTGACGGTTACGTCCTTCATGAATCGTTAATTGTACAATTGCCATCTCTTTACGCTTGTCCCAAGAAATAATTTTCGCTTGTGCTGGTGCTGTTTTCCCATCTTCTAATGCAACACCTCGTTCTAACATACGAATTTTCTCACCTGTTAATGGCCCTTTAATTTTCGCAACATACGTTTTTTCAATTTTATATCTCGGATGCATTAATACATTTGCAAATTCACCATCATTTGTCATCAATAATACGCCAGACGTATCATAATCTAAGCGTCCGATTGGGAATAAACGTTGTCTAATTTCAGGGAAAAAGTCTGTTACAACATTTCTTCCTTTATCATCTGATACACTTGAAATTACACCAGTTGGTTTATATAGTAAAAAATAAACAGGTTCTTCTTTTTCAAGAGGGATGTTATTTACTTCCACTTTATCTTGAGGAGTTACTTTTGTTCCTAACTCCTTCACTATTTTCCCATTAACTTTCACTTTCCCTTGCTGAATTAATTCCTCAGCCTTTCTTCTCGATGCAATACCTGCTTGCGCAATCACTTTTTGTAATCGTTCCATTTCTTTTTTTCACCTCAAATTTATCTTACCTTACATTAGAAAGACTTGGCAACCGCCTAAGCTTTATGCCATTTACTTCGCCTATCTTTAACAACATAGCAATGATGATAAACGTCTAAAGGCATATCACGTTTTCACCCTTTATTATTGTCTACACTTTTTCATGTTGTCCACGATAAAAGTTCATCATTTTGTCAAAAACACCGCATAAAAAAACCACTATTAAACTACACGTTAATAGTGGTCGTATACGTATTATAAGCTAAATAGCGCAAAAAATGAATAGCATTACCGAAACAATAGGGAAACAAACACAATTGAACAAATAATTCCGATTAAATCTGCAAAAAGTCCTACCTTTAATGCATCTCCCATTTTTCTAATACCGACAGCCCCAAAGTATACTGTTAATATATAAAAAGTCGTATCTGTGCTACCTTGCATCGTTGAAGCTAACCTACCAATAAACGAGTCTGGCCCATATGTAGCGATTAAGTCGGTCGTAATACTTAAACCAGCAGATCCCGAAATCGGACGTATAAGTGCAAGTGGAACGATTTCGGCTGGTACATGAATAAAGTCTAACATCGGCTTCATTACCGATATCATCGCATCTAAAGCACCTGATGCCCGGAAAATAGAAATAGATACAAGCATTCCAACCATAAACGGCAAAATGGAAACCGCAATTTGAATCCCTTCTTTTCCGCCCTCAACGAACGATTCGTACGTTGGAACTTTCTTTATCGTGCCATACAAAAGGATAAAACCAATTACACAAGGAATTACCCATAATGAAATTGTATTTACAATACTCATTTTTTCCGCCCCTTTCTACTCCTTCTCCGGTAAAAATAGCGGTCAATCCAAATCGCTCCAATCATCGATAACACTTGTGCTATAAATGTTACGCCAACGATTTCAGTAGGGTTTGCTGATTCATAAGTCATTCGAATCGAAATGACAGTAGTCGGAATTAATGTAATCGCTGAAGTATTTAATGCTAGAAACGTCACCATAGAACGACTTGCTGAATCCTTTCCACCATTTAACTCTTTCAGTTGTTCCATTGCTTTAATACCTAAAGGTGTTGCTGCATTACCTAACCCAAAAAAGTTCGCCATCATATTTGATAAAATGAATCCCATTGACGGGTGATCCTTCGGTATTTCTGGAAATAATCTTTTTACTATCGGCATAAAAAGTGATACTAACTTCTTTAACAATCCAGCTTCCTCAGCAATTTTCATTAAACCGAGCCAAAATACTAAAACACTAATAAGTCCAATACAAATCGTTACAGCATCTTTTGACCCTTCAAACACTGCTTTGGTCACTTCTTCCATCGTTCCATTTATCATGGCATACACAATCCCTATAACTGCCATCGCTGCCCATACGAGATTAACCATCTATCCCAACACCTATCATGTAAGAGAATATTTCTTTTACGTTATTCCAATACATTCCCGTTGTAGCTACTAACTTTCGTTTACTGTAAAACAAATTTCGTTCTCCAACTTTCTCGTTCCCTACATAAATTTCTGTCTTCCCAATCTTTACTCCATCCGTAAGTTTTGCACTTTTATCGAGCTCAACTTTCAATAACACGCTCTTTCTTTCCTCTTCAGTTAAAGGTACAGAAAAACTATTTTTCGTATAAACATGATTGGCATATTTCTTTTCATTTATTTCAGCGAGTGCGCCTTGTCCTAAAACTTTCGCTTGCTTATAGCGTTCAAAGCCTTTATCAAACAAATTCATATGATCATCCCAGTCACTAGAAGCACTCAAAGTTACGACAATTAAATCTAGTCCATCTTTTGAAGCTGTTGTGACAAGCGTCCGTCCTGCTTTCTTCGTAAAACCTGTCTTTCCCCCTGTTGCAAATTCATAATAAGATGTCACAAGCTTATGTTTATTTTTCCACGGATAATCCCAAGAATCTGATTTATACGTTTTTGTTCCAAAAATTTTCTTAAAGGTCTCGTTCCCCATTGCATATTTCGTTAATAATGCCATGTCATAAGCCGACGAATAATGCGATCCATCCCCATCCAAGCCATGCGGGTTTGAGAAATGCGTATCTTTCATTCCGATTTCTTTCGCCTTTTCATTCATTAAATATACAAATCCTTCTATACTCCCTCCCACATTTTCAGCAATTACTTGTGCTGCATCATTACCAGATCTAAGCATTAATCCGTAAACTAAATCTTCTAACTTAACTTTTTGTCCAGGTTTTAAATAAATTGCCGATCCTTCTACTCGTACCGCTTCATTACTAACCGATACTAATTCTTTCATTTTTCCTGATTCAGCAGCTAACAATGCTGTCATAATTTTTGTTATACTAGCAATTTTTTGTGGCTCATGTTCTAATTTCCCATATAGCACACGACCGGATTGTTGTTCCATTAAGACTGCGTTACGAGCACTGACACCACCGTTCATTTTTGCATATGCAGGAATTGGCATAACGCTTGCGTACATTATAATTAGCGTAATTATTATACAAATTCGTCTCATATTTCCCCCCACGTCCTTTTGGCACTTTTTGTACAAGTGTATGCTTGGCCTTTTAAAATATGAACGAAATCTTCCTTCCACCTCCACTAAAAAAGACGCATGAGATATGCGTCTAATACGGTGTCCATTCAATTTGTTTCGCAGTTTCAAATCTTTTTTCTACATCAGGCCAATTTACAACATTCCACCAGTTTTTAATATATTCATCTTTTCGATTTTGGTATTGTAAATAATACGCATGTTCCCATACATCTAGTACAAGGAGCGGTATCGTATCCCATTGTGTAAACAATTGATGAAGTGTACTCTGCAAAATTTCTAACCTTCCGGACCGAGGCACCCATACAAGGATTGCCCATCCAGACCCCTCAACTTTCGAGGCCGCCTCTGTAAAATGTTTTTGGAAACGTAAGTAACTCCCAAAATCCTTCTCAATTTCTTGTGATAATGCCCCTCGTGGACCCCCGCCCCCATCTTTTTTCATATTATTCCAAAATATCGTGTGTAAGTAATGACCTGATCCATGAAAAGCCGCTTCTCTTTCCCAATGCTTAATTAAATCAAATTGATTTGTTTTTCTCGCTTCTTCCATCATCTTCTCTGCTTTATTTAATCCTTCCACGTAACTACGATGGTGTTTATCATGGTGTAACATCATAATTTCTCGTGAAATGTACGGTTCTAGCGCATTATATGGATAAGGTAATGGCGGAAGGGTATGCCCCCCAATCGGAACAGCTCGTTCGCTATCCCCTCTTTCACATAGTTCATATTCCTCTCCTTCTTGCATAAATACTTCCTGTAAATGGTGTTGAATATGTTCTACATCCTCACTTATTTCATACATAAACTCGGCATCTGTGTCGTATTCATGCTCTTTCATACGCTCTAATAACGTTTGAATTTTATAAGCAAGCATATGGACATCATACACTTCCATTGCACGGCTATCTAATACTTGAAGAACACTTTCACACCAGCTTTCTACTTCATGAAAGTAATCTGTAAATACACCTTGCTGACTCATGTCACACCTCCTTATTGCTATCCACTTAAATATATTCAATGAAAATCCCTTATATAACTGTACAAAAGGAAAAGAAGCTAAGTATCCTTAGCTTCTTTTCCTTAATTAATATTTGTGCAACATTTTTGTTTGGTAATCTGTCTCATAATATTCTAGTTCTTCACGCATCAATTGAAATTTCCCTTCTAAATCCTTCATCATTCGTTCTATAGACCCAGGGGGGGTTTGCTGAAAAACAATAGAATTTTTCCCTGTATAAGCAGAACGACTATTTTCATACCAATGATCATTCTTTGGCGAAAAAAACTCTGCAATTACTTGATGGTAAATCTTATATAAAACTGTTTCAGCTGCGGTCTTTCGAAATGGTTGGCTATTCAACAAAACAAAACATGCATCAAGTCCTTCTTCACAAAAAACAAGAAGTCTTCTTATTGATGCTAATATACCTTTATAATATTGCTCGTTTCCTGTTGGTGTCTCCTCCAATAAAGAAGGTAACGTATGATAATTTACATAATTAGTTATCAAGGAAATTACATCTTCTAAAAATATAGAAACTTGTTCTGTTTGATTTTCAACCATCAAATTAGACATGGCTTCTCTCTCCTTTGCCGTTTTACGCTATTTCTACTCTTTTATTTTTATGTAATTCAGCTAATATTTCTTGTACTTTCACCACTGTTCCCTCATCAAAGTATCGTTGAAAGTCTGTTACTTCATTGAGATACAAGCGCTTCTGCGCGCGTAGCTCTTTATCTTTCACTAAACAAGCGATCGCTACAATATCTCGTAAATATACGTCTTGTTCTTCTACTTTATAAACTGGATTTCCTTCAAAAGGGGTAATTTCTTGTAAAATTTCTTCAAAATATCTAACATATAAGACAGAAAAGGTTTTTTCTTGATTATTTAATATATATGTCACTTCAGATCTATTAAAAAAATCTTCTGATGTATTCGGTTTTGCTTTTTCTAACTCATATCCTGCATAACCTATTATAATCATCTACTTCCCCTCTCTTCCTTCTTTCACCTTATATTAACTCAATTTTCTAATAAACGAAATATTCTTTTAAATATAACCTATAAAAAAAATAGCTTCCCTATACAGGAATTTACCTTTTTATTTTTCTTGAAGTTTGTCATAATAATATTATTGTCTCAGTTTTCTTACACAAGGAGAGTTGTATTTATGTCGTTTTCATGGAAACGTTTCTTACAAATCGGGAAAATAATCTTCCCATTTGTTGTCTTAACAATTGTTTTCTTTCAAGCTAAAAAAGAATTAGCAGGCATTTCTTTTTTAGAAGCAATTGAAACAATTAAAAACATTCCAACTGGTGGGGTATTTTTAGCGATTACACTCGGTGCATTTGCCGTTTCAACAATGTTCTTTTATGACTTTGTTATGCTTCGTTACTTAAAAGCAGATATACCTGTACAAAAGATCTTCCGCATCTCATGGATTGCCAACACTTTAAATGGGTTTATCGGTTTTGGTGGTCTTGTTGGTGCCGGTGTACGTACAATGCTATATCGTCCGCATATAAAAGATAATGGAAAACTTATTAAAAGTATTGCTTGGATGACAACCGCTTTTATTAACGGATTAGCCATTCTGTCATTCCTCGGCCTTATTGGAATATTAGACACTAGTTTTATTCTGCACGAAAAACCGTGGTTATGGCCTGTTCTTATCTTCTTTGCTCTTTTCGTTCCTATATATATTGGGTTTTCTAAAATTAAAAATAGAAAAACAAAACAGCTAGACGGACAAGAGGAAGAAGAAGAAGAAGAAGAAGAGAAAAATCCAACTGTTTTATATTCATTAGTTTCATTAGTCGAGTGGGTATCTGCCGGTATCGTTATGTACGTCATTTTAATATTGTTTGGAATTGATATCGAATTTCAAAAGTTTTTAGGTGTTTACGTAATTGCTGCTTTAGCTGGTGTCGTAAGTCTTGTTCCTGGTGGCCTTGGTTCATTTGACCTTGTTTTCTTAACTGGACTAGGACAATACGGCGTTGATACAGGCGTATTACTACCTGCTATGTTATTATACCGACTTGTCTATTACATCTTACCATTCTGCCTAGGTCTCATTTTTGCAGCCTTTGAAATGACAGGAGCTGCCATAAAAAAAATTGAAGATAAACCATTTATTGCACCTGCGTTAGAAACAACTGGTGTAATTTGGACTTTACAACGTGATTTTTTAGGGAAATTAGGTTCATGGGCATCCGCCGCTTTAACAGTATTCGCTGGCTTAATGGTTATTCTATCAACAATTTTACCGACTAGTATAAATCGAGCTCACGCCTTACATATTTTAGCTCCAAAGCACCTTATTCAATTTTCTTTTAGCTTATCATTAACATTCGGTATTCTCCTCCTGATTCTTTCGCGAGGCATATATTATGGAACAAAGCGTTCTTACTATATGACGATTGTTTCTTTAATTGGAGCAGCAATCTTTAATACCCTAAAAGGAATTGATATTGAAGAAACCTTTATTTTATTAATCGTACTTGCTGTGCTGTATATGCTTCGTAAAAGATTTGCACGCGAAAAAATGGAAGTCTCTCTTTCTGATATCGTAAAAGTATTTATCTTCTTATTACTTACGTTATATTTATATAAAAACTTAGGTATTTTATTTGCGGGTGCAAAAGAAGCGTTCCAACCTGATTTTGTCGTTCGAAATATTACACAAGTTAAACGAAGTGCATTAGCAGCAGCCTTTTTCGTTCCTACTTTTTTACTTATCGGCTCACTAATTGCCAATCGTTACCGTAGTCAATTTCCCGGGCAACCAGCTAATGATAAAAGGTTAGAAAACTTCTTAGATGAACATGGCGGGAATGTACTTAGTCATTTAGGTTTTTTAGGAGATAAACAGTTCTTCTTCAGTAGTGACGGAAAAGCACTTCTTCTCTTTTCAATTACTGGAAAACGTCTTGTTGTACTAGGTGATCCAATTGGTGATCCATCCTCCTACCGCACTGTATTGCAAGAATTTTTGACTGAAGCTGATCGATTTGGCTATATTTGCGTATTCTATCAAATTGAAAGCAAATGGATGAGCTTATACCACGATTTTGGCTACAACTTCTTTAAACTTGGTGAAGAGGCTGTCGTTGATTTAAATACGTTTACAATAACAGGAAAGAAACGTGCTGGTATGCGAGCCACTTTCAACCGTTTTGAACGAGAAGGTTATACATTCTCTATTCATGAGCCACCATTCTCAGACGAATTATACGAGGAATTAAAGAAAGTGTCTGATGCTTGGCTCGGCGGAAAAAAAGAGAAAGGATTTTCACTTGGGTACTTCGATCGTGAGTATATTAGTCGTGCCCCTATCGCTACATTATCTGATGCAGAAGGAAAAATCATTGCATTCACAACCTTTATGCCAGTATATCAAAGTGGCATATTATCTGTTGATTTAATGCGTTATTATCCAGATGCCCCTAGCGGAATTATGGATGCAATTTTTATCCACTTATTCCACTGGGCAAAAGAAAATGAATACCATTCCTTTAATATTGGTATGGCACCACTCTCAAATGTCGGTTTATCAACGCAATCGTTTTGGTCTGAACGAGTTGCTGCTGCAATATTTAATAACGTTCGTTACACATATAGCTTCAGCGGTTTACGACATTTCAAAGAAAAATATAAACCTGCATGGAGTGGAAAATATTTAGCATTTCGAAAGAATCATTCTTTACCAATTACAATGCTCTCTGTAACAAAATTAATAGGAAAACGAAAAAACAGCTAAGTACTTAGCTGTTTTTTCGTTTTTGCACTTGTATACTAAACTCCTTTGCATACTTCTTACCATTTATATGGAAATCCCCCCATATTTTGTATGTCCCTTCTTCTGGAAAGGTAATACGATATTGTAATTGTTCATCCGTATCAACAGGAATAGCATATAAAAAATGTTCCCTCGTTTCATCAACGATATATAGAGAATCGACCTCTCCTCTTCCTGAATTTAATTTCATCTTTTCTCCCTTTTTCGCTTGAAACTGAAATGTTAATGTCACTGCCTCATTCGGATGTAATGCACCAAATAAAAGAGACACTTGATGCTCTCCTATATTTTTTGTAAGTACAGTATCGACAGGTAGTTTCTTTTTATTCTTGTCCTTGTTTTTCTCCTTTTTTTCTTCACCAAAATCTTTCTTAGCAAATGATTCCACAGACTTGTTTTCATCTTCATACAAAAATATCGTGTACTCTTCACCTTTCACTACATCTGAAGATAGCTTATACGATCCATTTCCAGCAAATATAGGCTTCGTTTGTTGTATGTTTTTCAGATTCCCATCCACTATCACTGCTCGAATTTGATCGTTCACACCACGAACTTCATTATTCATTTTATTTAGCAATTGAAACGAAATATCGGCTTTTTCATTTTCCTTTTTATTTTTCACATCCCATTTCACTTCTTGAACATCTCCGGTCGTTTCTACAGTTTCTTGATATTTTTTTATGTAAAATCCTCCTGCCACAATAAGTATTAGTGCAATAAGCCCAATGACAAGATTTTTCAAAATATCACCTACCATTTTTATTTTCTTTATCCATGCAAAACCTCTTAAATATATATTCTAGATTATGATTTATGAAATCCTCCTCTTTTGCACATATTACAAATAAAAAAGATTTTAATTGAAAGGAGTCGTAGTGTATAATGCAAATGATATTGATTTCTATCAATACATTAATAAGGAGGATTTTTCATGAGTGTACATATTGAAGCAAAACAAGGCGAAATTGCTGAATCTATTCTATTACCTGGTGATCCATTACGTGCAAAATATATTGCTGAAACATTTTTAGAGGATGTTACTTGTTATAATAACGTGCGTGGCATGTTAGGTTTCACTGGAACTTATAAAGGAAAGCGTGTATCTGTTCAAGGTACAGGTATGGGTGTTCCTTCTATTTCTATTTATGTAAACGAATTAATTCAAAGCTACGGAGTGAAAAATTTAATTCGTGTTGGAACATGTGGTGCAATTCAAAAAGATGTTAAGGTACGTGACGTTATTATTGCGATGACGGCTTGTACAGACTCTAATATGAACCGCTTAACATTCCCAGGTTTTGATTTTGCTCCTGCTGCAAACTTTGATCTTTTAAAGAAAGCCTACGATGCTGGAACAGAAAAAGGATTACACGTTCGTGTTGGTAACGTATTAACAGCAGATGTATTTTATCGTGAGAGCATGGACATGGTTAAAAAACTTGCAGATTACGGTGTATTAGCAGTAGAGATGGAGACGACTGCTCTTTACACATTAGCAGCTAAATATGGTGTAAATGCATTATCTGTATTAACAGTAAGCGACCATATCTTCACTGGTGAAGAAACTACATCTGAAGAGCGTCAAACTACATTTAACGAAATGATTGAAATCGCTTTAGATGCAGCAATTCAGCAATAGTACACTAGAGAACTCGTCATACGTCTGGCGAGTTCTTTTTTATGCTAAAATACTTCTATAGTCACTGCACCTTCTCTTTATGTGACTTTCTATAAAAAACTACTTTAGAGAGAGACAGATTTATCCCCTCTACTTTTTTGTAACCTTTGTTATAATTAAGAAATCATTTGTATTACAGTATTTTTCATACGAGGTGAAACAGTGAAGAACAGAAGCATCGTCTTTAAACTATTTTTATTAACATCAACTTTATTTACAATCATATTTCTCCTTTTTTTCCTTGGACAATCTCTATTTTTAGAGAAGTTCTATATTAATAAGAAAGTAAAAACCGTTCAAACGGCGTTTGAAAAATTCGTAGATAATTACGAAAAAAGCACCCAGGACTTTGAGGAAACTAGAAAATTAAAACAAGAATTTCATGATAAAACAAATGCTGAAATGCAATTTTTAACTTCTGACGGCATTATTAAAAGTGACAACAATTACTACATTGATGTAATTAATCCTAAAAATAATGAAACATATTCCATTCCGCTCAATAATCTTTTAACGCCCGACGAATATAAGAAATTCGAAAACTTAGGATTGAAAAAAGATGGCATGATAAACGTCGTCGGTTTGGTACAAGGGAACACAATAACACCACTAGAATTGACAACAAATTATAATCGATGGCAAAACGAACGTATCAATTCAGATTTTCAATCCATTAATGGCAACCCTTCTAAAAATAGACTTACAAACCGATACAAAACTGCGATTCAAATTGATTTTACTGGTATTGTATCTAAGTTACAGCTTCCATCAAAAGCCGAGGTTCGTCTTGCAAATGATTTTGAAACATTACAAGCCGTTCAATATTTTGCAGAGATTATTAGAAATGGCACTGCTAACTCGCAGCAATTAAACACTTATATAGTAGATGGCGGAGAGAATATAAAAAATAGTATCTTTGTAAAGCCTATTATGGAAAACGGAGAAATTAAGGAGTACGCTTTTGCTATAGCATCTTTACAACCTGTTAATGAAGCGATGCTCGTTTTAAAAGATTATTATGTCTATGCCTTAATTATCGTGTTTCTCGTTATTATTTTGTTATCCTTCTACTACTCAAAAATCATTGTTAAACCATTAATTAAGATAAATCGCGTTACAAAAAAAATGGCCAACTTTGATTTTAGCGAAAAGTTACCTGTTACAGCAGACGATGAAATTGGCGGGTTATCAAGTGGTATTAATACACTCTCTGTAAATTTAAAAGATCGAATCGACCGATTAAATGTTGCCAATACAAAATTACAACAAGATATTGAACGCGAACGTCAATTGGAAAAAACGAGAAAAGAATTCATTTCTGGTGTAT